>JAJYJU010000005.1 GCA_021789195.1 bacterium | reverse complement strand
TGCAAATAAAAGCTCTAGAATAGCCCTATCTCTTAAACCGACTAGATTTTGGATTTTTGGCTGAGCAAAAAGTGATTCCAACTCCTCTTCGTTTAAAAAGGTTACTTGTTTTCGTTTAGTTCTGGCTAGTTCAATTTTAGCCGGGTTCATAGCCGGTATATCTCGCTTGGCACAGAACTTAAGGAAACTCCGAAGGGCAATCAGGTGATAGTTGAGAGTTGCCGGGTTTAGCTCATCACTAGTGTTAGTTCCCAGTCGATTTAGCCAAAGCCTCCATTTGCGCACCATCTCTGAATTTATGTCTTCCACATTAATGTCGCCTGCAAAATCAGCTAACCGGGTTAGGTAATGGTCGTAATTGGAAATTGTTCGTTGCGAACGATTTTGTTCAATTTCCAGATATTCAATAAAGTCGGTTTTTGCTTTTACGAAAAGCATACATATATTTTACGACACAGCCTAAAATATCTCTATGTGAAACTACTTACATCTGTTATAATTGCGTTTAAGCATGGAACAAACCCTCATACTTTTAAAACCAGATGCTCTTCAGCGAGCACTGGCCGGTGAAATTATTACTCGCTTTGAGAGAGTTGGACTTAAGATTGTAGCTGCAAAGATAATAAAGCCTAGTAAAGAGCAGTACTTTCATCACTATGAAACTATAGGCAAAATGATATCCCGCCGTGGCCAGGAAGCTTTTGACGTAACACTGGATTTTATGCAAGAAGGGCCAATTCTGGCTATGGTACTAGAAGGAATAGAGGCTGTTGAGGTTGTTAGAAAAATGGTAGGCACGACCGAACCTAAAGCAGCTCTTCCGGGAACGATAAGAGGTGATTACTCACACATTAGCTTTACCTACGCTCATCAAAATGCTTTGTCACTACCTAATTTAATTCATGCTTCTGGAGATCCAAAAGAGGCAAAACAAGAGATTGCCCATTGGTTTACAAAAGAAGAAATTTTTGATTACGACACTGTTCATGATAAGTTTACTCAAGGTAAGAAGTAGGCCCCTATAGTTCAATGGATAAAATAGCTCCGTCCTAAGGAGAAGCTGGAGGTTCGAATCCTTCTAGGGGCGCCAAGATATTCAGCCGACTTAAGCCAAGCTCGAAATACGAGGGCCAAATGATAAGTCTTAGTGATAAGGAATGGCAAAAGCGCCTAAAGCCCGAACAGTATAAGGTACTGCGACAAAAAGATACTGAACCGCCGTTTAGTGGCAAGTTTGATGATTTCTGGAGAAAGGGCGAGTATAAATGTGCCGGTTGCGGTAAAACTCTTTTTAAATCAGATTATAAATACGATGCTGGGTGCGGCTGGCCAAGTTTTTGGACTGCAGTCAATCAAGCTGGTATTAAATTGGTGCCAGACAATAGTTATGGAATGGAACGAACTGAAGTTGTATGCGGTAATTGTAACGGTCATCTGGGGCATTTATTTGATGATGGCCCAAAAGAGCACGGTGGTAAACGCTACTGTATTAACTCAACGGCACTAGAATTTAATCTTAATAAATCAGATGACTAAGAAGATTGAAACAGCTATTCTAGGAGGCGGATGTTTTTGGTGTCTAGAGGCGGCTTTTAATTTAATAGATGGAATTGTTGCTGTTGAGTCAGGTTATTCAGGTGGTTCGGTAGCTAGCCCTACATATGAACAGGTATGTAGTGACAATACTGGCCATGCAGAAGTAGTTAAGGTTTATTTTGACTCTGATAAGATCAAGTACAAAGATGTTCTAGATATATTTTGGGCAATTCATGATCCGACAACGATTAACCGGCAAGGTAACGATGTAGGCGAACAGTACAGGTCAGTTATTTTCTATACAGATTTAAATCAAAGAACTTTGGCCGAGGAATCCAAAAAACAGGTTGCTAAGTTATGGCCAGGTAACGTAGTAACTGAAATTAAGCCTCTTGAAAAATTTTATAAAGCTGAGGATTATCACCAGAGATATTATGAACGCAACCCATCCCAAGCATACTGTCAGATTATAATTAATCCAAAACTTAAGCATTTGCGAGAAAAATTTCAAGCTAGACTTAAAACTAAATGAAAATATAAATACAAACTTATAAGAGATAAAAGCGGTACAATAATAGCTATATATGGCTGAACAAAAGAAAGATACCCCCACTAAGTACTTTGCTGACCAGTTTGATGATGAAGAAGTGCTGTTTGTGTTTCGAAAACACCCCGTAGTTATGCGCAAAGGTTTGATTTTCGGCTTACTGGGTCCATTAGTAGGTGTATTGCCAACGCTTGCTCGCCCAGCTTACGGAATGAAAATATTCACCTATGGTCTACTCATAGGTCTTGGAGCAGGAATAATTATCTTCTTTCCCTCATGGATAGGTTGGCATTTTAGTGTATTTATAGTTACAAATCAGCGATTTCTGCAGATTAAACAAAAGGGTCTTTTTAAACGTAGCGTATCCGACCTTGGACTAAGACAGATTCAATCGGTTAGCTACGAAGTATTAGGGATACAAGAAACCCTGCTTGGATTTGGTACAATTATTATGCGGACCTATGTTGGTGAGATAGTAATTCACGATGTTCATCATCCGGCAAAAATCCAAAAGAAATTTGTCGAAATTTTAAGAGAACTAGGCATTACAACCAACGATTATCCAGGCTCCGTATTGAATCAGACTGAAGCACATGGACAAATTGAATAAACTAAAAAAAGCTATACCTAAGCCTAAGATTGCGCCAATCAGGGGTGTTATTAAGCGTCGCCAAGCACCCGAAGATCGTATTAAGGAAGCGTTTGCTAACGTACCTAAAATTACTGACGAAACAGTAGCAGAACATCGAGAAAATGTATTATCCAGCGCCAGAAAGTATATCTATCCTTTGCAGCATTCAAGGAAACGCATAGTAAAGATATCTACATCAATCATTATATTGGCGGTTGTAGCACTTTTTGCATACATAGGGTTGGCGCTGTATAAGTTTCAAAACACCAGTAGCTTTATATATGGCGTGACACAGATTATACCCCTGCCGGTAGCGAAGGTTGGCGGGTTCTGGGTGTCATACGAAAGCTATCTATTTGAACTAAAGAGATATATGCATTATTACGAGACTCAGCAACAAGTAGACTTTTCAACCAAAGCTGGCAAAGCGCAGCTAGACAGATACAAGCAACAGGCTATGGACGAGGTTATTACGAACGTGTATGTCAAAGAGTTAGCGAGCAAATACCATGTCAGCGTTTCCGATCAGCAAGTTAACCAAGAAGTCGCGCTTGTTCAAAGTCAAAATAGACTGGGTTCCAACCAACATCAATTCAATGAGGTGTTAAGTGATTTCTGGGGTTGGAATGAATCAGATTTTAAGCGTGAGTTAAAGTCGCAAATGCTGCAACAAGCAGTAGTAGCACAGCTTGATACTGCAACTGAACAACGAGCGCAAAGTGCACTAAATAGTCTTAATAAGGGTGCTGATTTTGCCACACTTGCTTCTCAAGTATCTGACGATATTTCAACCAAGAATAATGGTGGTCAATTCCCAACGCCAATAAGTCAAAACGATCCAAATGTAGCACCTCAGATCACCCAAGCATTGTTTAGTCTAAAAGTCGGGCAGATATCCGGAATTATTAATACCGGCTATACATTGGAGATCGTAAAAGTAATATCTATCTCGGGAGATAGTGTTCAAGCTGCCCACATATCTTTTAACCTTCAACCTATATCCACCTATATCAATCCGCTAAAGAAGACTCAACATGAACAAATTTTTATACACTTTTAAAATTCGTATCAGGAAGCTTTATCCCAGATAAAATCATTTCCAAAATGACCGTACTGAGCGGTATTAACGAATTGCGGTTTATTTAACTCTAGAAAGTTAATGATTCCTTTTGGCGTAAGGTCATATCCGCTGACTTTTTCTTCTTTGCCATCAATAATAGCAATGGCTTCAACCGGCTCTGCAACGCCAATTGCGTATGCGAGCTGGGTAAATACCTCTTTAGCTTTACGTTTTGCTAAATAGTCTACTGCAATTTTTCGCGCCATGTAGGCAGCTGAACGGTCAACTTTAGAAGCATCTTTTCCACTGAATGCTCCACCACCAATCGGAATTCTTGGTCCATAGCTATCAACAGCTAGTTTGCGCCCGGTTAAACCAGTGTCAGCGTCAAAACCACCAACTTCCCAATCTCCAGCGGGGTTTGCAAATATTTCTATACTTGATTTAAACCCTTTTTGTTTTAGCCAATCCATTATTAGTGATTCTAATTCTTGTTTTTTGGCATGTTGAAAGCTAGCAACTACTGCAACGACCTGGTTGCTACTTAATGTGACTTGGGTCTTGCCATCATAAGGGAATTGCTTGTACAAAAATCGGTTTAAGGACCGGCTAAGCTCCACTTCAAGTGGAATGAAGTTAGGGGTTTCATTAGTGGCATAACCAACCATAATGCCTTGATCGCCGGCTCCACCAATATCTACGCCATTAGCAATTTCACTACTTTGTTGAACAACTTGAACCCTGACTTCGTAACTATCATCTACGAACTGACGGGCTATTTTTTCATAGTCTATCTTAGTCTTGCTAGTTACTTCACCAATTACAGTAAGCAATTTGTGACCACCAACCGCTTCAACTGCAACTCGGGAATTAGAATCTCCAGATAGAGCAGCATCAACAATGCTATCTGAAATTTGATCACATATTTTATCCGGATGCTTAGGAGATACCGATTCAGCTGTCCTTAAATTCATTTAAAAAATCCTTTCTGTAGCCATGACTAGAAAGGATGATTTACATATATAAATATCTTTTCCTTATATGGCGGACTAGATGGGGCACCTAATCTAATTAGGTTGCCGGCAGGTCATAAAGCTAGATCTCTCGCTGCGCTCTTAATATTTTAAATTGTTAATGTATGAACTAGTTTAACACAAAGTAATCGTACTTAATTAAATTATCCGTAAATAACTACGCCAACTACTACAGCTAGGTTAACTACTTCCCACAGCGTGAAACTAACAATGATACTTTTATCCTTATGGGCTACACCGTATAAAATCCAAGGGAAGGTGACAATAAAGATTAATGCCCAAGTGGCAAGTGATACGCCCTTAGCTGAATGAGAAGTAAATATTGAGTAAATTTGTGGGAGCACTGTAAAAGGACCAACTACTCCAGCAACAAAGGTAAGCTTATCTAAGAATTTAATATAGGAGGTGTCTTTATCTTTTTTGTTTAGTCTACTTCGTTCATTTTTGTGTCTTAATCCCAAATAATGCATACAAGTACTATATCATGGCACTTATGCTTAGAGGTGCCGTAGCATTCCAATTATGGAACTTCTTTATTTCTTATAGAGTTTACTGTAACTACGCACGGCTTTGCAAAGAGTTGGTTCTAAGGAACGGGCTAATTATTGCTCATGTGTAACGTTGTACAGCAAATAAATGCAATAAATATAATGACGGGCCTTGGTTGTTAGGTTAAGATCTATTTTGTAAACCAAGGCATAAATTACATCTCAACAACAAAATAAGTCATTCGAGCTGAGAAATCAGACAGTTGTAGATTTCCAAATTAGACTTCACCCTAATGCTAAAAAATGAGCGGATTTATGCCTTAAATAGTAGCCCAATCAAGTACCCGGCTATAGCTGCACCCATGCCAATAATCACCATTTGAACTGCACTTTTAATAGGTTTACCAAGAGTCATCTTAGCTTTATATGTCCCTATAGCCGCTAAAACAATTACCGAAAGAGCTAAAGCAGTTACTAATGCTGTATGAACATGCAACAAGAAGAATGGTATTAATGGTAGCATTGCTCCAGCGAAGGTAGACAACCCTACATTGAAGACGTAACGATACACATCTCGTTTAACAACAGGTAGTAGGTTAAGCTCCTCGCGCATCATAGTATCAATCCAAAGCTCGTGGTCCGATGTGATATGACTGACAATATCGTCAAGCAGCTTACCATTAAAGCCCTTGGCGGTGTATATATCAACAATTTCTTGTCGCTCAATATCCGGCACCTCATTAACTTCTTTGATCTCTTGCTTCCGTTCTGCATCGTAATGATCCCGATCAGCCATTTTAGAGGTGTATGCTACTGCTGTCATGGAGAGAGTCTCGGCAAATATAGTTGCCAGCCCGCCTGCTATTACAATTCTTGATGTACTAGTCGCCGCCGTTAAACCTAGCAAAAGACCTAGTATACTTACTAGTCCGTCTTGTCCGCCTAGAATAATATCTGAGAGCTTATTATCTTTTTTGTGTGGCTCGTGCATAGTTACTATTATAAATCTTTATCTTTTATGTTCTGTCACACACTTGATGTCTTAAAATAAATAAACCAATAGACAATCAATTATATAGACCGCATATATAGTGTGTGCTGATTACTGCGTTATAGACACCAGCTAACACACTGAGTTTTGCTGCGCTAACCCTTAATTGCTTTCTTTAGATATTCTAATGTTTCAGCTTGATTTTTTAACTCTATCATTTGCTCTTCTTGCAAGTTAGCTAGATATGTTAGTGTTTTATGATCACTCTCGGCTTTGGCGTCTTGTTGGCCTTGGATAACATTTTGACCAACCATGATAATTGGCAATAGAACTAATTGGAGAAAGTTTTGTGATATCCATGCTATAAGCGTAATCATGCTTGTAGCAATAATCCACTTCGGGAAGTCATGCCTAAGATTGCTGTCAATTGTTACAAATATTGCTGGTAGCGACATCAGTGATAATACGGCAAATATATAAGCACTCCACATTGAACCGACACCATTAGTTATTTTAACTGCCAAGACGTTATTAAATTTCCTAAAGCCTACTAGCTCTTTTTTCAGTAATTCTTGAGGGTGTATAACGTTCTTGTTTGGTGAGTATCTGTCCACAACTTTAATTATATCAGTATGGTTCTAGCATCCGGTTTGGTTCTAACTCAAACAGAGGTCAGTTATGTGGCTGGCCGTAGCTGAACAGGTTTGGAACTATTACTCTAGCGCAGTAGATCAACCGTTAAGACATCGGAGTACTTTTTAGACAGAGATGCATCTAGTGTTGCAAATTTATTACAGCCTTCTCTGATAGAACACGCAACTTGCAGGGCATCTTCAAAATCAGCGCCTCTAAATTGTGCGAAAGCCCACTGAACATCGGCTTCTACTATAGGTAGCCAGTTAAAGCTTTCTAAAAAAGTCTTAACTGGTTGCCAAGTTATATTATCTCTCTCTACAAAATACATGACTAAATCAAGGGTTAGGGTTGAAATAGCCTTATCTTCGTTATTGCCAAGGAAGCGTTCACAAATAGTCGCTCTAGTACGCCTTAGTATTACTTCTAATAAAACATTAGCGTCTACAAAGGTCATCTAACTAGCGTACTTTCTGTCTCGTAGATCAGTAAGCTGTTCTTTTATGCTACGAGTATCTTTGCTGGCATTATCGGGGATAAACATATCTTTTAAGCCATTCAGACCTTCACGTATAGCTTCAGGGGAGCTACGTCTTAATGTTTGACTAGCTTCTTGTAATGGCTGCAAGACGCCTATAATACTATGCCTATAACTTAATTGGACGGATTTACCTTGTCGTAAGTCGCTAATGACCTGCGACATATTGTCGCGTAACTGTTTAGTTGTAATTGTACCCATGTATTAAGTTTAACTTAAAGCTACTTAGTCTGTCTAGTTAAACTTGGCGGGCCGTGGCTTTACAGGTTTGGAACTATTTTATAACTCAATCTATTTACTGAATTACTTATTTAGTCTGCTAGATAGAGTTTATTTAATGGGCCATCAAAGGTTTCAAGTTCCAACTTTTCTCTACGTGACCGAGCAAGTAAGTAGCAATCAGCAAAATCTAGCTTTGTTGTAGTTATGAACCTAATAATTTCAGCTAATAACTCCTCGTTCTCGTATTTAAAAGCTTCTGTTCGTCCTATTAGCAACAAAGCCTCACTTGTCTGCTGTCTATCACGTCCAGTACCACGAAGTACGTATACTATTTCAGCAACTATGATGTCGGTAACAAGTAGACTAGACGGCTTAGCCTCTTGTACTATTTTCTCAGCTCTAGGGCTTAATTCTTTATGGTCACCCAGGAGCCAACGTAATAGGATATTGGTATCAACTAACGCCATATTTTTTTGCCAGCTGAGCACCTATAGCCTGTTCTTTTTCAGAGGTACTATCTTTAAATGAGGGCTTACGTAGTAATGCCCGCACTTCAGACAAATCCTTAGGAGCAGTTATTATTATTTCGTTATTATTGTTTACTTGCAGAGTGGCCTTACCTAGCTTGTCTAGGCCAAGTTGTTTCCGGAACTCTTTGGGGATAGTAATCTGTCCCTTACTAGTGATACTATGCGTGTAGTTCATAATACACATTATATAGGAGTAATACTAACGTGTCAATGGTATTACTTGGCGGGCCCGACCGGATTCGAACCGGCGATCTCCTCCGTGACAGGGAGGCGTGATAGGCCTCTTCACTACGAGCCCAGGCCATTTGAACAAGGGTAATAATACCAGATATACGTGCTAGTTTAAACACCTTGGTGCGGGTGAGGGGAGTCGAACCCCTGTCTCGGCCTTGGGAAGGCCACATAATACCGTTATACGACACCCGCTTAATTGGAGCCACCTGTCGGGATTGAACCGACGACCTACACGTTACGAATGTGTCGCTCTACCAACTGAGCTAAGGTGGCGTTAAAGTACGGGGTAATTATAACAAAAGCTGTTACAATGTACCCTAGTAATCATGGCAACCACGAGGACTTATTTCCGAGATCGATTTGTGCTATTGCTGCTTACGGTCAATGCTTTTTTAGCATTTTTTGCAACCAGCTTTGTATTTTTAAAGCTTTCTTCGTCACAGAGCAATAGCTATATAGTTCAATATCGCTCAAATCTTGGTGTCAGTGCGTTTCATACCGGAGGCGTAAGTGAAATAGTCAGTTTTGGCATATTTGCCCTCTTAGTCCTTGCTATCAATGTATACTTAAGCATTCGCACATACTCAATTAATCGTAATCTATCAGTAGTAATTCTATCTATTGGAGTGCTCTTAACCGCGCTAGACATTATAGTAAGCAACTCCTTATTGATGCTTCATTAATCTAAGCATATGACAGATATAGAAATTCCGTTTGAAAAGGATAGACATGCCCACTATCGCTTTTTTGAAATTCTGCCTGGTCTTTTAAGCTGGCTATTACTTTTAGCTCCAGTATTTCTCAGTCTAATAAACGTAACGTTCGCCGTAATATTTATACTGGCCTACTTGCTTATATACTTTGTTCGCTCAGTTGGTTTTAGCGTGGATGGTCTAAAGGGTTATAGATATATGAAAAAGCATCTTAAGGAAGATTGGAGTAGCCTTTTAAAAGATGTTGAAAAACGTTATATAGACCCAGAAGATTTATCCAAACGAGCCAAGTGGCACATCAGAAATATTCAAAGACTAGATTCGTCTCCAAACAAGTTCAAACCTTCTGACTTAATACATGCCGTTATTATTGCAACCGTGAATGAAAGCCGAGATATTCTAGAACCAACTATTAAATCCATAATTGATGGTAAGCAAGATAATAAAAAACTAATTTTAGTAATTGCATATGAAGGTAGAGCAGGCGAGGAACCCGAAAAACGCGTACTAACTCTTATTAATGAATATAAGGACCATTTCCTAGATGCTTTTGCAGTAAAACATCCACCTAATTTGCCTGGCGAGATAATAGGGAAGGGTTCGAACATTACTTGTGCCGGACGCAAACTCAAACAATATCTATCTGAGAAACGAATTGATCCAAAGAACGTTATCGTAACTACCCTAGATGCAGATAACAGACCAGACAAGCATTACTTTCAGGCAGTGAGCTATGCTTTTTGCATTGTTCCTGACCCTATTAGAGCGTCTTTCCAACCTCTCGCAATGTTTACTAATAATATTTGGGAAGCATCGACTATGATGCGCGTTATTGCTACTAGCAACACCGTATTTTACATAGTCAACACTACTAGACCTCATCGAGTACGTAATTTTTCGGCTCATGCTCAATCCATGCAAGCTTTAATTGAAATGGACTTTTGGAGTACGCGCACGGTCGTAGAAGATGGACATCACTTCTGGCGAAGTTACTTTCATTTTGATGGAAAGTACCAAGTATATCCACTTAGTGTGCCGGTCTATCAGGATGCGGTGTTGGCGGACGGTTACTTTAGAACAATAAAAGCTCAGTACATTCAGCTAAGACGCTGGACCTATGGTGCATCAGATGTAGCTTATGTTGCAGACAAGGGTTTTTTCCATAAAAACTCGGTGCCAAGATTAGATTTGCTATCCAAGTTTTTAAATTTGCTAGAAGGTCACGTTAATTGGGCTGCGGGCACTATATTAGTTTTCGGAGCTGCCTTTATACCACCTTTAATTAGCCCACAGAGCTTTGCTGCCAATGAAATACCCCTAATAGTTAGCAGAATACAGAAGATAGGGCTCATAGGCCTATTAGCGACTGTATACGTGTGTCTAGTAACGTTGCCACCCCGACCCAAGCACGTGCGCAGGCATCGGTCAGTACTAATGGTTTTGCAGTGGGTTTTAGCACCAGTCACAAGTGTTGCTTTCGGCTCGTTAGCTGCCATTAATTCCCAAACCCGACTAATATTTAAAAGATATCTGAATAAGTTTGATATAACCGAGAAGGTAGTAGTTCAAAAAGATACCCCGGACTTAAGTTCAAACAAAGCTAATATTTCTTAGCTCTTGGTTTAACTAATTGCTGTGAAAAGCTAAGTAATGGGATGCTGCTATTTTGTCGAATCTATTTAGGCTAACTAAAACAGCTTTAGTAATTAGTTTTGAATCGATAACACCATTATTTGTTGAGTGGCTTAGCTTATTTATTACCGTTTGAGTTAAATATTTAGCATCAGCCACTGCATTTTTACGATATTTCATACTTTCATAAATACTTAAGAAAAGTTTTTCGATCAAGAAGCTCTCTTGGTTACCGTCATCTACTTTTACAACTAACGTCTCCCCCGGATCATTTTTCTCTGTTGTACTAAACAGGGCGCCACATTTATTGCACTGCCTACGTCGCCAAACCTGATTAGAACGTACTTGCGGTCTAGAATTCGTAACCCTAGTGTTACCTCCACAGTATATACAAACCATATCAATATATTGACATAGCGCTAATAAAATAGCTAGTTTTAAGGCAAACATACATAAGAACATATAAAAAGAGCCAAAATTACTTTTGGCTCTTTGAATGCCCCTTATAGCTTATTTAACGGGGGCGACGTATGCGATTTGTTGGCTTGGAACCCAGGTCTTCGTAAAACAACTGGAAGGATCCAAGAACACTAACTTGAGTGGTACTCAAAACTCCACTTCTGCTCCGTTTAACCTGGCAATGTTACAGAATACTGAAGTTAATGTCAAGCGGTGATCGGACTGGTGGGCGATACAGGACTCGAACCTGTGACCTCTTCCACGTCAAGGAAGCGCTCTAGCCAACTGAGCTAATCGCCCGTATATATAAATTGTTCCGCTTGCAGCATGCATTATATAGTCAAATGTCATATATGAAAAACAGTCCATGCTCATATGTCATAAATGGTATAAAGCAAAAGCAGTTATCCACATTGGGGAATGTGCAAAATACAGCAAAAATAGGCTAGCCATATAGTACCATCCTTGCTATGATAATTGTCACAGGTGAAGTTTTGACGAGATTGTTTTCCCGCTCAAATCAACGAGATTGCGGTTGAATGAATTTGCGAGATCATTCAACCGCTTTTTGTTTTAATTAATAAATTTGCTAAAGTAACAGATATGAGTGAGACGGAATTAGTTCCTCTAAGACATAGTTTGGCTCACATTTTGGCCACGGCTATCCAAAAGTCCTGGCCTAATGCTAAATTTGGAATTGGGCCGACCACTGAGAACGGATTCTATTACGATATTAAAATTCCAGACTACACTTTAACTGACGATGATTTAGCTAAACTTGAAGTAGAGATGCGCCAGATTATTAAAGCTAATCTAGCCTTTGAGCAGTATGACTTGCCAATAGATGAGGCTATTAGCTGGGCTAAAGACAATAATCAACCATATAAAGAAGAACTGCTGAACGATTTAAAGAGAGCGGGTACAACGCTAGCCAATGATCTAAATCCCGAGGAGATGGGTACTATATCAGAAACAGCGTCAAAGGTAGATAAAGTTTCCTTCTATAAAGACGGTGATTTTGTAGACTTGTGCCGCGGGCCTCATCTATCTTCTACAGGCGGGGCTAAGTACTTTAAGTTGGTGCGTGTCAGTGGAGCTTACTGGCGTGGTGACATAAATAAGGACCAGCTGCAAAGGGTGTACGGAGTAGCATTTGCAACCGAAGGTGAACTCAATGAGTATTTAAATAACCAGCAGATGGCCAAAGAGCGTGATCACCGTAAATTAGGGCAAGAGCTAGATTTGTTTGTGCACTCAGATCTTATTGGTTCTGGGCTTCCATTGTTTACGCCGAGAGGTACGATCTTGCGTAATCAGTTGATTGCTTTTTCTGAAGAACTACAGATTGCTGCCGGCTATGAAGAAGTTTGGTCACCACACATTACTAAGGTTGAGTTATATAAAAAGTCTGGCCACTACGATAAATACCCGGAACGATTTGAGGTTAAGAGTATAGAGTCAGATGATGAGTTCATGCTAAAACCGATGAATTGTCCTCATGTAGCTCAAATATATGCATCTCAACCAAGAAGTTACCGTGATTTACCTCAGCGTTATATGGAAACTGCAACGCTATACAGAGATGAAAAGAGCGGGGAAATACACGGATTATCTCGTGTAAGGGCATTTACACAAGATGATGCTCATGCTTTTGTGCGACACGATCAGATTGAAGATGAGATCCGCTCAATTATAGGCATAATCAAAAAGATGTATCTAGTTCTAGATATGCCTCTATCTGTCGATCTGTCTTTTAGAGACAATACCGATCGCTATTTTGGTGATGTGTCTCAATGGAACGAGGCTGAGGGCATAATTGAGAGGATAGCTAAAGAGGAAGAATTAGATTATCAAATAGTTAAGGGTGAAGCGGCGTTCTATGGTCCTAAGATAGATATTCATGTTCGTGACGCGCTTGGGCGTAAATGGCAATGTGCGACTGTGCAGTTAGATTATGTTCAGCCAGAACGATTTAGTCTAGGCTATATAGATAAAGACGGCTCAATTAAGCGACCAGCTATGATCCATAAGGCCATTCTAGGTTCTATTGAGCGCTTCCTAAGCGTATATATAGAGCATACTGCCGGAAAATTTCCGGTTTGGTTGTCACCTGAGCAGATAAGAATAGCTACTCTAAATCAAGAAGAAGCCACACTTAAGTATGCCGAAGATTTAGTGAGTAGGGGTAAAAAACTAGGTCTTAGACTATCTATTGATGCCGACAATGATTCTGTAGGTAAGAAGATTCGCCAGGCAGAGATGCTCAAAGTTCCTTATGTTGTAGTGGTTGGACCTAAAGAAATCGATAGTGACTCAGTTGTTCCTCGCATACGATCAGATATGCTAGTACAGGAACGCAAAGAGCCTATGGCCGTTGATGAATTCTTAAAGACAGTTGCTAATGAGGCCAAATCAAGGGTTATACACTCTTCGCTCTAATTCTATGAGCGACAACTTGCCAATCTTTAAGCAGGAAGTTATTGCTATCGTAAAAACCATCCCTAAGGGAAGGTTAATGACTTATGGACAAATTGCAGCATTAGCAGGAAACCCAAGGGCAGCAAGGATGGTAGGCGGAATTGCACATTACGGTGATCCTAAGCTGCCATGGCAAAGAGTAGTAAATAAGAAGGGCTATCTGGCAAATGGTTATCCTGGTGGTAAAAAAGGTCATCAACAAGCCTTAAGAAGCGAAGGAGTAGTAGCAAACGATTTTAGAGTTGAGATTGAAAATCTAATTTGGTGGCCACATTAAGTATGAGCTTACCGTTAATAGTTATTGTCGGACCGACTGCCATGGGCAAAAGCAATCTTGCGATTGAAATAGCCAAGAAATATAACGGTGAAGTTGTTAGCGCTGATTCTTGGATGGTACGAAAACGATTAGATATAGGTACAGCTAAACCAACCCTTGATGAGCGTAAAGAGGTGCCGCACCATCTCATAGATATTATTGAGCCGTATGCAGATTTTTCAGCAGCTGAGTATAAGAAACTAGCGATGGAGCAAATATCAGATATACATAAGCGCGGAAAACTACCAATTCTAGCTGGCGGCTCAGGCTTATATATCGATTCAGTTATATACGATTACAGCTTTCTCGGTCCTGCTGACCCTAAGTTTAGGCAGCAGTTAAACAATATGACTCTTGAAGAGTTAATTAAATTTGCATCAGATAAAGGTCTTGATGTTGCATCGGTGGATGTGCGAAACAAGCGCAGAGTTATACGATTAATCGAATCGGATGGAGGAGTAGCATCCAAAGGGCAACTTAGACAAAATACACTAGTTATAGGCATGACTGAATCAAGCGAATTTATTAAGAAACGGATTGTAGACAGAGTTGAAAAAATGATTAACCTGGGGCTTGAGGATGAGGTTAAGCAACTAAATTTAGATTATGGATGGGATTGTGAAGGATTAAAAGGTATTGGATATTCTGAATGGAAATTGTATTTTGAGGGTAATCAAAACCTAGATATTACCAAAGAACGAATAATAAAAGACACCATTGCTTTGGCCAAAAGACAGCACACCTGGTTTAAACGCAACAAAAGTATTCAGTGGTTTACTACCCCTGTTAATTTAACTGATTTAGATGCGATAATAACAACACTATTGAACAAATAAGCCTCTGTTTATTAAAGTGCTGTTACAATGGTAGCTATGATTGAACAACTCTTTGGGTCTAAAACCAGAGTCAAACTTTTAAAACTTTTTTATGGCAATCCTAGCCGTGCTTACTACGTACGCGAGATTACCCGAAAAATCGATGAGCAAATTAATTCAGTACGTCGTGAGTTATCTAATCTTTTAAGCGTTGGCATCATTACTTCAGACACAACTAACAACAAACTTTACTACGAGGTTAATCAAAAATATGAATACTATAATCCCTTGCTTGCCATATTCGGTGGCAAAAAGGATAAAATAGCAAGTACAGTTAACGGTGAAGAAAATTCAGGGGCTGAAGAAGAGTTTAAGAGTTTGGGCCATGTTGATTTAGTCGTCTTTAGTGGCCAATTTACAAGAGACACTAGCTCACCAGTGGATGTATTAATTGTAGGCAATGTTAATAAGAATGCCGTGGATAAATATATTGCAGGACTTGAAGAAGAGGAGGGCGGCAAAGATATAAGTTATACTGTTATGAATCTGGACGATTTTAATTATCGTAACCAAATTCGTGATCGGTTTATTACCAGGGTAATTAATTCTAAGAACCTGGTTTTGTTAGACAGACATGGTTTACTAAAAGATTAACTAAAAGGATAAGAATGGACTTTCAATTTTACGGAGCCAACTGCATAAGCATTAGTTACAAATCTGCTAGATTAGTTATAGATGATAACCTAAAAGAACTAGGCAAAAAGACAGTTGTAAATAAAGACGATGTAGCACTATTCACATCAAATAATCACCAAATCGCCCCTGTTGGAACTAAGATGACAATCGATAATCCAGGCGAATATGAGGTTGCTGATTTCTCAATTACAGGTATCCCAGCAAGAGCCCATACAGGCGAAGAAAAAACTCATGACGCTACTATGTACAAAATTACAGCCAACGACATTAGCGTTTTAATTACAGGGCATATTTACCCGCAATTTAATGACGACCAGCTTGAAACCATTGGTCTCATTGACGTTTTAATTGTTCCCGTAGGTGGTCATGGCTATACTTTAGACCCAAATGGTGCACTAACAATCGTTAAGGAACTAGAGCCTAAGCTGGTAATACCGACTCATTTTGAAGACAAAAGTCTAAATTATCCCGTGCCACAAATACCTTTAGGGGATGCTCTCAAAGAACTAGCTATGGAGCCAAGAGAAACGCTAGCCAAACTCAAATTAAAATCCACTGACCTTACAGATGTTACGCAGCTTATTGTGCTACAAAAAGACTAAAGAAGACCTTTTTTCTTTAAGGTTCTAATTGCTTGCGTACTTAGCTTCATGCTGACTTTTTGCCCGTCAATAACTATGGTTTTAGATTGCAGGTTAGGACTCCACACTTTTTTAGTGTGACGTTGAGAAAAGCTGACGTTGTTGCCGTATTGCTTGCCTTTACCGGTTAATTCACATTTTTGCATTATTACTTCCTCAAATTCAATCGTCATTCTAGCGCATAAACAGATAGCGGTCAATGATAGGATATACTATTAATAATGTTTTCAAATCTAACAGGGCTGGAAATAACCTATTTTATAATTGCTTTACTCATAAGTATGATCGTTCATGAGGTTATGCATGGTGTTATGGCTAAGGCCTTAGGTGATAGCACGGCCTCAGATATGGGGAGGTTGACTTTGAATCCCCTTAAGCACATAGATATGATGACAACCATAATATTGCCGGTAGCACTTGTGTTGATTCATATGCCTCCAATAATGGCTGCAAAACCAGTGCCATTTAACCCGAATCGAGTAAAGTTTGGTGACTATGGAGCGGCTTTGGTCGGTCTAGCCGGTCCTATGACAAATTTTGTTCTAGCTATAATAGGCTCAATTGTTGCCCATATATTTATTTACACCAGCCCCCAGTTTATTGATTTCCTAGGTATATTTATACAGATTAACGTGATTTTAATGGTTTTTAACTTAATACCATTTCCGCCACTAGACGGATCAAGAGTGCTTTATGCTTTCGCTCCAGAACCTGTCAGAAGAGTAATGGAACGGATTGAATCGATGGGATTTATATCTGTGTTGTTTTTGATTCTTATCGTGTTCGAGCTTGTTTCGAATCAAATTATAGGAATTGAAAACGCAGTTTACAATTTTGTGATTAATCTCTAACCAATCTCTTATATAATAGATATTAAGTCGGGTAGGAAGGCAATTAAAAACCTTCAGCCGAGTAATGATTATCTGAATACTAATCATTAGGGAGCCTGCATCATTACGGCCGTGGCCGGCATGAAAGGGCACCCACCTGGGATATCTCAGGTTAATCACCTTGGCGCCCGACTAATTTATTGTATCCTTATTGTTCTCGGGGTGTAGCGCAGTGGTAGCGCGTACGGCTGGGGGCCGTGAGGTCGCAGGTTCAATCCCTGTCACCCCGACCAAAATGCTTACATTTAAAGTTATCCTTGACTATGTATCTACATTTGTATATCATTTTGATTGAAAGGGTAGATTTATGCAAACAATTTCAAATGTTAAAAAATGGGGTAACAGCCTAGCTGTTCGTATACCAACTGCAGTAGCTCAAGACCTGGGTCTATCTGAAAATAGTAGCGTACGGATTATTAGCGACGGTGCAGTCGCTACCATTAAACCGGAAAGGCCTAAAAAAGTAACTTTGAATGAGCTAGTAAACTCTATAACACCCCAAAATCGTCACAATGCAGTTGACTGGGGCAAACCTGTTGGTAAAGAAATATGGTAGTGAAATATATCCCTGACAGAGGAGATATTGTTTGGCTTGACTTTAATCCTCAAAAAGGACATGAACAGGCTGGTTCACGACCTGCAATAATTCTTTCGCCCAAGAATTATAATCAAAGCTCCCAGTTAATGCTTGCTTGCCCTATAACTTCAAAAGTGAAGAACTACCCTTTTGAAGTTAGGATTAAAACCAGAAAGATTAACGGTGTTATTCTTTCTGACCAGATTAAGAATCTTGATTGGAAAGCTAGAGATATATTTTTTGTAGAAAGAGTTACAGGTGAAATTCTGGAACAAACTCAGGATTTTATTGAAGCCTTATTGAGGGGCTAAAGCAGTAAGTAGATAGAGAGGCTTGATCTTTTGCTGTTTTGGCTGCTTGATTGAGTTGAGCTATCCAACTAGCTACTGGATTATGTTTTTCAAACAAAGTTTTTTAGTATAACGTTTGCTTTAGAAGGCCCTTATGCATAGTATAGTTATTGATATATGTGGCAAGAAACCAAACACGGACTATTTAAACAGTTTACTTTTATCAACTTCAAAGAGGCCTTTGATTTCATTACCCAAGTAGCTCGAGTGGCAGAGGAGCAAAACCATCATCCAAGGTGGGAAAATGAATGGAATGTTGTAAAAATCTGGCTATCTACTCATGATCAAAACAACAAGATTACTGAGCAGGATCGTGCTATGGCCGAGTCTATAGATAAACTACTGAAGGCTGGCGAACCTATTGACGAATGGGCGAATGAAAACACGAGCTCAGTCCATAAGAAAGTAAAACTATACACCGACGGTGGATCAAGAGGCAATCCAGGACCAAGTGCCAGCGGATTTGTATTGTTCGACGAAAACGATAAGATCTTGGAGGATAGGGGTGTTTATTTAGGCATAACAACCAATAACCAGGCAGAGTACACAGCTCTTAAGTTGGGCCTAGAAGAAGCTCTTAAGCGTCAAGTAGCTGTTGTAGATGTGTTTATGGATAGCCTGTTGGTTGTAAACCAGATGAGAGGGAGTTTTAAAGTCAGAAACCGCGATCTTTGGCCGATTCACTCGGCTATTATAGATTTAACTAAGCATTTTTCTCAAGTAAGCTTTACGCACGTTCCGCGGGAATTGAATAAACTAGCGGATGCTGCAGTTAACCGTGCCTTAGATGAGGCGCTAGGCATAACCGGTTAAATCAGGTATAATAAGTTTTGCCAGATTATCGGTTGGTCGCATGTTCGTTAAGGACATGAGGAAAGTCCGGGCAGCATAGGGAAGGACAGTCGCTAACGGCGACCGGGCGTAAGCCTAGGGAAAGTGCCACAGAGACAAAACCGCCTTAAATTTTTAGGGTAAGGGTGAAAAGAGCGGGGTAAGAGCCCGCAGGACCGTGTAGTGATACATGGTTAATGGTAAACCCTGTCTGCTGCAAGGAGATGGATTCTTCAAGGCCTAAAGCCTTAAGTGTCCCGCTCGAGGATTCATCATTCAATCCGCTCGATCTTAAAGGTAACTTTGAGACTAGATAGATGACCAACTAGAACAGAACCCGGCTTACGGATAATCTGGCTTTTTTATTTGGCTTTTTTAACAGCAGCTTTAACTACTTCTGAGAATACTTTAGGTTCGTTTACGGCTAGTTCAGCAAGCATTTTTCTATTTAATGAGATATTTGCTTGTTTTAAACCAGCTATTAATCGACTGTACGTAGTATTATTTTGCCTTGCGCCTGCATTAATACGGGCATTCCATAGTTGCCTAAAAGTACGCTTTCGGTTCTTGCGGTCTACGGTAGCGTGTTGCAATGATCGGGTAACTGCTTGCTTTCCACGCTTAACACTTACTCTATTAGGATGGGAATAGCCTTTAGTGGCTTTTCTAATCTTTTGATGCTTCTTGTGTGTGGCTACGCCTCGTTTAACTCTCATGACAAATCCTTTTTAATTACTATTAAATACCAAGTGATCTCTTTACGTCTTTGGCAATTCTGCCATTACGTGTCTGCAATCCACTTAAACGACGCTTCCTAGCGCCCCGTTTTTTGCCCAAGAAGTGATTCATGTTAGGGTGGGCAATACGAACTTTACCGTTCTTAGAAATTCGTACGCGGTCTTTAGTACCGCTATGTGACTTTAATTTAGGCATATAACTCCTTAAAATTGGTTTATTGTGTCAGCTTAGAGAGGTTTTATTTGACTGGTTATTCGATCTTAGAACGAAACTTAACTGTCGACCGGCGAGTTGAGGGTTTTGCTCAACAACTGCTTTATTAGCAAAATCTGCTATTACGCGCTCAGCTAGTTTAAACCCAAGTTCTTTATGAGCTTGTTCGCGTCCGCGGTAGACAATAAGTAATTTTACTTTATGTCCTTCAGCTAAAAACTTTTCGACCTTACCTAGCTTAATGGCTAAATCGTGATCGCCAATTTTTAAACCGAAACGCATTTGCTTTAACTCGGCTACTTTATTAGCTTTGCGGCTTTTTTGCTGCTGTTTGCTTCGTCGGTAATTGTACTTTCCCCAATTAACAATTCGCGCAACCGGAGGTTTAGCGTCGGGTGATACCTCTACCAGATCCAAGCCTAAACTACGTGCTTTTGCTAAAGCTTCTTGCTTGCTTAGGACGCCAAGCTGCTTGCCGTCTTCGTCAATAACTCTTAGCTCTGTTGCTTGAATTTGATCATTCAAGCGGGTGAACCTGGCTATAACCTACTCCTTTAAGCTGTTAATACAATGGATTTTAACAGATAAGACTTTAGGGGTCAATGTCAGCAGGGCTTTAAGTGAACTAAAAAGCACCCCGATGGCCTTGCGGCGAGGTGCTTGTTGTTAGTTTTAGTTTAGATAATTTGTGTCGGTTTTTTCTATGGAACAACGGCTTGCGAGAAGCCGTTGTTTCAGAAGCTTTTTGTTTTTGAGCACTTTTTTTATTCAAGTGCTAGCATTAATATATATCCTTAATAAAGGCTCGTCAATATCCTTTATGGTTAAAATTTTAATATACCTGTGTATAACTTTTGCCAGGAAAATTTAACGAATACGGAAAGCTTAAGCATTGACAGATTCATGCCACAATGTTAATTTAAATTTTGTAAGTACAAAAACAAAAACACTTACAAAAAGCTAATCCATTTTTGGAGAAGCACAGTCGCGTAATCTTTCTTCTATGATTTATTTACGCGGTTAGTCCTAAGTCGCGAGTGATAAGCGCCTATCAATCTTATATATAAGGGCGGTTTTATCACTTGGACTTATTGGGCTCAACAAGGCAACCGTAATTTAAAAATTACACGCTTCCTTTTAACCTCACACATGAAGCAATTCTTAAAATCCACCTCAACGAACAAGGCACTTGCTCCATCAGTTCTCATTTTGGCTGACGGGGTGTATTTCTTATTAAACGATCCTAAAAGTACATCTGTTGTATACATGATACTAGGGTGGTTGTTAGCTGGGGCAAGTATCTATCTACTCTGTAAGTTTGGCACTTCAGCTCTTGTTCGCACAGGAGTTATTAAACAACAGAGTCCTTTAAAGACATATATATTGAGTAGCGGTATCTATCTACTAGTTATACTTCAAGCTCTTGGTCAGTTAACTTTCTCAGATATCGCGGCCTTCATACCTTTTGTAATCATAGGATATCTCTACTTCAAGCGTTCCAAAGCAGAAATCTCTGCACTTAACACTTAAAAACGAAAGAAAATTTGTATAATAGAGGGTATGGATCCTCAACAGGGTGTGCAGCAAGATAACTTGCCATCAGTTAATGTTGGCGGTGACTTAATTGTAAGTCAAACGGAAGCTAACCATCCTCAACCAATTGCCTCTAATGTAGCATACGCCAACCAGCCCTTACCGGCACTTAACTCAACGCAGATGGTTAATGTTGGTGCAACATCCTCGCCCTCAATTGCCGATGATGTAGACCTGATAGAAAAAGAATGGGTTAACAAGGTCAATTATATTGTTCAAAGAACCAAAGGCGATCCATACGAGCGCGCTCAACAGCTTGCCGTTCTTAAGAGCGACTATTTACAGAAGCGGTACCAAAAAACCATTAAGCTAACACAATAAATATGACAACATTTGCCTGGATAACTGGATTAATAACTATAGTTGCGGTAGCGGCTACGATATTCTTTTTGCAAACGCGTAAGGTGTTTAGAATGCAAAAAAGCATCGAAAGAGGTCTTAAAATGGTGCCCCTATTCATTCATTTGCCACCGCCTAGTGAAGACATTGAAGGCAACGGTAGAGACAATAGAGATGTTGTTGAAGAGACAATATCTCAAGCTCAAACAATTTACAACATTATTGCTAGTACAGTTAAATCTGGCCTTAAGTCTAAGCTATATGGACAGAGGCACTTTGCATTTGAAGTTATAGGCAGCCAAGGGTTTGTTTATTTCTACGCAGCCACTCCGGTTGCTATGGTTGAGGTTGTAAAACAAGCAATAGTCAGTGCATACCCCTCGACTCGCATAGAAGAAGCTAGTGAACACAATATTTTTAGTAAAGTAGGAAAGTCTACCGGGACGTTGGGCGGTGAGATGCAATTAAAGAAATCATTTGCTTACCCAATTGCCACTTATCAGGACTCTAAAAGAGATGGCATGCAGGCACTATTGAATGCCATGTCTACCCTTAGCAAGGAAGATGGTGCGGCTATACAGATCATTATGCGTCCAGCATATGATAAATGGCGCGATTTCTCTCACAGTGTGGCAGAAAATAAACGAACGGGCGGGAAACCGGGCAAAGGTGCGATTGCAGGAGATTGGGCTAAAAGTTTTGCCATGGCTTTCGCTAAACCGATTGAAGAGAAAAAAGAAGAAAAGAAAAAAGAACTCTCCAATATGGAGCAGGCTACACTTGATGCCATTGATGCTAAGACTCGTGAAGCCGGATATGAAACACTTATTAGAATTGTCGTCTCATCTAATATATCGCAACGTTCCCAAGCAATCTTGAGCAATATAATAGCCAGCTTCTCTATATATGATGCGCCGGGAAAAAATGGTTTTAAGTATGTTCCAGCTAAGGATATAGATAGGCTGACTTCGGATTACATAATGCGTATTTTCCCTCAAGAAAAACGTACCATGGTTCTTAACTCGACTGAAATGGCTACTATTTTCCATTTTCCTGATCAAAGAAATATACCAACCTCGCAGCTATCTAGACAGGCATCAAAACAAGTAGATGGACCACGGGATGTACCCGAAGATGGACTTTTGCTTGGGTACAACCTCTTTAGGGGTGCTAAAAAACCAATACGCTTGAGCACGTCTGATCGACAGCGTCACGTTTATGTTGTTGGTCAAACTGGTACCGGTAAATCTACTTTCATGGAAGATTTGGCTTTCCAGGATATGCGCCGTGGTAATGGTTTTGCTTTTGTAGATCCCCACGGTGATACAGCCGAAAGACTGCTCGCCATGGTGCCCAAAGAGCGTGTAGAGGATGTTATTTACTTCTGTCCGGGAGACATGGATTACCCAATGGGACTAAACCTATTCGAGTTTCAGTCACCTGACCAAAAAGACTTTCTAATCCAAGAAGCATTAAACATGTTGTATAAGCTGTATGACCCTAATCACCAAGGCATTATTGGTCCTAGGTATGAGAACCTGTTCCGGAACGCAGCACTAACTATCATGGCCGATCCTCAAGGAGGAACCTTCGTGGATATACCTAAACTATTTCGCGATCCACAGTTTGTTAAGCAGAAACTACAGTACGTTACCGATCCGACAGTGATTGAATTTTGGGAAAAAGAGATGCCGCAGTCGCAAAGATCTAATGAGTTTGGAGAGGTTGTAAGCTGGTTTGTTAGTAAATTCGGCGCCTTCTTAAGCAATGAAATGATGCGCAATATTATTGGCCAGACTAAAAGCGCTTTTGACTTACGCAAAGTAATGGACGAACGTAAAATACTGTTGGTTAATTTAAGCAAGGGGCGCACCGGTGAGTTAAACTCGAGCCTTCTCGGTATGATCTTTGTGATGAAATTTCAAGCGGCAGCTATGAGTCGGGCCAATATCCCTGAAGATGACCGTGTGGATTTCGGTCTATACGTCGATGAGTTCCAGAACTTTTCTACCGATAGCTTTGCTACCATCATGAGTGAGGCTCGTAAGTACCATCTTAACCTTATAGTCGCTAATCAGTTCACGACTCAGTTAACAGAAGATGTTCGTGACTCAGTCTTCGGTAACATGGGCACCATTGTTGCATTTAGAGTAGGGCAAAATGACGTTGAGAGCCTTGCACGCTACTTCCAGCCCGTGTTTGAGGGCGAAGATCTACTTAGAGTGCCTAACTTCAATACGATTGTCAGAACGCTTATAAATGGCGTACCGACCCAACCTTTCAGTATGGCGACGTTGCCGTCTCTAGGTACACCAAACCCTAAACTAGCAGATGCGCTTAAGCAACTTACAGCCGCAAAATATGGCAGACCAAGGAGTGTAGTAGAAAAGGAGATATTCGCTCGTATGGAAACAAAGCCAGTTCCTACCACTCCCGCATCTTCGTTTAGCCCAGGACCATCATGGCCATCATACCAATCTCCAATGAGAGGACCATCTGCTTCCGCCGGGATGTCTACTCCTTCAAAACCTGTTCCTGGATCAGGCTCATTTTTAGATGAATGGGTAGCTAAAAAAAGCGCCATACCTCAATCACAGTCTGTATTGTCTTCGCTCACTCCTTCATTATCTCAATCTTTCTCCACTCTACAATCCACTCCTGTTGCACCCCAACCAGTTTCGAGCCAACCAAGTGTTCCGCAAACCAATGTAGACATAAGTGAAAATATATCTAGCGAGATGCTAGATAAACAAGAAGTAAATAAAATAGCTCAAGAGCTAGAAGATGGATTAATGCATATTGATCATGACAATGAACCGCAGCCAGACACTACTCCTAAACAGCCTCTTGTTCCGGACAAACCAGTAGAACACAAGCCCTCAGATGACACAATATCTATAGACCGTGATGGCAATCTACAGGCTATTGCAAAAAATACTTAATCTTGTTTTTGAGGACGGACCAGTTTGGTCAATAGCTCTATTAAAGTAGTTAGCAAATAGCCAACTATGAACAATAATACTAGTACGAAGAAATTGTATTTAAGGCCAACATACTTAGTGAATAACAGGTAAACAAGACTGCCACAAAAGGCGAGTATACCACCACCAAGCAACCCGACAGGCCTAGTTACCGTACGAGCTGCAACTTCGTTTACTCGTCTAGCGGTTGGTTGGTGAATAACCTTACTTAGCAGTCTCTGGCCGGCAGGTAACTTCGTTCTAATTTGTGTTAGCTCATGTTTTAGGGTCAGTTTCTTCATTGCCCTATCTATGTATACCGGCTGATCTCCCTCAGGGCTGTCGTCTAATGGTAGCTCTAAAGGCTGTTCTGGCTGTTCAAGCAGTTGAACTTCTTGTCTTATGGTATCGACATCTAGTTTAGGAGCCTCAGAATAGCTGTCTACTTTTGTTTCATTGTTTGACCTTTGTATCTCAACTGGTTTATCGGACTCAGTAGTTGATTCGTATCCTGGTCTATTAAGCTCGCTCATCTATATGCTCCCCCGTTGTTTTCTTCTATCGCAATGCCGCTTTCTATATTAAGTAAGCGCGACCGAGCGAAAAAGTATCCGGCAATTACAACTATTACGGCAACCATAATTAGACTGCTACCGGGACCGGTGTTTGGTAAGCTAGTTGTCGCCGAGGCTACTACTGTTACCGTGCTGGGCGGCAAATGGATATTTATAGTGTCCCCGTAAACATTGGTCATTATGTGATCAAAGTAGGCTGGGTCAGAACTTGATGGCGGAGTCTGAGGTATAGGATTCTTAACCGCAACAACAATAGTATGAGTTTCGCTGGCTGATGGGGAAATGTTTGCTGCCGGCCATGAAATAATGTTATTTGAATTTACTGAGGCTCCGTCATCGCTAACTATTGTTGCGTAATCTAGTACGTAGGTTAGGTCGTCTTGCATTACATAGTTACTAACTTGGGCTTTTCCGCTGTTATAAGCAGTTAAAGTATAGGTAATCTTATCTCCCGCATTGGCGGTCTTGCCATTAATGTCCGCAACGCCTTGCGTATTGTCTGAAGCAGTCTTGCTGTACTCAACACACGCCAGGGTATCGGTGCTGCTTAGGCTATTCTCACAGGGCTTGCAGAGCGATGAACTGGCAAGAATTGATGTGTCATATTGGCATACTGGCGCTGGTGTAGGAGTAGGTGTAGGAGTAGGTGTAGGTGTAGGTGTAGGTGTAGGTGTAGGAGTAGTCGTTGTAGTAGGAGTTGGCGTTGGGGTTCTTGTTGGTATTGGCGGTATGTACGGTTGAGGAATTCCAATTGAAACCAAATTTCCACACGAGAATAAGATAAAGAATGTATCTCCCGTCAGCTTGCTTACAACTTTAACTGCTTTATATGTTGATGAGCTTCCAGTGTCCCAAGACCATAAATAGCGCCAGTAAGGAGTGGGGGTTAGGTTTATAAGTGATGGTTGCTCGTCGGTGGGTTTATGTGTAATAGGGTTGGTTGGGCCTTGCGGGTCCCATCCCATAGAGAACAATTGCTTATGATAACTGGTTGAAACTAACGATACGACTTGGCCAGCTCCCAATTCGCCACAGTTCAAATTGTAGTATTCAATGATTGTTTTATAGTGCCTAACATTGCTCTCGCAGTCTGCAACTAATTCAGTTTTTGAAGTAAACCCTCCGCTAATCATGTCATTCGAAGAAGATGCAGAACTCTGAACTGGTGGGTTAAGAAAGGCAAAGAACTGAACGAAGAAAGCCAAAATAATAAACACCAGACCCAAGCGGCGTAGTGACTCCTCCTTGCGAATACGCCTGACATAAAAACCCAGATCTTTTATTAATGATGGGTTGTATGGCAGGTTGGCAATAATTTTTTCGAACATTTTTGTCAGCCTTCCTGCATATTTAATCATAAGCGGTTATTTGCAACAACTTTTGTATCTCCTAAAAACTCTTTATGCATAAGCGCATCGTATCTGGAAAGTGTTTGAATATATCTGTTAAATAGGCTATACTAAATTCAAGTGGGAAAATACAGATTGTCTTGAAACAGTAAGAGGGTATTTGTGGCTAATAAAACTAGTAATAACGATTACACTGCGGAACAGATAACAGTACTTGAGGGTTTGGAACCGGTCCGCAAACGTCCAGGTATGTATATTGGCGGTACTGGCGCCGAGGGTCTCCACCATTTGGTGTGGGAGGTAGTAGATAATGCCATCGATGAAGCTCTTGCCGGATATGCTACCGAAGTTACGGTAACTTTATTGACTGATGGCGGCATCCGTGTAGTGGATAACGGGCGCGGCATACCAACAGACATACACCCAAAAACAGGGAAAAGCACAGTCGAGACAGTTTTGACGGTTCTACACGCCGGTGGCAAGTTTGGTGGCGGTGGATATAAGGTATCTGGTGGTTTGCACGGTGTTGGCATTAGCGTAGTAAACGCTCTTTCCTCGAACCTAATCATTAGGGTGACTCGTGACGGAAAAATATTTGAGCAATCCTATTCGGTAGGCGCACCAACATCTAAACTTAAGATTGTAGGCGACAGCGACCAAACCGGCACGGATATAACCTTTTACCCTGATGCAAGTATTTTTAAAGAAACTACTAGTTTTAGTTATGACACTATTCTAGATAGATTGCGTCATGCCGCTTATCTAACAAAGGGCATAAGAACAACTCTTATTAATGAAGCCAATCAACTTAAATATAGCTTTTACTTTGAGGGTGGAATCCAAAGCTATGTTAAGCACTTGAACATCGGCAAAGATGTTGTTGATGAGGATATCTTTTACGTAGATAAAGCTATTGAGGAAGCTCAAGTTGAAATTGCTTTGCAATATACCGAAGCCTTTACTGAGACCATTAAAACCTTCGCCAATAACGTTCTTAACCCTGATGGTGGTACGCACCTAACTGGATTTCGGGCTGCCCTAACAAGAGTAGTTAACGACTATGCACGTAAGCAGGGATTGCTGAAAGAAAAAGAAGAGAACCTAAGTGGCGAAGACACCAGAGAGGGTCTTACCGCTATTGTCTTAGTCAAATTACCCGATCCTCAATTTGAAGGACAGACTAAAAATAAGCTAGGTAATCCTGAAGTAAGAGGGTACGTTGAGTCTGTTTTATCTGAATACTTAAATTATTACTTAGAAGAACACCCTGCAATTGCTCGCAAGATTGTTGGCAAGGCGTTACTGGCTGCGCGAGCCAGGAAAGCTGCCAGGGCCGCCAGAGACAATATTATCCGAAAGGGTATCTTAGACGGTGCGAGTATGCCTGGCAAATTGGCAGATTGTTCTAGTAAAGATCCCAAAAATTCCGAACTGTTTCTAGTTGAGGGAGATTCGGCCGGTGGTTCAGCTAAGTCCGGACGTGACAGTAAGACTCAGGCAATCCTTCCCTTGAGGGGAAAAGTATTAAATGTCGAACGTGCTCGTCTAGATAAGATGTTGGCCAACAATGAAATACTAAGCCTTATTAAGGCGCTAGGTGTAGGTATTGAAGAATCATTTGACATAAAAGGTTTAAGATATGGCCGAGTTGTAATCATGACCGACGCCGATGTAGACGGTGCTCACATATCGACCCTACTCATGACCTTCTTTTTCCGTTTTATGCGTCCGATTATTGATGAGAACCACCTATACTTGGCTAAACCACCCCTCTACGAGCTCGTTCGCCAAGGTCGTAAGGAGAGTGTCTACGCCTATAGTGATGACGAACTGAATGAAATACTGGATCGCGAGTCAAAAGTTCGCAAAACAAGCGATAAAGTGCCCAACGAGGGCAAAGACGAGCGCTTTAGGCAGGCAGGCTTCGTGGAGCTTAAGCGTTACAAGGGTTTGGGAGAAATGGATGCTGAACAGCTATTTGATACCACCATGGATCCAGAGAAAAGAGTCTTAATTAAGGTGCGTATTGAAGATGCTGAAAAAGCCGACGCTATATTTAATAAATTAATGGGTACCGAAGTAGAGTTGCGCAAAAGTTTTATACAGTCACGCGCTAAATTTGTTAAGGATTTGGACGTTTAGCTATGGAAGAAGAAAAATCAATTATACAACCGGAAGAAGAGCCAAAAGAAGCAATTCAAGGTGAGCTTATGGATAGCGTAGATTCCAGCCACTCTAGAAATGTAGAAGATCAAACCATTGAAAACGTCATGGAAGATAGCTATCTGACGTACTCTATGAGCGTAATTGTATCCAGGGCTTTGCCAGATGTAAGAGATGGCTTAAAACCGGTTCACAGACGAATTCTATACACGATGAACCGCGATGGTTTACGCTCAAACGCTAAGCACCGCAAGAGCGCTAATGTAGTCGGTGCAGTTATGGGAGATTTCCACCCGCATGGAGACATGGCTATATATGACAGTATGGTCAGAATGGCTCAGCCATGGGCTATGCGTTATCTACTAGTAAATGGTCAAGGAAACTTTGGATCAATGGATGGTGACCCGCCAGCTGCTATGCGTTACACCGAAGCTAAAATGACCCGTATTGCTGAAGAGTTGTTGTCAGATATAGAAAAAGAGACAGTGGATTTCGTCGATAATTACGATGGACGCTTGCAACAGCCGTCTGTTTTACCTGCTAAATTGCCAAACTTGTTGTTAAACGGACAATTAGGTATTGCTGTCGGTATGGCTACAAATATACCACCCCATAACCTAACTGAGCTTATTGACGCAACTGTTTACCAAATCGAACATGACGATGCCACACTGGACGATTTATTAAAGTTTGTTAAAGGCCCAGATTTCCCAACTGCAGGTGTTGTGTATGGCAAAGAGAGTTTACGTACAGCTTACGCTACAGGTAAAGGTGGGGTTGTAGTTCGCGGTGTGGCAGATATTGTAGAAACAAACAAGGCCAGGTACCAAATTGTAATCAGTGAAATACCTTATGGTGTCAATAAAGCCAGTCTGCTTGAAAAAATTGCTGGGCTAGTGCATGAGAAGAAAGTCAGCGGCATTTCAGATCTTAGAGATGAGAGTGCGAGAGGTAACGTGCGAATTGTTGTAGATTTACGCAGGGACACATACCCAAAGAAGTTGTTAAATCAGCTATATAAGCTAACACCTTTACAAAGTACTTTTCACTACAACATGCTGGCTCTTATAGATGGTATACAACATAGCATTC
>JAJYJU010000037.1 GCA_021789195.1 bacterium | reverse complement strand
ACAGTTCGTCCAAAGCAACCGAGGAAGCTCTAGCAGTAGATGCAACAACTTCAAGCACTTGGCAATCTCTAAAAGAAAAGTTTGCAACTAATTTAAGCAATATACGGGAGTCAACTTGGGGAAGACTAGATGCCTACCGACCAGGCAAGATTATTCAAAACCTAAATGAGTCGGGTGGATTCGAGTTACATTACAAATCTAACCTATTTGGGGGCCAACAATGGACTGGAGGTGTTCTAGATGGCAATACATACACCGTTCAAGAGGTTACAGGTATCTCGAAATGGGTGCCTGGTCTTAATAACATCTTAAGGAGCCGGAACGAAGCCGTCACGAGAAATCAGTTGATTAGCGATATTATGCAAAAAGAGGAGGTGAGTGCCCTAGGGCCAATTACTAAGGGTAGGGTTTTTCTTAGCCTGCTTGACGCAACTGACGGAAGTTTAGGAGGGTGGTTACTAAACCGGTTTACTGGCAATAAAGACCAACCCATGACCGATCAACAAGCTTTAGATGCAGCATCATTAGAAGAAGAACAAGCAACCCAAAACGGCATAGCTAATGCCGATAACGCGGTCACGTCCGGAATCATTAAGGCAGAGGAAGCCTACCAAAAGCAGTTAACTCAAGATGAAGCTACTCAAAAAGGAGTTACGGCTATAGTAAGCAGCAACGGACAAGACTTAAAAGCTAATGCAGCAGCTAGCAACATAGCAGAAACTATGACAAATAACGGGATATTAAATACTACTCTAGGTATAATTAACCCTTTGTACACTATTTTTGTACCGCTTTGTATTATTTACGACGGGTCAGTTCAACAATCCGGTCCAATGATAGCCAACAACATTAATCAGCAAGTTGACTCATTTGATCAGCTGGCGGCTGAGGCTGACCAACAAAAACGCGGAAACCTTTCGAACGCCGACGCCACAGCACTTGCCAATGCGGTAAGAGGCACCAATGCTGAACTCGGCAACATAACCAACTCAATACCATATAAAAGAGCTTCGGGCCAAACTGTTGACACTGCCGGAATTCAAAGCGCGGAGGCTGGCTCTAGTGGTGCTTATTATTATTCGCTAATAAATGCTTTAGGAGTTTCCGGAACTACAGCCAATGTCTTAAATGATCTTATACATCCGATGTGTAGTCTTATGACCAACCCTAATGTTGCCATAACCATTGGTATAGCAAATTTAGCGGTTGCTTACGGGGAGTACTTGGCGGAAAAACCAACACTAGAATTGGCAGCACAACTAGCAAATAGAACAAGTGTTTCTTTTGTTAGATATTTGGTAGAAAAGATTATAGCAGAACAAGGAGGCGGCATTGGTTCTAAACTAGCTTCTAAGGTTATCGTAAAGGAAGCTGGCGGAACTATCTCTAGAGGTTTTGGTGCAATAGTGATGATTGGAGGCGATACAGTAGGTAAGGTTATACAAATTGGTGCCTTGACAGCTTTGGCCGATGAGGCTGTGTCATCTCGAGCTGGACAGGCAGCTAGTGGCTTTGCTCAAGGTCAGGCGCTTATTGATCAAGCGGATTCAGGTGCAAATATTCAAGCCAACGAATTAGAGCGTACCCAATTATTCGGCCGGCCGCTTATGCCGTCTGAAGTAAATAACGAAGTACAGAACGCTACAAACTTAATAGCCAAGGAGAATGCCTCAAAAAGCTTCTATAGTCGCTACTTTGCTATGGATAATCCGGCCTCGCTATTGTCTAGATTTGCCACGGGCCTGGGCAATTTCCTGCACCCTAAAGTTATAATGGCTGACTTGCTTAGACTCTTTTCTGATTTACTCCACCCATTAAGCCTGTTTGGTTCAATCTCTTCGCTCCTTGGGACAGGTACAGCTCATGCCGCTACCGAACCACCTCTATTAACTTACGGCAATATTCAGTTTGGCTGGACCAATTCCGAAAAGGCTTTAATAAACAGTAATGATAGTTATTTCCCTCTGGAGAACAATAAAATCCTAAAGGATAGCGGGCTAGAAACCAAGATTGTTCAAACATATGCAAATTGTTTTGGTTATACATATAACCCTAACGGCAATGGGGATTTTGCTCCTACCGATCCTAATGGTGACCTTACTCCAGCTATGGCGAATATGGACCCGGGATCACTTGCAACTCTAATAACTTCCGGCGATATACCTCGGGACAGTAGTGGCAACGTACTCTACTCGGGTGGTTTATGTTCGCCTCAAAACCTAGGAGTTAATAATCCAACTTTTGGTGACCTGGTCTTTAGGTGGCGCCTGGCTATGAACTACGACACAACTCTTGATACGTTAAATAATATGCAGACGGTTAACTAATGAGTGGTTTTAAAGCAAGACTTAAGCGAGTATTTCCGTTTTTTGTTATCCCTTTTTTAATTTACGGTTCAGCGGGAGCTATTACTCAAGACCAGCTTTTTAGCATCGTAAATAACACTCCGTTTTATGATCCTAGCGCAACCGCTTGTTCTTTGAGTGCCCAAGCTGTTGGAACAATACCGGCCGCTGATACCTCAAAGTCGGTATGGAACAGTAATACTCAACCGCCTTACTATTTAGAGCAATACATAATTAACATCCTGCAGGACATAGCTCAAACTCTAGGTTTACCTCAGGCGGATACAGTAACTCAAGCACATGTGGACGCCATGGTTGCCTGGGCCTGGAAAGAAGGAGGAAACAGTGGCAATAACGGCAACAATGAAAGCTTTAATGTGTGGAATACTGGTCTATCTATACCAAGCTTGTTATCGTCGACATCAACAGGAGCTTTTGGTTCTTTTAAATCCTTTGATGCTGGAGTTGAGGCAAACACAATTAGTATGCTTGGTTCTTACCAAAGCCGTATTGGCGCAGTATTAAGCGATCCAAACTCTAGCGCTCAGGAGGTTTTGTATACAATCGCTTATTACCAGGACTATGCCGGTAACCTAGGTTGGACAGCCTCAGCGAGTCCAAGTAGTTACTATAACGACATGATGGTACTTTTAGCTCAGACTGCAACTGACTATAACCAAATGGCTAGCATCAGAATTGGTCCGGGGCAAACCGCCGCTAATCATGTTCCATACAGTGATTTGCAATTTAGTGGAGTTTCTCAAGATCAACTAACTGCCTTAAACACGGCGAGTGGTTGTAGTGGGGGAGGACTTTCGGCTGCTTGCAATAATGGCAGTGGTACAGTTAGTGGCGATACGGCAATTCTATGTGCAGCCGAACAATATAACGGAATTTATTATCTCTGGGGTGGTGGTCATAACTACTCTAGTTTTATAAGCGGCTGTCCTCTTAGTAACCTATCTACGGCCGCGTCCTCTAGTACGGCAGCTGATCCAGGACCTTGCGCCACTGATTGTAGTGGGTTAGTGTCAGTAGCATTAAACCAAGCTTTCAATCAAACCGATTATTCAATGATTGTTAGTCCGACTAGCGGCATAATGGAGGGTTCTGGTTCGCAATACTGGCAAAGTATTCCCATAAGCCAGGCTCAGGCAGGAGATATTGTTACCTTTTATAGTGACGTAGGGGGATATTCTGATGGACATGTCGAAATAGTTGATCATGTTAGTGGAAACACTATTTATACTTTCGGATCGCACTACACCGGCTCAAAAACCAGTCAGACTACAACCGATATTAGTTATTGGAACGGTGGAGCATATAGATGGACGGGGCCAGGTAGTGGTTTATGATTAAGCGCCTGGCTTTACTTATGGTAGTTTTCTTAGTTTTGTTGTTTGTTGGCTTACACTTTCTGCGCAAGTTTATATTAAACAATGCTAGTGTGCCGAATTTTACTCAATCTCAAACCTCAGCAACTATAAGCAATGCACTACTTACGAGTGGTTCGCCTATAAAAGATTTTGATATAGAAAATAATGTGGCTGTTACTTCGGGTTGGAATGTGGTTTGGCTTAAAGCACTTGATGGAAATGTGGCTGTGGTAGTGGTTAAATCATCTGGCAGTAATTCCTCTGTTGTTTTAGGTCCGGGTAGTCAGTTTTCAAGCAGTTCGCTTAGTAAGTTACCAGTAACGGTTCAGTACTACCTATACTCACAAGGTTTGGTAGTAAGTGGGGCAAGTTAGATGATTAAAAACATTCTTCTTTTATTCATATCTATCTTTGTTTTAATTACCGCTCAGCAGATATATTCAGATTTTTCCACCAAGTCCAGTACTAGTTTGGTAACTATATCTACTTCAGATTCCGCCTCAACAATTACTATCTATAGACATAGTTATGAGGCAAATATTGGTATAGGCACAGCTAAAATAAGGTTAAGTAGCGGTGACTACACAATTAGCGCCACAAAATCAGGTGAGTCAGCATCACAAAAAATTCACATTTCATCAAGCAAACCGGTTAGTGTATCGCTTAAGTTAGCGCCGATTCTAAAGCCAGTCATTGCAGATAGCGCAATGGCTAAAACAAACCTTGAGTTAATTAATATGCTTCCTTTTGTCGGACCTGGGCTTGCTTATAGGATTACTTATTCTTTTACTGGAGTCGATAACTCTGAGATGTCACTAACCATAACCTCGCCCTCAGCTCAGGGCCAACAAGATGCTTTAAATTTACTTAAAGACAGTGGCGTAAATACTGATCAATACCTAATTAATTATGTTTCAGCGCCAGTAAGTTTATAGCTTTATTTAGTAGTCTTTATAACCTGATTTGTCTTAAGTTTTTTTATACTATTCACACTGGTCGAGGTAATAATGGTTTGGCTGTTCTTAATTAGTGACGTAAGTTGATGGCTCCTATTCTCATCTAACTCGCTAAATACATCATCCAACAATATGATTGGTGATTGGTTGGTGGATTTTTTAACTATGTCGTGTTCAAGGCTTTTTAGTGCGATAGTAATGGATCTGTTCTCGCCGCGCGATGCAGACAGGGTGGGTTGTTTATTATTAATAAGTACTTCTAAATCTTCACGGTGAGGTCCGCGAGCCGTAAAGCCTCTTAGTAAATCCAGCTCGTAATCTGCCTCCAGTTTTTTTAATAGCAAGCTTTCATAAGACTCAAGTTCTACAGTGCTTTTATATGCAAGGGTTATCTTATCTTTGTTGTTAGATAGGTGGCCATAGGCCTTGTTAATGTCTTTATTTAGGCTTTGGGTTAACTCATGCCTAGAAGCCGCTATAAAGCCTCCTAAATGGCTTAGACGTACATTCCAGGGAAACAGCTCGCTCATTTGTTTAGCTCGGCCGCTTTTAAGCAAAAAGTTGCGCTGTCTAAGTGTTTTTATATAGTCTTTTTTGGTTTTCTTATAGCCTGGTTTAATTAGTTCCAGTATGCCGTCTAGGTAGTTTCGTCTAAGTTCGGGTGAACCGGATAAAATTAGCAGGTGATTAGGTTCAAATAAAACTATTGGGATTTGATCATTCGCTCTGAGTTGTTTTAGTTTTTTGTTGTTAATGGTAAATTCTTTGTTTGGTTTTGGATTAGTCATTAACTTTACGGTTCGCTCTCCGTTTTCTGACTTAGCGTCTATTCTGGCCCAGTCTTTTTTATGCATTATTAATTCGTTATCTGGTGCTCTATACGAACCCCCTTGGCACACCACCATAACTGCCTCAAGTAGGTTGGTTTTTCCACTGGCGTTTGGACCCACTACAATATTTACCCCAGATGTGAATTTAAAGGTTTTGTCTTTGTATGAACGGTATTGTTGTAGCCGGATTTCGGCAATCATATCTTAGCTCTTAAGTGGCATAATAATGTGTTTGTAGCTTGCGTCTTTAGGATCTTTTAGAATGGTTGGTTCAAGCTTACCATTAAAACCAAAGTAAGTATCTTCTCCAGCTAGAGCTTGTAGACCATCTAATAGGTAGCGCGAGTTTAGGGTAATAGTGCCGCTACCAGATACTTTTCCTTCACATGTGGCGGTGTTTTCGCCAAGCTGAGAAGCTACTGATCTAATACTTAATGTGCCGGTTTTTTCTTCTAACTCAATTGTTACGCTGCCGGCGCTTTCTCTTGCAAACAAACTTGATACGCGAGTTACGTTAATTAAATCAGCTCTTTTTAGTTCGATTGATGAACTAAATTCTTGGGGTATTAGTTTTTGGTAATCCGGATAGTTTCCTTCTACTAATCTAGCTGTTAGCTCAACATCGCCAACCCTAAATAGAACTTGCTGACCATCATGAACAACTGTTATTTCACCGTTGTAATCTCCCATTATTCTAAGTAGGTCGGTCATAGCGGTGGAGGGAACTAAAATGGACACTTCTTCCGGGTTTTTGCCAACTTCTTT
>JAJYJU010000036.1 GCA_021789195.1 bacterium | reverse complement strand
TACAGGGACAGATGTACCGCCATCAGTGTAACCTCCGGCACCGTTAAGGTTCCAATACCAGCCTGAGGTAGGATAGGACAAATTACCTAATCCGTTATTAACAATCTTTTTTACGGTTATGGAGCCCCTACCCTGATTACCAAAGTTGATGTTATATATATTCCTGCCAGAGTAAAAAACTTTGACCTGCCAACAACCTTTAGGGGTGCCAGGGAAAGTTTGTACCCAACCTCGTTGCATTACTTCGCATAGCTTGTAAGTGCCTGGACCAATATTAGTAAATGTATATAGGCCGTTGGATGCAGTTACTCTATGGCCTATTATGGTACCACTGCTGTTATATAGGTCGATTGTCCATCCTCCGAGACCTGGCTCATTACTGTCCCATAAGTGGTTACCATTTATATCGTTAAACTTATAGCCGCTTATGCTCACATTCCTAAAGTTGCCGAAGTTATTGTTGACAGAAATTTGGCCGGGAGTAAGATTTACTGAAAATGGATGTTTTAATTGAGTCCATACGTATGTCGAATAGACTTCTCTTATAGAGTAGTTATTTGGCAATAGGTTAGAAAAACTATAGTACCCGTTAGCTCCTGTAGTTGTGCTATCTTTAACTGATCCGTTTACTAGAAGCTCGATTAAAATTCCTGAAACCGGACCATTCACTGAACCATCGGCATTAACGTTATATTTGTAACCGCTAATTGAGCCGAGTTCGGTATTTACATAAGTACATTCTACGTTCTCGCCTGGAACAAGATTTAGATAAACGGTACCGTTATCAAAGGTATTGCTTCCTGTGTTACAACTAAGATTAATTAAGCTCCATCCTGGAGTTGTAGCTTCTGTCACTTTGTAAATTCCAGGTGCTAGATCAACGAACTGTTTTTGGCTACTGGGTGAATTTAATGCATTATCTACCAAACTAAAGTTAGTTAAGCCACTTCCAGAAGTTGTGAAGTTAAACGCAATACTACCATATGGCGACGCATCCTTAACTATTGTTAAGCTGGCTAATTTGGTGTTTGTAAATGTACAGGTGACACCCTCGTTAAATGCGACATTGAAGCTTGGGGTAACGGTGCCGATTCCACTTAGACCATTAGAGCATAGATATTTTGAGCTATAGTCACTCATATTAGTGTTAGTGCCAGCGGAGGCAGTTTCACTAGCCGTGTATGAGCCAGTTACTACTGTTTGGGGTCCAGTTGTACCGTTATTGCCTTTATCGTAGGCAGTATCTGGGGTTGGACCATTAATATGAAGATCGAATCTTCCACTGTCGTTATATGGAACAAGAGTCTTAAATACTGTCATGGTTCCGGTGTCTCTAGTGTTGGTGAAGTAGCAAGTTACATTCTCACCTGGGGCAACAGTAAATGATTGGGATGTACTGGCTGGAGAAGTTGATACGTTATTACAGCTACTGGCTGTTACGTGGTATTCGGCATTTTGTGTACTGGTTAGGGCTTCACTGACTGTGTATTGGCCGGCAGATACAGGGACAGATGTACCGCCATCAGTGTAACCTCCGGCACCGTTAAGGTTCCAATACCAGCCTGAGGTAGGATAGGACAAATTACCTAATCCGTTATTAACAATCTTTTTTACGGTTATGGAGCCCTTTTCTGTGTTGGTATATGTACAAACTACTGATTGTCCGCCCGTGATATTAATAGTGACGGTCGCGCCATTAATAACTGCACTCGCACTTCCGCAGTTAAGACTAGTGAAGTCCCAACCTACCGTAGGTGCTTCTGTAATTGTATATACTCCAGGCACAACCGCACTAAATGTCTTAACGTTCGCACCAGTCGTGCCATTATCTGTTAAGTTAAAACTAGAGGTACCGAGATTAGTGCTGGTGTTGAAAGTAAATGACTGACTGCTAATCGGGTTAGCGTCTTTAATTATTTCAATCGTACTGTTAGGAATAGTGGCAGTAAAACATTCTTGAGTGAAGTTAGTTTCATCAATAGGCGAATATGCTGCTGTGGCATCCGGTGTATAGATAGCACCAAAACAATATGTACCTACTTGAGTTATCTGATATGGCGCGCTAACCGCACTGCCGGTTGATGCATTGCCCGGAGACACCGGAACCGATGTGCCCACTTGCGTACCGCCGTTATTTGCATAACAGCTCGTGATCGCACCCGGACCACAAATGTAGAAATCTACGCTTCCCGATAATGGACTCAGAGGACCGCTCAAGTTAGCGGTGTCAGTAACACTAGAGCCAACATACGGATTAGCAGAAGAAACTATTGTCATAATATTAGGAATTGGCAAAATAGATGAAGCCATTAGTTGCATATCCTCAGCGCCAATAGTATTGCCGTCTAGATCATCCTCCCATGTGTGATAAGGTGAACCGCTTATGCCTGATGCGCCGTTGCCTAAGCCCCAATCAATTTCTGATGCGATATGACCACCCCAAGCAAAAACGGGATCTGGTTGAGAGCTGTCATAATGAAAAGTAATAGTTAGAGTTGTACTGCTAGTCCCACTATATGGACCAGATAGAGAATAAGGAGAAACTGCGGTAATGCTTCCATTAAACATTGCGAAGTTACCTGGCTCTTGCTTTACGCCTGCACTAGCAACATTTGGGTCTTTAGGTATTGGATATAGATTAGGGGCTGAGTTACAGGTTGAAACACCAACACATGGGTTAGCATTGGTCACTGTTGCGTTATATGAAGTTAGATAGTCAATTGCATGCCCGCTGCCGGGAGAGTTAGTCTTTACCTTGGTTGTTCGATATGAAAAAGTAAAAGTATGCGTACCTGTAGTTAGATTAGAGAAAACTACTCTATAAGGTATTGAATCACCTTCTCTATAGTGAGACTTAGTAGAGTTGCTATTACCATTTACCCAATCTGATGAAGACGTACAATCCGCAGGTTTGGTCAAAGAGCCGTTAACGCATTGCCAGTCATTTGCTGCCGGGGTTGCGGCAGACGCTATGCCTGATGCAGAAGCAACAAATATTAGTTGAGCAATAATAAATAAAAGAGCGATTGAGCCGGTTTTAAAGCGATTTAAAAAATTTTTAATTCGGTTGCTTTTGCGCATTGGACCATCCCCTTCATTAATTTAGGAGGCGTTGCCTACACTTATAGTCCTCTGCGTAACAAGAGGGTAAGTATAAACTATTCTAACCTCACGCTACTTGCCCACTTATTTATTTTGTTATCTAGTAATACGCCTGTTTTTAAGAAAATGCAATATTATTATGTGTACAGAAGTATAGTTACACTTTATTTAGAGCATTAAATTTAACTAGACTATATAATGTCGTGCATATGACACATCGTCGCTTCAACAACCTACTAAGTTTGATTATATTTTTAATGGCAGTTTATATTTTCTTCTTGCCTTTTATTCCTCAAGTAGGTTGGTGGGTCAGACATAGTGCGCCAATCATTTCAACTCCGGTACATACACAACTTCCTCCGGTAACTGCACCAATACCTAAAACCAATCAATTAATTATTCCCGCAATGGACTTAAACCAGCTGATTTACCAGGGACAAAGTGTCTACACGGTAAATAAAGGTGTCTGGATTCGGCCGAATGGTAGCACGCCCAATAAAGGTAGCAATACTATTATGGTCGGTCATCGATTAACCTATACAGACCCCGAAGGTGTATTTTATTTCCTAAATAAGTTACAAATTGGCGATCCGATTCAAGTAGACTGGCAAGGAGTTGCATATAACTACAAGGTAACTAGTATAAGCGTGGTAAACCCTCAGGATATTTCAATTGAAAGTCCAACTCCTGATTCTAGACTAACTCTTTATACGTGCACTCCTTTGTGGTCACTTAAAGACCGACTGGTCGTTGTAGCAGAAAGGACTAACTAAATATGAAGGAATGGTATCGCACTATTATCCTGCTCGTACTGTTAGCGGTTGGTGTTGGCTTTATTATTTACCTACATGTTGGCTATCAGCATCACATTATCCAAACCTTGAAATAGTCTGACTTTATACTATTAAAGTTTTGATATATATGGGATAATAATCTTTAGGTAAGCATAAAACAAAAATGGCTCTATCAAGCAAAAATAAAACCAAGACTGCTGTCAGTAATACCAAAAGACGCAGTGCACTGCACCATCGTCGTAGCAATAAGAGTTACTTAAAATCTTATTGGCCATATTTACCTATGCTTATAATCGTTATCTGTGGGTTTAGCGTTAATCAATATCTGACTGCCCGCTCTGGTGTTCTTGGTGCTTCGCTAGATTATAGTCGATCTACTTTCTTAGCTGATACGAACTCATTTAGGAATGCTAATCACGAATCGAGCCTTAGTCTTAATAGCGAATTAGACTACGCCGCTCAGGCAAAAGCCCAGGACATGGTTAGTAAAAATTACTGGTCACATAATTCACCCAGTGGTCAAACTCCTTGGAACTTCATAAATAACGCCGGTTATCAATTTCAAACTGCCGGAGAAAACTTAGCTTACGGCTTTAATGGCGCAATTAGTGTTATTAATGCCTGGATGAACAGTCCTGAGCACCGTGCTAATATGCTAAATGCCAGTTTTACAAACGTGGGTTTTGGTGTAGCTGAATCAGCCAACTACCTAGGTAAGGGACCGAGTATTGTGGTAGTAGCAGAGTACGCTGAACCACTGGTTGTGAGCGGCGCGCTGGGTGCATCAACTAATACTGCTGAACCAACAATTCAACCTGTTTCTAGACTGCAAATTCTAACTGGCAACAATGCATCATGGCTAGAACTGCTCATTACCGGGCTTTCCGGAGCTGCGATTGCAACTTTTGTAATTAGACACGGTATTTATTTAAAGCGAATGTTTAAAAAGAGTGAGGTTTTTGTACTGCACCACGCTCTTTTTGACACCTTAATTGTTTTTGTTGCTACCTTTGGAATTGTACTGACACGAACAGTAGGCTGGATCGGCTAATCTATATTATTTTCAAGAATCTTGTATAAGTCCACTTAACCATTGGTTATATAATTAAGCTATGCATTCAATTAACTTTACTACCAGAGTGGTTGAGATAAATGGTTGGCAGATAATAATATTGCCAAAAGATGCTAGTTCGAAGCTACCGTCACGTGGACAAGCCATGGTTAAGGGAACAATCAATGGAACATCTTTTCAAACACCGCTCGAACCAGATGGTAAAGGAAGTCATTGGTTTAAACTTGATTCTAAACTTGTTACCAAGTTAAGTATTAAAACCGGCGACAAGATAATACTTGATTTTGACATTGTTAAAAATTGGCCAAACCCAGAAGTTCCAAAAGATGTTATGCGTGCAATAGAATCTTCAAAGTCAGTACATGCTTTATGGCAAGATATTACACCCTTAGCTCGTTGGGAGTGGGTACGCTGGATTAGATCAACTGGTCGCGATGAAACACGAAAACGACGGATTGAAGTTGCCTGTTCAAAACTTAGTAAAGGCATGCGCCGGCCGTGTTGCTGGAATCGTAATTTATGCACCGAGCCGTCAGTTTCTAAGAATGGCGTTTTGATCGACCCAAACTAACTAGCTTGTTTCGCATCTCTTATTAAATAGACGCTTAGAGGCATCTCAACTAATGCAACTCCGCACATTATTAAAAACATTGCTTGAGAAAGAAGTGTTGCTGAGTCAAAGGCTACACTCAATACCAGCGATATTCCACTTAGACTCCAAAACCAAAATATATACCTTGCTATTTTATAAAAGGTCAAATTGATTGATTTTATTAGGCGTAAGGACATATATACTCCATACAAGATCCCAAGCGCAGCGCCAACGCTTGCTAAATCGTGAACAGAAAATATCTGCACCGGGGATATGCCGCAGGCGGATATGCTTTTTTGACATTTGTTGGATATCTGCGTAAGGGCTTCTAAGAGAGTGAATACCCCAAAGGCCACGTAGCCGAAGATAATATTTTTATAGTCATAAAAGATCCTTATAAGATTAATCGCCATAAATATAACAAGTAGTGATGTAATAACATCGCCTAAGATAAATAGCCATGAATAAGGTCTTCCGGCAACCTCTAAAACACTTAGGTAGTTATTTTTTAGCGCACTTGGATCAAGCCAGTAAGCTAATGGCCAGATGTTATACATTAAAGCCGGCAGAATAATAAGTGACCATCTTGTACGACTAATTCTAACCTTCACCATATCTTCTACTATATATTCATAGTATATATTTTATTATTTCTTCTTTATTGAAAGAGGAAATTATTAAAGCGCATATAGCTATAATGAAAAGTAAAGGTATCTTACTTATTTTATATATAACAAAGATTAACTTTTGTTCTTGCGCCAGATTAGCTTATGAACAGGAATGATTCTAGGTATGTCACGCAACCCTGGAATAAACGGGACACTGAGCAATAACAGAGTAGCCAGTCCGGTTAAGTACACGGCAATTAAATCGACATTGGCTGAGCTAGAAAATGCTGGAATCTGGTACCA
>JAJYJU010000035.1 GCA_021789195.1 bacterium | reverse complement strand
CTGACAAGATTGATTACTACGACGATAAAGACCATGACTATCAGGATTTCTGGGTCGGCAGAGATTACGAACACGAAGCAGAATTAATAGCAATATCTAAACTACTTGGGGGCAGGCACTATAAGCTAGCCATGGATTACGGTGGCGGTTACGGCCGTTTATCACCGGCTTTATTAAAATATTCTGACAAAGTTATACTAGTTGATCCTTCAAAAAAGCAATTGGATATTGCTAAGCGCAAACTAAAAGGTAATCAATTCGAGTTTGTCATCCAAGACAAAAAAGATAACGTACCAGCCAAGAACGAATCGCTTGATCTCTTAGTAATGGTTAGGGTATCTCACCACTTGCCAGACCCGAATCCGGTATTGAAGGAAATTGCCCGTTCACTAAAACCAAATGGCGAAGCCATAATTGAAATAGCCAGCGAAGCGCACATGATTAATCGCATGCGCTACCTAAAGAGATTTAAGTCAGTTCCCAAAGAACCTGTTCCAATTGGAAAGTATGCTAACGGCAAGGGGGATGATACTCCGTTTGTAAACCATAACCCGGAAACCATTAAAGAACAGTTAAATAAGGCTGGACTACAGGTAATAGGTAAACTGTCTGTTTCTAATTTGCGCCACAAGGCAATAAAGAATAATATTCCAATCGGTGCTATGCTAGCTTTTGAGCGCGTTGCTCAAAAACCGCTCGCAAAAATTAATTTTGGCCCAAGTATTTTCTATCTAGTTAAGAAATCCTAAAAACAAAAATTAGACTACTGAATTTATGAGTGATCAAATTCCGCCAAGTCAATCCATCAATAAGCCAAAACGTTTTGGTAAACGCCTAACTCATGGACTTTTCCTATTAGTCGTGATTGTAGCCCTAAGCTATGAAGCTATGGCAATTGATTCGTCCAACCATAAGCCGGCATCAAGTGGCCAAACGACTAGTTCATCTTCAATAAGTACCTCAAAAAGTTCGACTACCCCACAAGTAAACACAGCTACTAAAAGCACGGCCGTAAACAATATATTCGTTATAGTTATGGAGAATCAGCCGTTGTCTAACATTCTCGGCTCATCAAGTGCACCATATATTAACAGTTTAATCAGCAGTAGTGCTCTAGCTACTAACTACTCTGATGTAGCTCATCCAAGTTTGCCTAACTACATCGCACTAACCAGCGGTTCAACTGACGGCATAACCACCGATTGTAATCCGCCCGGAGCAGGCTGTGTCGTATCAGTGTCTAATATTGCCGATGAGATAGAGGCGAGTGGCAGAACTTGGAAAAATTATGCCGAAAGTATGCCATCAGCTTGTTATAAATATAATTACGGTTCGCTCTTTGCCACAAAACACGTTCCATTCCTTTACTACTCAGATATTTACAATAACTCTACCCGGTGCGCTAGTCATATAGTGCCATTCTCTGAGCTAAGCAGTGATTTAAACTCAGTCAGCACAACGCCGAACTTTGCCTTTATTACGCCTAACTTATGTGATGATATGCATAGTTGCCCAATAACTTCCGGAGACAGTTGGTTATCTACTAACGTGCCAATGATCCTTAAATCACCAGCCTTTTCGTCCCAGAAATCCTTACTTGCCATAACCTGGGATGAAGGTTATAGCTCAGATAATATAATTGCAACCATATTTGCCGGTTCTGCAGCCAAATCAGGTTATAGATCGAACGTTGCCTACAGTCATTACTCATTGCTGCATACAATTGAGAATCTATGGAATTTAAAACCACTAACGGCCAATGATCAAAACGCTACTCTAATGAGTGACATGCTCAAGTAGCTAACTGCTAGAATATATATACCTAAGTATGGATTTATTCAGCGTTATTCACCAGGCTCAGCATATACCCAGCTATGTATTAAAGCTGGCTCCAACAATTGATCACTATGGCTACTTTGCCTTAGCGGGACTGCTTTTTTTAGAAGACTTTGGCATTCCGGTTCCCGGTGAAACAGTCCTAATTGCCTCCGCCTTTTACGCCGGCCTGGGACAATTAAACATATTTCTGGTTATTCTAATTGGTTTTATTGCAGCCGTTCTTGGAGATAACATTGGTTTTGCAATTGGAGAATATGGGGGTAGACCTTTAATTGAGAGATGGGGTAAATACCTGCTGATAACTAAGGAAAAGTTAGATAAAGCCGAACACTACTTTAATAGTCATGGCGGTAAGATTGTAGCGGCAGCACGCTTTATTGAAGGTCTAAGACAGATAAATGGCCTAATTGCCGGAATTAGCGAAATGCGTTGGCCAAAATTTATAACCTTTAATATGATTGGCGCCTCAATATGGGTCACCTTTTGGTCGTTAATAGGATACTACGGTGGTAGCCACATTGACTTCTTCCTAAAAGCACAGCTTTACCTAACTATTTCAGTAGTAGTGTTTGTGGTCGGATGGATTATCTACCGCAGGATTAAGAAGACTAAAAGACAGCAAAAAGCATAAGCTTTGCATAAAACCATTGCTTGGGATTAAAATATAGGCAATGGATGGACAAGACGATAAGTTCGGTAAATCGCAAAAGATTGTCATAGTTGAAGACAATGTCAGCCTGGCAGATATATATAAGACCCGACTAGAGTTATTAGGTTACAACTGTTTCACCGCTTACGACGGCATTGCCGCTTTAAATGTTATAGAGCAGGAAAAGCCAGATTTAGTACTGCTCGATTTAATGGTTCCTAAAATTGCTGGTGACCAAATTCTTGAAACAATGCGCAAAAGCACCTGGGGCAGATCAATCCCGGTTTACATTATCTCTAACCTAAACGAAGCTGACGCTCCGCCAGGGTTAAGGGAAATGGGCATAGAAGGATACGCCGTCAAGGCTAATTTATCGAATAACCAGCTCGATCAGTTAGTTGATAGCATTCTAAAACCGGCCGACCAGAAAGAAGACGTAGTGCTCGAAACCAAAGCCGAAGAAGGCACTATCCCACTTGGCGACCACGATTCTTGAAAGATATAGGATTAGTTCACAATTTTAATTAATATATGTTATAGTAGTCCTTTAGAAAGCTAGCGCTTTAATCTAAAGGCGCTTTTTTTATTGTATGCAGATCTCTCAAGACCCAAATAAGATACGTAATATTGCAATTATTGCTCACGTTGATCACGGCAAGACCACCTTAGTCGATGGTCTATTAAAGCAATCAAAAACATTTAGAGATAATCAGGCGGAGATGTCTCAAAGCTTAATTATGGATTCAGGTGATCAGGAAAAAGAACGTGGCATCACTATTACTGCAAAGATTACAGCCGTTCAACATGGTGACTTTAGAATTAACATTATCGATACGCCAGGGCATGCCGATTTCTCTGGAGAGGTTGAAAGAACTCTAAACATGGCTGACGGTTGTTTACTAATTGTTGATGCGCAAGAAGGCCCAATGCCACAGACTAAGTTCGTACTCACCAAAGCTTTAGCAAACGGATTAAAACCGATTGTTGTTATTAACAAGATTGATAAAGATGCTGCCAGAATTAATGAAGTTGAAGACGAATTAGCTGATTTATTCTTAGAGCTGGCTGTGCACGAGGATCAGCTGCATTACCCTATATACTATGCCGTTGGCCGTGAAGGCAAAGCCTGGCCAAACATACCTAGCGATATTAACGCATCCGGCAACCTGGATTGTATATTCGATGCTATTACAGAATTCGTACCCGCTCCCCATATTGAGATAAATAAGCCCTTCCAAATGCTAATAACCGCTCTCGCCTTTGATAGCTATAAAGGAAAATATATTATCGGACGAATTAATAGAGGGCAGGTGAAAGCTAATGACCAAATCGCAGTAATAAAGAAAGACGGCTCATTAATAAAGACAAAAGTTGAAGCGGTATATATGAGCCACGGTTTGGATAGGTTCGAGGTGGAGGGTGGTGTCGCCGGAGACATAGTCCAACTTACCGGAATTAATGAAGCCCAGATTGGCGAAACAGTTGCCGATTCTAACAACCCGGAAGCACTACCGGTAATTGAGGTTGAAGACCCTACGCTACAAGTCTACTTAGGACCTAATACCAGTCCTTTCAAGGGTCAAGAAGGAGAATTTACGACCAGTCGGCAAATTGGTGAAAGGCTAAAGAACGAGCTTGAAACCAATGTCGGTTTGCGGGTGGAAGAACAGGGGATTGGCTTTAAGGTTTCCGGGCGAGGCGAACTTCATTTAAGCGTATTGATTGAAACCATGCGCCGTGAGGGATATGAGATGGAAATTGGTCGGCCTCAAATAGTAACTCATATTGAAAATAACGTTGAGGTTGAGCCGCTTGAAGAACTAATTATTGAAGTCCCGCCAGAACACGTTGGTACGGTTCAGATGGAACTTGGAGCCCGAAGAGCTTTGCTAAAAGAGCAATTTGCCAGCCCTAAAAATGTAACAAAACTTGTATACGAACTACCTAGTAGAACCTTAATTGGTCTAAGAAACATATTACTGACAAACACTAAAGGCACGATTGTGATGAACAGTTTAATGATTGGGTATCAGCCACTTGGAGCTAAACTGCAACAAATGCGTAATGGCGCGTTAATTGCTTATGAAACAGGTACGACAATGCCTTACTCTCTAGAATCGGCAGAAGCAAGGGGCACATTATTTGTCGGACCGGCCGTAAAGGTCTATGCCGGTCAGATAATTGGACTCAATAACCGCCAGGAAGACATGGAAATAAATGTCTGTAAAGCAAAACAACTGACCAATATGCGCAGTAAATCCAGCGATGGCACGGTCCAATTAACCCCGCCAACAATTTTTAGTCTTGAGCAGTGCCTGGATTTTATTGAGAATGATGAATTGCTTGAAGTAACACCTAAATCATTAAGGCTCAGGAAAAAAGAACTTGATCCGATAAAACGAAAACGTCAAAAGTAATATCCAAAAAGGTACTTATACCCAGACAGGACATGGCCCGGCTACAAACAATCTCTCGTATCTAGCAGTTATTATTCCGCTTGTGCTAATATAGAGTTATGACAGTCGGCTCATTTAGTGCGCTGATAAATCTTAATCACGGCCAAACCTACATACACTGGTCGATATTTGATGTATCAATCGCTAACTTAATTATTATTGTCGCCATGATAGTTATCTTTGGCCTGGCGCTACTATTGCCTTTCCCAAAAGCTAAAGAGACTTTACCTCCCGAGGAAGACGTAACGGATAACAGTTATCCAACTGACTCCAAAGATAGAAAAATGTGGACTGCAAGAATCCGCAATTTCTTATTAAGAATCTTGCCGCCAGGAAGATTATTGCCAGATCGTCAGCCGGCTTATGTATCTTCTTGGATATATGTGTTTGGCGTGGCCACCATTGCAGCACTTGGAATGGTAGTCATATCTGGCATACTGCTGGCAATCGGTGGTATTAACTGGTGGCACGAAAGTTCGCTTGGACATTTCGTAAACAGCATGCACTTATGGGGCGTGGAACTGTTCATGGCCTTTATGGTAATTCATCTATGGGGCAAGTTCTGGATGGCTGCTTGGAGGGGCAAACGAGCATTAACCTGGATTACTGGTGTGCTAGCCTTCGGCCTATCTATAGTCGAGTCGTTTACCGGATATTTATCGCAACAGAACTTTGATTCACAGTGGATTGCAACTAACGGCAAGGACGCCATTAATGCTACCGGGCTAGGTTCATTTTTCAACTTAACCAACTTTGGTCAAATGATTACCTGGCACGTTATACTACTTCCCTTAGTGCTTGCCACTTTCGTAATCGTGCATATCGCTCTAGTCAGAATAAGAGGCGTATCGCACCCAATACAAAAAGCCCATTCTAAAGCTGAGAAAAAAGCTCTTAAAGTTGCCGAGGCTGCTCATTGGCGCGGTCCAACCAGACGGTATGACATTATTAAAGAGGGAACAATTGCAGCTGCCATTGTGCTAGTTTTGGTTCTATCTCTTGCTACCTTGTTGTCTTCTCCGGACGACCCGCCAGTAACCGTGGCCAGTTGGTCTAAAGCTGCACCAGCAGACTTTTTAGGCACTACTGTAAGTGAGCTGGCCGGCACAAGTGAAACAGCCAATTACGGCCCTCCGTATAACAACGGCAGCGCTAACGTTCAAACACTTGGCGTCTCATGGCAGATGCTAGGAGGAGTGCACCAAAGAATTAACGCCGCACAAACCTTCGTGCTAGGCCCGCTTACGGCCCTAGCTCCTGGTAACACCTCTCTAAAGAATGCTCTAAATGAATATACAGGCGCATCATCAGCACAGCAGCAGGCTTGGAATCAGGCTTATCTAACTGCAGTTACGAATGTTAAATTTGTTAATGATAGTCCAGTTATGCCTAAGGGTAACTACGGCCCGGTAACTGTCCTAGCCTCAAACGAGTTGGCCTTTGCCAGAAGCGGGGCAATTGATGCAAACTTATTGGCCCAGCAACCTTTCTATGGCACAAATTACACAAAACCACTGCTATTTATTGAAGACGGTAACTATTTCTC
>JAJYJU010000034.1 GCA_021789195.1 bacterium | reverse complement strand
AATGGCATCGCAACCTTTGCCAAGGCAAATCAAGAGAAAATGTTTAAATCAATTCCACTTAGCAATTTACTCCTTGAAACGGATGCCCCATATTTGACACCTGCACCATATCGTGGTAATATAAATGAGCCAAAATACATAGTGCGAGTAGCCGAGTATATGTCAGACTTAAAAGGGGTTAAGATAGACGAGTTGGTCAAAGCAACTACTAACAACGCTAATTTACTTTTTGGTATATAATTAAATCTTCATGTCTTCTATGACTAGAAACGATAATAAGTCGGGTGAGAGTAAGCTAGAGCGCAATCTGCCTATTGAGGTTAGCGCTAATGAGCGTATTCGCAGCATATCCATCCTAGTAGCTAAGACTGACGTCGCGTTTATAAATAAAATGCCTAAGCACGAAACAGAAATACGGCAAACACTACAACCTAGAACACTCGAGCAACCAATCCTGGCTGTCGCCGAGGGAATTATTACCGCTGAACTAAAGAATGTTGAAGAGGCTCGAAACAAGGTAAGGGAGGCATATGAAAGCCAGTCGGAAATAGACCAACCGATTTTAGATAAGGATCTAGCGGCTGAACTTCAAAGAGCCATATCTGCCCAAAGCAGAGTCCAAAAAATTATTGAAGAATATCCTGAGCTTACCCAATCGCAGACTATTTTAAAGAAGGCAGCTTAAATGATTGATTCGCTAAAAAAAGCCTTTACTACATCGATGCGTACTATAGACGATTTGATTCGCTATGAAGCTAAAATAGGTGGCCAATTGTTCGGTCCTGTACCCTCCAATCACCGTCGTGAATTCTTTTGTCTCGATGAACATACTTGGGTTTGGTATGAAGAATGGCCGGACAAAATGGGACGCAGCCGTAGCCTTACTACAAGATATGATGTGCGACCAAATGGCATATTTAAGACCCAAGGCAACTCAGTATATGTAGAAGTAGGTCAAGAAGAGCTGTCCAACCTACATCAAGCTAGCCAACTTTATGCTAAAAAGGTTATCCCGGAACTTAGCCGTATAGCCAATCAGGCTTAATTTAAACGTAAATCTTTATGAGTAGCGGTAGTATCTATCTGGACTACGCAGCCGCAACACCCGTAGACAACCAGGTGCTTAAGGCAATGATGCCTTACTTCTCAGAACAGTTTTTTAACCCTTCAGCCGACTATTTATTGGCGCGTAAGGTCAAAGCTGATCTTATAAACGCCCGCTCAGAGGTTGCGCATTGTCTAGGAGTTAAGGCTAGCGAAATAATTTTTACAGCCGGTGGCACAGAAGCAAACAATTTGGCTATTAAGGGAGTAATGGATCAATATCCAAAAGCCAAAATACTAGTGTCGGCTGTTGAGCATGAATCAGTCCTTTCCCCAGCCGAGAAGTATGATCACGTTAAAGTCGGGGTAGATAAATTTGGCCGAGTAGACTTAAGCCACTTAACTAAGTCAATTGATGACCTAACAGTTCTAATAAGTGTTATGTATGCCAATAACGAAGTTGGAACAATTGAGCCTATCAAGCAAATCGCTCAAACTATTCAAAAGATCAGGGAAGAAAGGCGTAGCAAAGGCAATAAGTTACCTCTCTTGTTTCATAGTGACGCTTGCCAAGCCGCTAACTTTTTAGACTTGCACGTCAGTCGGCTTGGTGTAGATCTTATGACTCTAAACGGTGGTAAAATTTACGGGCCTAAACAAAGTGGCGCTCTTTTTGTACGCTCAGGTGTAATTTTACGTCCAATAATTGATGGTGGCGGCCAAGAAACTAATCTTCGCTCGGGTACTGAGAATGTGGCTGGCATAATCGGCTTTACAAGAGCACTTAGCTTAGCTCAGCAAGACCGAACCAATCAAACTAAAGACATATCTAAATTAAGAGACTACTTCATATACAGTTTAAGTAATACATTTAAAGACAAGGTAACTATTAATGGCTCTGTGTCTTTACGTCTACCCAATAATGTTCATGCTACTTTTGAGGGGGCAGACAACGAAAGACTGTTAATTAAGCTCGATTCATTAGGCATTATGGCGGCAGCTGGTTCAGCTTGCAGTGCGTCAAATGAAGAATCATCCCATGTTTTACTTGCCATGGGGTTGTCAGATAAGGATGCTCGTTCCTCAATCCGTTTCTCTTTGGGAAAGGGCAATTCAAAGGCTCAAATAGATAAAGTTGTTAAAGCATTGCAAACACTGGTAGATTAATTGCCAATAGGCTTGTTCTAGGGTATATTAGGCTTAAGGTTAAATAAGAAAAATGGTGGGTTAGAAAATGACAATTTGGTGGCTGGCAGTCATATTAGTCTCACTAATCTCTGCTGGTATTGCCTTTATATGGTTAATATCTAAACTAAACCGTTTAAGTGCTCCGGCTAAGACTAAGACCGAACAACTCCTGGATGCCACCAATTCTGACGTTGAGCATATTTTTAACGATGAATTTAGAGAAGAACTGCGTAACCGTGGACGGCTACACTTTGAAAAGATTATTGGCGAAAATGCCATGTTCCTGCAACAGGATTTGCGCTTAACTACGTCACAACTTAATGAATACATGAAACAGGAGCTTGGTGCTAAATTGCGCGAGGAATTCTCAAAGTATGAGGAGTCAATTACCGATGCTAAACAAATGGCGATTGATTCAATTGAAAAGACTAAAGAAACAATCGAGGAGCAAAGACAACAGTTAGCCCAGCAAATGTCGACCGAAATTGAAGCTGAGAAGCAACGCCTCATAGATCGCTTTGAGCAAAACATGGCAGATATCATTAACCATTACTTGCTTGCGGCTATCGGCAAACAAATCGATTTAAGTGACCAGCTGGAATACATAATCGCTGAACTAGATGCAAACAAAGTAGCTATTTCTGAGGATATTAAACATGGCGCATGAGCATTTGAGATTGCCTCTATCCGTAATTTCCCAGGGTGATGCTATGCGTCTGAGACGGGAACTAGCTGTCCTAGATGAATACATTAAGCAAGCTGAACTGCGCGAGCCGGGAACGTCAATTAAAGCGCTTCCCAAAACTTCAACTTCTTTAAGCGAGTTTACCCAGGATAATCACCTTAACATGCTAAAAGAAGAAGACCGGGCAAACGCTACCGAGTTTTTAAAGTCAATTAGCGAACACGCACCCGTTATCCATATTAGCTTTGCGAGTGATCCTTCGGCTGCGTTTATGCGCAAGCTTGCCGCCTGGTTTAGGGAGAGTATTGACCCGGCAATACTAGTAAATGTTGGACTTGAGCCGTCTATTGCCGCCGGTTTCACCATCCGAACTCTTAACCGCTACCATGACTTTAGTCTGCGCCAGCAATTTGTTGAGCATAGAGAGCTATTACTTAACGGTATAAGGGGTACTGCTAAACAGGCTAAGACATGAGCGATAACCGGCATTTCGATCATTTAGTTGAAAAAGGCAACCCAATTGGTGAAGTAGCTGCTGTTAATGATTTTCTAGTTAAGGTGAGTGGTATGCAACCGGTTAACGTGCGTTCACTGGTCATGTTTGAAGACGGTAGCAAGGGTTATGTTACTGAAGTTGGCGATGAGCTAACTAATGTACTGCATTTAGGTACGGAATCTTTAAGCCTTGGTATGCGGGCTGTTGTCCAACATGACAATCTAGTGACAAAAGTTGGTAAAGAATTCCTCGGACGGGTTGTCAACGTATTTGGCGAGCCACTTGACGGCAAAGGGCCAATAGCAGCCGAATCAACCTGGCCGGTTTTTAATGATGCGCCGCCATTATCTGAACGTTTTGGCTTAAGCGATCAGTTGGCTACTGGCGTGAGCGTAATAGACGGACTTCTTCCACTAATTAAGGGTCAGCGCCTAGCTATTTTAGGTGACAGCAAATCCGGCAAGACTGCTTTAGCTACCCAGATTGCAACAAACCAGGCGGGTAGTGATGAAGTGGTGATCTATGTTCTTATTTCAAAGCGCCGCACCGACATTTCTAACTTGCTATTGAGGCTTGAAAAATCCAATGCTATGCAAAACAGCATTGTGGTTGTGGCAACCAGCTTCGATTCCTTGACTGCCAGTTATTTGGCTCCTTACGTAGGTTGTGCGCTAGGCGAATATCTTTGGCAGAAATGCGACCGTGACGTCATTATTGTTTATGACGACTTGACCAGCCACGCCCACGTATATAGACAGGTGGCTTTACTCTCACGCATGAGCCCGGGCCGCGACTCTTACCCAGGAGATATGTTTTATGCTCATTCCAGCTTGCTCGAGCGGGCCGGCAGACTAAAGTCCAACCAGCGAACCCTAACTGCCATTCCAATCGTTTTAGCGGATAGCGGCGACATAGCTGCCTACTTGCCAACTAATATTATGTCTATTACCGACGGGCAATGGATACTAGATATGAAGGTGTTTAGGGATACTATGCGGCCGGCTGTGAACGTTGGTTTAAGCGTATCGCGCGTTGGCGGAGTTGGCCAGAACCAGCGTCAAAAAGAATTGACCGCCGAAGCCCTGAAGCTACTGGCAGATTATGCAGAAGCTGAAGAATATTCACACTTTGGCTCGGAATTGGCATTGCAGGCACAAAGTTCTCTTGCAAGAGGTAAAATGCTATTCACCCTAATGAACCAAGCGATTGATGAGCACCACTCAATACTGGGCCAAACATTGGCATTAGATATAGTCTTACATGCACCACTAGATAAGCCAATTGATGTGCAAAAACTTAAAAAACTAGCTGAAGAAGAAGGTAAAGCCGTAAAGACCAAAGAGGACTATGAAAAAGTAAAAGCTAAACTGACCAAAGAAAGCTTAGTGGAGCTGAAGAAATGAAACGTTTAAACGATGTCATAGCCGAACAGCAGGCAATGTCTTCAGTGGTTGGTCTTACTGATGTGTTTGAGGGACTTGCCAGTATGCGTATTGCCCAGGTCAAGGACCAAGTTTTAAGCTCTCAGCGATTCTTTAATGAACTCTGGGGTATTTATTCACAGGTCAGGGTCAGCAAACAGTTTACGTACGGACGTGGCTATGAGGATGCGCAAATAGACAAAGAACTGTTCATTGCTATTACTGCCGAGGGAGGCTTAAGTGGTGACATTGACCAAAAGCTAATAACCTGGATGTTAAAAAATTATGACAATAATAAACAGGACATCATTATTATTGGTCACCATGGCGCCTTACAACTGGCTGCTGCCGGAGTTCCATATAAGCGTTACTTTAAATTGCCAATCCACGATAACAACATTAACGTTGTGCCTTTGATCGACCAAGTCAGGTTGTATAAATCTACCACCATTTACTATCAGGCATATGTCACTTTGATGGTTCAGGACATTAAGAGAATTGAGTTAAAAGGAGCCATTGAGCAAGCCAGCTTGGACGCCGGAAAAAACAACAAAAGAATTGACGATGAAAACTATATTTTTGAACCTAGCACCGAGGATGTTGCGGCTCACCTTGAAAATACAATGATGCAGATTACTTTGACCCAGACTATTTTAGACTCCAAGCTCGCCCAGTATGCCAGCCGTTTCCGCTCCATGAAGCGCGCCAGCGATAAGGCTGATGAAATGATGAAAGATTTGAACCGTGAATATAACCGAACCAGGCGTTTTGTGGCTGATGAGCGCATAAAAGAAGTTATTAACGGCTTAAGCAGGGTAAGCGCATGAGTCAGGGAATAGTTCAATCCGTCCGGGGTCTAATAATAAATGTCGATTTTGACGATAATGCACCAGCCACTAACGAAGTGCTTATTACGGACAATGAACGCAAATCTCCACTCTTAGTTCAGCGCTTGGAAAACAACCGCCGGGCCGTCTGTCTAAACATGAACGCCGATTATAAGATTGAGCGCGGAATGAGTGTTAGCGGCAGCGGTAAGAGCATTGAGATTCCAGTAGGAGATCACATGATTGGTCGCGTAGTGGACGCTTTAGGACGCCCGATTGACGGATTAGAACCGTTTAGTGAACACGAAACCAAAGAGCGACGCAATATCTTTACTTTGCCAAAGACTGCCAAAAATTATGCTGGCGACAAAAACGAAATACTAGAGACCGGTATTAAAGTCATAGATTTCTTCACCCCGTTTGTTAAGGGACGCAAAATTGGCATTATTGGTGGTGCTGGAGTAGGCAAGACCGTTCTAATTATGGAACTAATGCATAATGTAGCTAAGAGCGGGCACGGCCTATCTTTCTTTGCCGGTATTGGTGAGCGTATTAGAGAGGGTCAAGAATTATATGACACGCTTAAAGAAAGCGGTCTGCTTAAAGATACTTGTTTATTCTTTGGACAAATGGATCAGAACCCGATTCAAAGAATGTTGGTTGGCCTATCTGCCGTAACGTTGGCCGAATACTTCCGCGATACTGCTAAAAAAGATATCTTGTTCTTTGCCGACAATATGTACCGCTATGTCCAGGCTCATAACGAAGTCTCGACCATCCTGGATCAAATTCCAAGCGAGGGTGGATATGAGCCGACTATCTTTAGCGATGTCAAAATGATTGAAGATCGTCTAAGCTCAACTGAGCAGGGCTCAATTACATCAATTCAGACAATTTATGTTCCGGCCGATGATCTTTCCGATCCGGCAGTGCAAATGATCCAACACGAATTAGATGCCGTGATTGTTCTCTCTAGATCAGTCGCCGAGCAGGGAATTCGTCCAGCTGTTGATTTACTGCGTACCAACTCTTCC
>JAJYJU010000004.1 GCA_021789195.1 bacterium | reverse complement strand
ACATAACAGAATTTCAACACTTGATTAATTACTGGTTAGATGGGTATGAAAGAAAATTGTTTGAGGGTCAGACTCTGCACCAAATTCTTGGGAACGGGTAAGCTATGCAGGATTATTCCAAGAGCAGTATTAAACAAAAAGCTATTATATATTTACGTGTTTCTACAGAAGAACAAGTAGACAATTATTCTTTGGATACTCAGGCAGATATCTGTCAAAAAGAAGCTGAAAGGCGCGGTCTAGAAATAGTTGAGACGTTCCGCGAGGAGGGTCGATCGGCTAAAACAATACGAGAAAGACCAACCCTAATTGAATTGCTTGAATATTGCCGTAAGCATAAGAACAATCTGCAAGCATTAATTGTATACCGCCTTGATCGTATATCTCGCCAAACAGCTGACTACTTAGCTATACGCAAGAAACTAGCAGAATATGGAGTAACTTTAATTTCTGCAAGTGAACCAACCGGGGATACGCCAACAGAAAGATTTATCGAGACTATGCTGGCTGGTTTTGCCCAAATGGATAACGACGTCCGAGGCGAACGCTCGCGTAACGGTATGAAAGCAAGGTTTATGAGTGGTTTATATAATGGACGGCCTCCTATGGGATATCAAAAGCAAAATGGTTATGCAGTCAAAGATCCTGTGACTTTTGGTGTCATTCAAGAATCCTGGAGTCTTATGGCTACAGGCACAAAAAGCTTGAGAGATATGGCCAATTTCTTAAACGACAGAGGCGTTGTGCTGAAACGTAAAGGCTACAAAGATACGCCTCTACGCAAACAAACAATGAGCAGCATTTTTCGCAATAAGTTTTATGCCGGAAAGGTTGTTTCTAAAAAATATGGTCTTGAAGTTCATGGCCAGCATCTACCCATGATTACTGAAGAAACTTACTATAAGGTTCAGTCTATACTCGATGGGAAAAACCATAACACACCCGTTATGATAGCTAGACGAAGCCAAAACAACCCAGACTTTCCATTACGACGTATTGTACGCTGCGGTCGTTGCGGACAGTCGTTTACTGGAGCTTGGAATAAGGGTAAGTGTCAGTTATACGGCTATTACTTCTGCATTAAGCGTTGTGGTGCCAAATCTAATGTTCCTTTTGCGGATATTGAACCAGAAACTACCAAACTTCTTAATGAAATTACCCTAAAAAAAGAAACAGCAGATCTTATAAGTGCTTTCATAAGACGCACATACTACTTACGTATTGAGTTATTGGGTCAAAAGCGAGATCAGTCCGAGATTGAGCTAAAGCAGGTCTATGAGACCCGGCAATCCTTAATAGAGAAAAACTTAGATGGCACTTACTCGGACGATATATTCAAAGAACAAAACAAGATTCTTGAAGAGAAGATTAAAGCAATTCAAGCATCTAAAGACGAAACTATTATTGAGAAGTACAACCTAGAGGGTATAACATCATTTATCCAAAATAAGTTTACAAACCTTAATAATACCTATAATGAAGCTGATTTGGAACGAAAACGAGCGTTGCTGTGTTCGATATTTCCTAAAGGTCTGGTATGGAGCTATCCAGGCTATTCCAACACCCAAATTAGCCCATTCTACCGATGTTTTCTAGATATTCAAGACAAAAAGGTCGGGATTGGTGCGAGTGAAGAGACTCTAACTCTCGACCTCTTCCTTGGCAAGGAAGCGCTCTAAACAACTGAGCTACACTCGCATATATGGTTTTAGCTTCAATATTTTAGCAAATAAGCTATGGATATTTAAAGTGGTGGCGCCTCCCAGACTCGAACTGGGGACACAAGGCTCTTCAGGCCTCTGCTCTACCAACTGAGCTAAAGCGCCACGCATGCGGGTTATGGTGGAGCTAGCGAGATTCGAACTCGCGACCTACTCAATGCCATTGAGTCGCGCTACCAACTGCGCCATAGCCCCTAATTGCACTCATAAATAATAGCAGTTAGTATCTGTAAACAAAAACGGGCTATATTTAATTCCGGTAAATGGGAGAGAGCGTGCGCGCCCACCCTAGGGCTCCTTTTGTTTTGCTTTTAATAATTTTTGTTTTTCTAGCGTCACGCCAAGAGCCTTAAGCGCACGTTACCTTCCATAGTTGAGCATAACAATAATACTTATGCTTAGTCAAGTAGCTTCAATAGTTCAGCTTCTGTTAGTATGGTTGTATTTAACCGCCTGGCAGACAATATTTTACTGCCGCCCGGATTATCGCCGGTAACTAAATAATCGGTTTCTTTTGCTACTGCATTTTGGAACTTACCACCGAGATTACGTATCTTTTCAGCCGCTTCTTCACGCGACATATTAGTTAGCGTACCGGTTATGACAAAGTTCTTACCTTTAAGTTTGCCATTAGAACTATCAACGACTTGTTTTGGCCAAACCTTCAAACGCTTGAGCTTGCTTAGAAGATCTAGATTAGCCGGCTCGGCAAAGTATTCTACTACTGATTCAGCCACTATGTCTCCAACACCATCAACAGCAGCTAATTCGTCAATTGTAGCTTGCATAATAGTTTCGAGGGATTTAAAATGCTGGGCTAAATCAATGGCTGTCTGAACGCCAATATGCCTAATGCCGAGTCCGTAGAGGAGGCGAGCTAGAGATGGTTCCTTTTTTTGCTGGATGGCTTTAATTAATTTATTGGCAGAAATTTCTGCAAAACGCTCGAGATTAATCAGCTGTTTGGCCTCTAAGCTATATATATCTGCCGTATCTTTAATTAAGTTAGCGTCAAGCAAGGCTATAACATTTTTCTCACCTAAACCTTCTATGTCCATCGCTTCTTTTGAAGCGAAGTGCTGAATTTGCTTCCATGTTCTAGACGGGCAAGATTTATTAGGACAGCGCCAGGCAGCATCATCAGCTTTTAGCTTAACCAGCTTAACTGAGCAATCCGGGCAGATGATTGGCATTATGAATTTACGCTCTTTGCCGGTTCGCAGTTTTATCAAGGGCTCGACCACTTCAGGAATAATATCTCCGGCTTTATGCACTATGACACTATCCCCTATACGAATGTCTTTACGATGCACTTCTCCTTCATTATGGAGAGTGGCCATTTGAACTGTGCTACCGGCAATTAGTACTGGTTCAAGTACAGCTACGGGAGTCGCTACCCCGGTTCGCCCAATTGAAACAAGTATGTCTTTAACTTTAGTTGTAGCTTGTTCAGCCGCATACTTATATGCAATTGCAGCCTTTGGTGCCTTGCCGACTACACCTAAGCGATCAAATATAGCCCTGTCATTTAACTTAATGACTAGGCCGTCTGTGTTAAACTCAAGCGTCTGGCGTTTTTGCTCCCACTCATCAGCAAAATCTATAATCTCCTTAACACTGCTTAAGCTTTTAGCTGATTTGTTGGCGATAAAACCTAGGCTTTTTAGCGCTTCATAAGCAAACTCATTGGTCGGAACTTCGCTTGGATCATCTCTAAGTAAATCATAGGCTCTAAAGTGTAGTGTTCGCTCTGCAACCAGACTTGGATCTAGCTGGCGCACCGTACCGGCAGCAGTGTTGCGCGGATTTGCAAAAAGAGGTAGGTTTTGGCTTTGACGCTTTTTGTTTAAGCGGTTAAAGTCGGCTTTGTACATAACAATTTCGCCCCGCACTTCGGTTCTGCCAGATAAGAAGTTTGAAAACTTAGTTTTAGATCTTAAAGACAGAGGGATTGATTCAATCGTGCGTATGTTCATAGTGACATCTTCGCCGACAAAACCATCGCCTCGGGTAACACCAAATTCAAGCACGCCGTCGTTATATATTAAGGCACATGCCAGTCCGTCCATTTTAATATCTACAAAGAAGTCTGGCTTAACCTCCGGCTGGTTCTTAGATATGCGATCAAACCAAGCCTCAACTTCTTGTTTATTAAACACGTCGTTTAAGCTAAGCATGCGCTGACTGTGTTCAACCTGCTTAAATCCCGGCAAGGGTTCTCCGGCTACACGCTGAGTTGGGCTGTCTTTGGTAAGTAAGTCAGGAAATTCTTCTTCGAGCATAGACAATTCGTGCTTTAAGCTATCTGCCGCCTCGTCACTCATAATTGATTCATTAAGCACGTGGTATTTGTAGCGGTATTCGTTAATAAGCTCTTTTAGTTTATTAACTCGTTCTTTGGCTTGGGCGTGGTTCATATTAAGAGTTCCCTATATAGGTTGTACAAGTAGGCATGAGTTAGGGCAAGCATAACCAAGGATAGGCCAAGAAATACCCATGCTGCAGCTGCCGGAGCCCACGCTATAAGAGGTAACATCACGAGAGCAGATATTATAAGCAGAGCTAGTGGGAGATATAGAATTCTAAGCAACACTGTAAAACGACGGTATTTTACTAAATCTTTGGCTGAGCGTAGAGCTTTTATTGGAGTCATGTCCGGCAAAGTTGATATATATAGGGCGAATATTGAGCTACTTATAAGGAATAGGCTGAGTGCAGATAAAAGCAAGAGTATGACCATAAAGCCCAGTTTTTCAATCGCTATTATAGCTATGCTGTTATTAACAGCAGATATGTAAAGAGATATGCCGGCAAGCATAGGCAACAGCTCTATTCCTATTAAAAGCAATATGATTAAGAATGGTATGAGAGGATACATACCGCGGTAGTATGCCTCTTTTAGCATAAACCGGTCTTTACTCCCTTTTTTGTTATTAGACGCATTGCGTAGTGTCCAGATTATAGCCAAACTTGCGACAACCGCAAGAATTAAAGAATACCCGAAACTGCCACTACTCGAACCCGAACTTCCAAATGAGGCTAGCATTAAGCCATAGACGGATAGATTTCCGCCAAAGTTAGAGGTATTAATATGGAACAAGCTACTTAGTTGGCTTTTAGCTGAGCTTACGCTTAAGCCGCTAGACAGTCCTTGAGCAACTAATAAATTCACTAATCCGTAAACAACTAGCACGCCGAGCATTGTCCAGCGCTGCCTATATAGAATGACTGCAGTCGAGCGGGTAAGTTCAAATACGCTAGGTAATCTGTGCCGAGCTTGCGTCTTTATCTTATTTTCCGTCTTTTTAGACTTATGCGTCCTAGTTTTAGGCATGGGTATTCATGTCTTCCAGGCGCTTGATACGGTCTCTAATTGGTGGGTGGGTACTAAAAAGATTAGTAATGCTATGTGATTTTAGGGGGTTCGCAAAAAAGAAATGGGCGGTAGCAGTGTTTTGATTCTTAAGTACACTCCCCGTATTATCAATTTTACGTAGCGCTGATGCTAAGCCTTCGGGGTATCGGGTAGTTAGTGCACCGGTGGCATCAGCCAGATATTCACGTTGTCGGGAAACAGCCATTTGAACTAGAAACGCAACCAGTGGCGCCAAGATAGCAGCCGCAATACCAATAAATAAAGCGATTTGATCTTCTTCGTTGTTGTCCCCTCCTCTAAAGAAGCTCATTCTTAAGAAGAAGTCGGCTAAAAGTGCAATGGCAGCAGTTAAAGCAAACGCTATCATACTTACCCGGCTGTCAAAGTTTTTAACATGCCCGAGCTCATGGGCAAAAACACCTGTCAGTTCATCGTCATTCATAATTTCAAGTAATCCGCTAGTAGCACAAACGGCTGCATGCTTTGGGTCTCTTCCAGTAGCAAACGCATTAGGTGATGGATCATCCATAATAAAGACTCTGGGCATTGGCAGTCCGTCGGTAATTGAAAGATTCTCAATGATCCGCCAAAGTCTTGGATTATCTTTCTTTTTAATTTCCCTGGCTCCATTAACAGCTAGGCTTAAACGCATGCCGCTGTAATAGCCAATAACTGAGTAAATGAGTCCGCCAATTAATACACCGACTAGAATTGCCGGACTACCGCCGCCGTAGGCATAACTAAACAGATAGGCTAAACCACCGATTATTAACATGAACAGGGTCATCATTAAGATACTCTTACGCTTGTTGTGGGCAATTTCTGAATACATGGCCTCGGCTCTTTTGGATTAATTAGGGATTAGAATTTTACATCTACTGGTTGCTCAACTTGAGCGGTTTGGGCTTCATCTAGCTCGAAGAACTCTTTATCCTGCTTATAGCCTGCCGCATTGGCAAAAAACTTAGTTGGGAAAGTACGCCTTCTAGAATTAAAGTCTCTAACAACACCGTTATAAAAGCGTCGCGAAGCTTGAATCTTATCTTCAGTATCAACTAGTTCATTCTGTAACTGTTGGAAGTTCTCGGTTGCTTTTAAATCAGGGTAGTTTTCAGCTACTGCGAACAGGCTTTTAAGGGTCGCTTGGAACTGATTTTCAGCCTTAGCAGTTTGCTCTGGTCCTGTCGCACTGATTGCTTTGGACCTCGCTGCCGTAACGTCTTCAAAGACGGTTTTTTCATGCGCGGCATAGCCTTTAACCGAGCTGACTAGATTAGGGATAAGGTCATAGCGTCGTTTTAACTGTACCGTTATATCGCTCCAAGCCTCATCGGCCTGCTGGTTTAGTCTAACCAATCCGTTGTAGGCAATAAAGAAGGCAAAGCCAATAATCAATAAGACAACAATGATAGCCACAATTAAGTAATCCATGTTTACTCCCTGCTTATATTGCTTTAATTATACATTAGCTAAGGCGTAACGTCGTGTATCATTAATTAGTAATGCAGCCAAGACCTAAAACCAAATCCAAAAGACCAATGATTATATCGATTATTATTGTGTTTGTTGTCTTGGCTTACACATTATTAGTTTTGCTCTTACCCTTACCTGCCTTAAAGAGTAGCTTTAACTCAACCACTCTACATATAAAGATTCCACCGGCTAATTTATCCTGGCCGAGTTACGGCGAAGCGGCTGTCGGCTTAATTGACTCTGGCGTTCTTCAAACGAACGGCAATCAAAAACCTTTACCAACGGCAAGTGTTGCGAAGCTGATTACCGCTCTTTCAGTCCTAAATAAGTATCCCTTAAGTACGGGCGAACAAGGTCCATTTATTACAATTGATGCAACAGACTATAACTACTACACAACTTATGTGTCCGAACAAGGTTCTGTAGTTCCTGTTTATGCCGGTGAACAACTAAGCGAATACCAGATGCTTGAAGCAATGTTAATTCCATCTGGCAATAACATTGCCGACTCGCTAGCACGTTGGGCATTTGGTTCAATCTCTAATTACACGGCTTATGCGAACAACTATGTTAAACATATGGGCATGAACAATACTTATGTATCTGGCGATGCTAGTGGTTTTCTACCCTCAACAACCTCAACGGCCAATGATTTAATAATCCTTGGCGCTAAAGTAATGGCCAATCCGGTTTTAAAACAAATTGTGGGCCTAAAGTCAGTAGATATTCCGAACGTTGGGGTTATGAAAAACTATGACAATATTTTAGGCAGTGACGGCTTTATAGGTATTAAGACAGGCAATAACAATCAAGACCCGGGTGTGTTTTTGGGTGCATTAAGTGTAAATATAAAAGGGGTGAGTGAGACTCTTCTGACAGCAGTGATGGGAGCTCCAAGCCTAGAAACCGCACTTACCAGCACACTCCCACTAGCAATATCTCTACAGAGTAATTTTAAAGATACAATTTTAATCAATAAGGGAGATGTTTTAGGTTCGTACACTCAGCCATGGGGCGGAACAATCCAAGCAGTCTCTAAATCTGACTTCAGTTTATTTGCATTTCCGGGACAAACAATTAGTTTAAAGCTAAAACTTAATCCGCTCAAAATGCCGGTTAAAGTTGGAGTAGTAGTTGGAAATGTTAGTTTACAAACTAATCAATTTAACACAGCTTCTATGGGTTCAGTCGTCACTGAGTCGGTAACGACCAACCCGTCAATCGCATGGCGATTTACGCATCCGTTAAGTATTCTATAGGTTTAATGGAGGCACTACCGATTCAGACTTTTGTTGTCTGAAGTCATGGGTTTGAGTAAGGCACTTATGGTGGGCGCTGAGGGACTTGAACCCCCGACTTCCTGCGTGTAAAGCAGGCGCTCTAGCCAGCTGAGCTAAGCGCCCTAATTGTCAATGGTGCGCGAGAGAGGACTTGAACCTCCACGTCCTAATGGACACCAGCACCTCAAGCTGGCCTGTCTACCGATTCCAGCACTCGCGCATAAGTACCCGTTTAGCGTTTTATCGCTAGGATATATTAACATCTTATTCCTAAGCCTAAAACTCTAAATTTTATTAAGACAGCGGCAGATGGTCGTAAACATGCTCTAGTGAATACTTATCTCTTAAGAGTGGTCTTACTTCATCAGTGCTGACGTTTATCTTAACGCCTGGATTTAGAGTGCCGTATGGGTCGAATATTTTCTTTACTTTATTGAATAATTGGTAAACATCGTCTGGGTACAATTTAGCTAGAAGCGGGCCCCTCAGTCTTCCTTCGTTATATTGTCCGGTTGTTGATCCGCCAAGTTCTTTAATTGTTTTAGTAAAGTCTTCAAGCATTCTGAAGGCTTTTTGCCTATCACCAACTTGGCTTAAATCTAAAATTGGCTGCACGTGCAGGTTAGCATCTCCAGCATGCCCCCAAATTGCAACTTGCATATGTTCTTTTTTGAACTGATCATAAATTGCACTTAGAAATTTAGCTAACTTGTCCGGGGTTACTATTCCATCATCAATTAGAGGGAGGGGGTTGGCTTTTCCATGCGGGTGGCCGGATATAATAGATGACGCGTCTCTGACTTTCCATATTAGTTTTTGTTTATCCGTATCGGTTTCACTGTTTACGGTATCGCTGTATTTACCCAATATCTTAACGGCTTTTTTGACACCCTTATTACGGTCATGCTCATTTACGTTGTCATATTCTACAAACAAGATAAATTTAGGATAAGGCTTATCCACCACTTCTTTTAAGTAATTTGCGTTCTCGCTAGCAACACTTGTTAATAGCGTATCATCAACCATCTCAATCGCACTTGGCACTTCGTCGAGTTTACGCAGTTCTAATACGGCCGATTGCAAGTCTTCAGCACTGTTAAAATAGGCCGTTATTAATGAAGATTTGCCATTGTATGGCTCGCTAGTAAGCGTGACTTCTGTAATTAGTCCCAGAGTCCCTTGAGAGCCAACAATCAGTGGCGTTAGATCAAATGATCCGTCTTTATCTTGAATGTCAGCCAGATTATATCCTGCGCTGTTTTTAGTAACCTCTAAAGTACTTTTTTCTACGACCGACTTATTTTCTTCTAACAATGCATCTAGAGAGCGATAAATCTCGCCTTCTAGTGAGGACAAGCCCAGTTTACGGTTTAATTCCCGTTTGTTTAAACGCATGGTCTCAATTACTTCGCCGTTAGCAAGCACAACTCTTAAACCTTTAACATACTGGCGCATCGAGCCGTACTTAAAAGACCGCCTGGAAGATGCGTTATTGGCAACTGCGCCACCCAAAGTTGAATACTCCAAGCTACTTGGAGCGGATGGAATAAAACGCTCGTAGGATTGAAGCAGTTGTTGTAGTTTGCCGAAGTTAATACCAGCCTCAACTGTAATTTCAGCAGTTTTAGCGTCGTAGAATTTAACCTGATTTAAGTGTGCCGGGTAGACTAATAGAACACCGCTACCTAATGCCGCACCGCTTAAATCTGTACCATTACCTCTGGCCGTTATTGGAACAACACGGCCTCGTTCAGCTAGTTGCCACGTAAAACGGGCTGTCTTTCTAATATCGTTCTCATTCTTAGGGTAAACAATTACGCTGGGAGTTAAGCTAAAGATACTGTTATCAGTTGAGAAGTATGATCTAGCATCAACGCTAGTCATTACTTCGCCCGAAACATGCTCTTGAAGATAGTGTGATACCCTGTTCATATTCTTGTTTGACTCACCTTAGTTGCTACCCAGGTTCTTGATTAAGATAATACCATAATTCAGATAAGAAACCGGCCTGGATAAATAACATAACTGGTGTCTAATAGAGATGTTACATATCTTTATTTAAATATTGAGGCAGAATTAGCGTTAATCCACTTAACTATCTTTCTATCGAACACTTTTTAGAAAGTTTAGCCTATTTGCAACAATTTTTTAGCGACGAGAACTTTCACCCTCACGAATATACTCTTTAATAAGGAACTGGTAAGGTATATTGGCTTAATTGTTGGGTTTAGATTTTGAAAGCTTACTGCAAGTTTTTGTGTGTTAAATGAATTGTAATTATAGTTACTTTTTTCTAGACGCAGAATAACTCTAGCGTTTAATTTCACAGTGTTTTTAAGTAAGGAAGTCCCGTACAATAAATCCGACAAATGAAATATCTACTTAAGAAAAAGGCTTAGGGATGCGGGCAATTAACCATGCGATAACGGGGGCTATTATAGGATTGGCTGTAACTAACCCTGTAGCTTTACCCCTAGCTTTTGCGTCACATTACGTACTGGATAGCCTGCCCCATCACGGCTTTAACGGTGAGTCATTTCCTAACCTCAAACTATTTAATGTGCTTTTGGCCGTAGACATTCTGCTTTGTGTGGCTCTTGTAGCAGTGCTGAGTATTCGTCACCCAGAGTATTGGCGGTTAGCTGCTCTATGCGCTTTTCTAGCAGCAAGCCCAGACTTCATGTGGTTAAGCGATTTCCGGCGTATATTAAAAGGCCGGTCGGCGCAAAACATAAACAACAGACATGCTGCAGTACGCCTCCACCACTATGTCCAGTGGTTCCAGCGACCAATCGGCCTGATTGTTGAGGTAGCTTGGGTTATTGGGGCTACTGTAGTCTTAGTCACTTTACTCTATCAACGATAATGGTAGTTCGTGATACTTTCTTATGAATATGTACAACTAACAGAACGTTAGTTGTGGTAATCTCGGGCACGTTAGACCGTTATGTGGCATTATTTGGTGCTCTTGAACGGCTTTCTTTCGAACACTTAGTAAAGTGGCTATATGAGTTTATTAATACCTAGCTGAATTGCTTTGCTTACAAACTGTTTATCGTAACTAAAAAGTTTAGTAATCGCTGCATCTATCATGAGTTGCAGAAGTAAGGCATCATTAATTCCCAATTTTAAATCACTGCTAAGTCTCGAATAGCGTTCTGCGAATACTAAGTTGGGCGATGGTTCGACAAGAATGATTCCTGGTATCTCACTGATACGTTGCACGACTTTACCCAGATTAATGTCAGGTTGTATTTTTGAAATCACAAATAGAACTTCTTCTATAACATGGTGTGATGTAACAATCTGTTCTTGCTCATCAATTATCTTTTGCAACTGCCTTACTGTAGCAATATTTTTCTCAGCTGTATCATCTAAGTAGTATATGAGTACGTTGGCGTCTAGGAACACCATAAAAATCTAACTTTCGTACTTACTGTTGGCAAGTTTATTAAGATACTCAGGGGTTAATGGTTGGTGAACTCTTTCTTGTAAACGAAAGCCTCCGCCAATTACCTTATTACTACCAGCTGTTATTGACAAAGGTTCAAGACGAGCAATAGGCTTACCAGCCTTACCTATAATAATTCGCTCTCCGTGAGCAGCTCTTTCTAGTAGCTTAGAGAAGTGAGTTTTTGCTTCGTGAACATTAATTACATTCATACCTATAGTCTACTGGACTATGTGGACTAAGTCAATGGTTTTAAGGATTACTAGATTCTCATATCTAATGTTCAGGACTGGTGCGGATGAGAGGACTTGAACCTCCACGAGCGTAATGCTCACTAGCTCCTGAAGCTAGCGCGTCTACCGTTCCGCCACATCCGCTTAAATATGTGGTTTATAGTGCACGGCTATCTTAGAAAATTATAGTCTAAAACTCAAGATTTGCGTTGGTCTGTAACACCAGTAGAAAGAATTTCCCAGTTCATTACGTTATTGAACCGATTTTGCTGACCATTAATCTCGCTGTCGCCTAGTCCAAACAGGTTGCCATTCGTTATATATATAACTCTAGGCTGATAAAGTCCTAGAGCTGGTGCGTCTTTCTGCCAGTCCGCTAAAAACGGCTGGTACTTAATCGTTCTTAAAGCCGGATCAAGCCGGGTACGACCTTCCTCGAGCGCCGAACTGGCGCTTGAGCTGTTATATTCCGACAAGTTAAGGTTAGCGCTTCTAGGGTCGTACTGAGTATTATCCCAGTAGACAAATACGTCCGGATCATTGCCAATAGATATGCCGTTTAAGGTAGCATCATAACTGTGCTCGTTAAGGGTTGTAGCGTAGGTATCCGCGCTTTCATACAATGGGTCTAATTGTGCTCCAGCTTTCATCCACTGGTCTTTCAACATTCCTACTACCATTCTATTTTCCGGAGTGTCGGTAGTTACTAAGTTAAACTCCAGTTTTTGGCCATTTTTAAATCTATAGCCTCCCTTACCCAAGACCCATCCGTCAGCATTTAATATTGCCTCAGCTTGGCTTAAATCATCGGTCGATTGGGCATATTTTGGGTTGTAAGCCAATTGCCCAATTAGGAGTGGTTCATTAACCGCTAAGGTTGAATAACCAAGTTTGGCAATGATAGCCTTGGGGTTTGCCGCATAGACTAGTGCTCGACGTATATTTACGTCAGATAAGATATCGTTTTGGGTCTTAAAAAAAACATAGGTACCGGCAGTTAATATTAAACTATGCACATGAACCCCTGACATCTTGGCAATTGCAGGTGGCACACTGTCTAGACCAGCTACGGCACTTAGTTGCCCTGAGGTAAAAGCGGCTATTAATTGGCTCTTTGAAGCATATGCGTGAACAATAAATTCTCTAAGTTTAGGTTTGCCTAAATTAAAGTTGCTATACGGTACTAGCCCAATCTGTTCAACTGCATTTTGAGGCGTATTACCACTAACTTCAATCGCGCTCCATGAGAACGCTCCCGCTCCGATTGGATTATTGGTATTAAACGGTGCCGAGCGTAAATCGGTCGGGTTTAAACTTCCCAGAATATGTTTTGGAATGATGCCGACTGTTAGGTTGTAAGGGAAAGATGCCAAAGGATTTGGCAACTTAAACTGTACGGTTAACGGATTAATTTCACTTACGGTAATCCCCTGCCAGCTTGAGTATAGGGGCGATTGAGCTTCCGGATTTTGAATCGTATCAAAGGTAAAGGCTACGTCACTTGCTGTTAGTGGTTTTCCGTCCTGCCAGGTCAGATTTGGTTTAAGCTTTAAGGTGTAAATTGTGCCGGTTGAATCCACGCTGTAACCTGTTGCAAGGTCACCAACTAATAAGTTCTGTGAGTTGTAAGTTAGTAATCCGGCAAAAATTAGCTTTGAAAGACTGGTATCTACTGCTCCGGTAGCGTAAATCGGATTAACGTTTGTAAGCGTGCCTAAGATACCCTCGTTATATATACCGCCAGGAATTGGCATAATGGTTTGAAAATCGTGGTTTAGAGACACTAGCTGCCAAACCGACGTAAGGCTTAAAAGTATCCAAAACAGTAACCAGACACCTACAAAACGACGCACGTTCGCTAGGTGATCAAGCCGTCTAAAGAAGTTACTCTCAATTGCTATTTCAGCCTGATTAGATAACTTAGCCGCCTTGACCCGCCGGCGGAGGAATATCCGGCGTAGCATTTGGTAACGCGTCATGATTTATTAATCTATCTAACCAATGGCGCTAAAGAGTAGTGACAGTGAAAAAATTATTGCGCAAACTATAGTAAGCTGAAAAATAGTTTTTTCCGTACCACGACGGGAGGTGTTTACATCTCCCGCTCCACCAAGTCCGGCACCGAGTGATGCGCCTCGGGTTTGAATTAAAATCAATAACACCATGATTAGCATTGCGCCAAAAGAGATGTAGTCGTATACGTTCATATCTGGTTATTTCTCGCTAAATTATTACTTATTATAGTTTAGCAGGCTAGTTATAAGCTCGGCAAATATACATCTTATATGACTATAACTTAGTCGGCAACTTGGCGCTAAGAACATCTATGCCTGAATCAGTCACTAAAACGTCGTCTTCAATCCTAACACCTATACCCTCATCAGGAATATATATGCCAGGCTCGACTGTTAATACCGTCCCGGCTTTAAGCGGTTTCGTATAATCACCAACGTCGTGTACGTTAAGCCCTAAAAAGTGTGACGCGGCGTGTGGGAAAAATTGGCGTACAGTTTCCATCTTTAGGTTAGACGTGACTCCTAGTTGTTTAAGCATCGAACCGGCATACTTAGCAACGTTTTGTTCATATGTCTTAAGATGCACACCAGGTTTAAGCAAGCTAAAGGCGTAGGCTTGAGTTTCCTTTACCGCCTCAAAAACAGCTTTTTGGCGGGAAGTTGGCCGCTTGGTAGCAAGTACTCTAGTTATGTCTGCGGCATATCCTTTAACATTTGCTCCAACATCAACTATGACCATCTCACCATCACTTAATTTGGCAGAATTACTTAAATAGTGCATGGTGCAAGCTCTCTTGCCTCCGGCAACGATTGGCTCGAATGCATGCCCGAGTGAACCACGTTTTCTAAAACCGTGCGTAATGTCAGCTTCAATCTGGTATTCGTATGCATAAGTACCATACGGCTTAGCCAGCACTTCTTTAAGTGTTTTGGCAGTTATATCTATGGCTTCTTTTAATGCTTTTAGTTCAACTTCCTGCTTGACTACCCGCATATTAGCTAGAATAGGACGAATATCTACTATCTTTAATTCTTCGTTAGAGTGGCGCACTAAACGCTCTGCAAAACGTGAGCGCGCTGGGTTGGCGTACAGTCCGTATTGCTCAATAAAAAATGGTGCTGACGCTAAGGTGGCCACTTGTTTGTTTCTATGTAGCAATCCATCCAAACGCTTCCAACCGCTAGCCTCATTTAATATGTCATCGATACCTGAAACTGAAGCTAGCTCTTTTTCGTCAATTTGCCCGTCAAAGGTTACCCTAGAGCCCTCTCTAATAGGCACAATTAGAAACTCACGCTGATGATCTATTACTAATGTTATATCCGGGTCGTTTATACCTGTTAGATACCAAAAGTTAGCATCTTGCGTAAAAGGATAGGCTGAATCGGCGCCACGTTGCACTAAACCATTGGCAGTAACTGCAATCGGAAGATCGGGTGGCAATTCTTTAATTAAACGCTGACGGTTGGCTTTAAAAAAATCGGCTGTAAATTGCGTCATATATCTTACTGTAGCTTACATTATGGTTTATTCATTAGGTAATCTTTTACTAACTTGGCTTTTTTGGTGTCGCCAAGAGCTTTAGAAAGATCATCCAGGGACGCTTTTTTAATGTTAGTAATTGACTTGAACTGCCGAAGCAGCTTCTTGGAAGTAACCGGGCCAATGCCATCTATGTCTTGTAGCGATGAGACACTAACGCGTTTGGTCTTTAAAGTTGAGTGATACGACACCGCAAAGCGGTGGCTCTCATCCCGCACCCGTTGGAGCAACTTAACAATATGGCTACTATTAGGCAATGAGATAACTATAAAATTACCTGATGCTGCAGCGTGACCGTTTAGCTTGCTAATTAGGGCGTGGTTTAAGCTAACCTGGCTACGACTAACGTCAATAACAATTTGTTCTTCTCTTTTAGCTAGCCCAATAAATGGCACACTTAAAGATTCGGGGGCTGATTCATCGCGCGCATTTAGTGCTGCTTCTAGCTGACCCTTACCACCATCAATTAAAACTAAGTCTGGCCTTCCCCATTTGTCTAGATTTGATTGCTTAAAGCGTCTAGCGATGGTTTCGTTCATGTTAAAAAAGTCGTTATTGATGTTTTTTCTAGTTTTAAATTTGCGGTAGCTTGTTTTATTGCTCGTTCCATTAGTAAACACAACCATTGAAGCAACCACATCACTTCCCTGCATGTGGCTTATATCATAGCCTTCAATCCGCTTAGGAGGAGATTTTAAATTAAGCAGGTCTTTTAACTCGTTTAAGGCTACATCCTTACTTAGGTCTAGGAATTCCTTGTCACTAAAGATGATTTGTTGGTTAAGTCGTCTTAGACTTTCAATTTGATCCCGCTTGCGGGCTGCCAGTTCATAATCGTGAACGGAGGCCGCTGACTTCATTTCTTTATCAAGCTCTTTAAGCAGGGTTGCCCGCTGTCCGCTAATGTATGCCATTAATTTGCGCAGATTAGATCTGTAATCTGCTAAGGTCGTACTGCCTTCTTCGAGTCCAGGGTCAAGACCAAGATGATAGCTTAAACTGGCTCGCTTTTGTCCCGGACTTCGTTTAACCGCATAAGGAAATACTTTTCGTAACAGTTTTAGTGCCTGTCGTATAGCGGCGATTGATGTATATGGGCCAAAGTATCTAGCGCCGTCATCTAATGGACGTCTGGTGAAGCTAAGGGTTGGGTAGTCACTATCATAATCGATCCGAACATAGACAAGTGATTTATCATCGCGTAGCAGTATATTGTACCTGGGTAAATAACGTCTGATTTGTTCGGCTTCCAAAAACAGGGCGTCTAGCTCACTGTCTACCTCCATCCATTCAATATCTGCAATTTCTCTAACTAAAGCGTCTGTCTTGGGGTCACGGTAACGACTTTTTTGAAAATATTGTCGTACACGGTTTTTTAAGACCGCTGCTTTGCCGATGTATATAATCTCACCGTTCTTATCCCTGTAAAAATATACCCCGGGACTCGCTGGGAGCTTAGTTAGTTTCTGCTTAATTGACTCGCTTGGCATAGCTATATATGAAAGGTAAAGAGTATGATTAGAAACACCAGTATTATTATGACTGCAACCAGAGTGGCACTGGCAACTGAGACCCCATGAGGTTTAGATTGGTTCTTTGAGGAATTAGGAGAGTAAATGTTTAAACTTTCCGCCTGCGCAATAGAGCCTTGATGTTGATTATTGATGTGTGGGTTTAACTGATTAGACACCTTATATATATCATCCCAGCTAGAGTTAGTCTTAGTGGTGATAGCTTGGCGATCACGCAATAGCGGATCTTTTTCAAACTTACTTTGCTGTTTAGTTAATATTTCATGCCTAAGCATTGGGGCAATGTTTTTACCACTTAGATAGGCTTCTACTAAACGTCTTAAGGCTATTTCATTAAACAAATTGTTATCGAACATATGCTTAAGAGAGGCGCCCTCAACTTCTAACTTACTGCTTAAATCTAATAGCTCTGCCCGGCTCATATACTTAACCTGGTCAGGTGCTGTATCTTTAATTTGATTAGATACGGTCTGCTCGGTTCTCTTGCTTTCGTTATTAATAAGCATCCGTCCAATCTTCTCCGCTTGGGCAGTTGGCTTAGTTAGGTTCAGACGGCTTTCATTGCGGCCTTGCTGAGTCCGTTCAACTGGTTTTGTCGTAGTGTTTACGCTTGCTGGAGCCTCTTGCTTGGTTTGACTTAATCGCTGGAGGGTAACTTCTTTCTTGGTTAGTTTAACCTCAATGTCATTAATATCTTTTTTTAGACTCTCTGGGACGGCAACTACTGCCGGTTTTTCGACATAGACAGTCTTTGGTTCGCTTAATGATTGATGGCGATGCGTAGCAATTGAAGAGGTTATTTTATTTACCAGCTTGGTGTCACTTTTAGGAGCGACACTTTCTACCGTCGTTATGCTTGAAGAGATGGCTGCTTCAGGTTCTGATATGAATGGATTGCTATGCGGATATTCTATTTCTACACGCTCATTAGATGGAGGAGTTGCTACTTCTTCGGTAATAGACTCTTTGTTTTGTTCTGGCACTTCATCTAGTTGGTAGGCAATTTTAGTTGCTTCATAAGCCGTATCAGGGTCAACCCCATCAACGACTTGTTCCAGAAAGTCCACAACCGGGGGTTGCGGTTCGGCTTCAACTACCGGGTTGTTTAAATGTTCTAATGCAACTTCACGCTGAACAGTTGCTATTTCATCAGCCGATAAACTCTCGTCAGGTTCAGCTTCATTATCTTTGGTGTTCTTTTTGTTTGCCTCAAACAAAGACAAGATGCTTTTTTTACCATCTTTTTCGTCGTTAATGATTAGCTCGCCTAGGGAAGGAACTTTCCTCTTTGGCTGGTCTTCATTGTCGTCTTCTTCGTCGTCATCTTCCGGGCGAGGAAATAAAGGTGCATCTTCCATATCTATACTGTCTTAAAATTAACTTACTTAACTGACAGGCTCTTTATAGATGGGCTTAAGCAGCTTCTTCAGACTTATCTTTTTCTGCTGCTTCACCAGCTTCTTGAGCTGCTTCAGTTTCTGCTTCATCGCCTTCTTCAGTTGCTACCGGCTCTTCTGCGCTACCACCAGCTGATTCGTTGGCGGCTGCTAAAGCACTTGGCTCATAAACTGTAGCCACAGCATGGTTAGATTCAGTCTTAATTTCAACATTGTCTGGCACTATTAAATCGGATACAGCTACCTGGTCGCCAACTTCATTAAGTTTCTCTGCGTCGTAGTAAATAACGTCTGGTAGGTTTTTGGGTAAAGCTTCAACCATAACAGATTCAAGATTGTTAAGCACAATCAGACCGGAGCGCTCAGCTGGAGTCGATTCATTGCCTTCAGCGAATTTAGGTTCAATTGGTATTTCAGCTTCAACTACCTGGTCAGCCGCAACAGCATTAAACACAACGTGGTTGAGTTGATTCTTGCGTGGCTCAAACTCGACCGCTTTAATCATAGCTGTGTACGTTTTATCGCCGGCAACTAAGTTAATTGGGTGGTGTTTTCCAGCCTGGCGATAAGCTTTAATTAAGCTCGGTCCATCTGCCTCTACGATAACTGAAGGACGGCCGTGATCATGGATAACAGCCGGAATTTTACCGGATTTGCGTAAGTGTTTTACTGCTTTTCCGGTAATACTACGCGGTTCTAAGGACAAATTAATTACATCTTGAGCCATAAATTACTCGTTCTTCCCTGTACTTTTACTTAATCTACTTGATTGTATTTTACCAGATTGGTTAAGAATATGCTTGAGAAATTGTCCGGTGTAGCTGGATTTACTTAATGCAACCTGCTCCGGGGTACCGCTGGCAATCACTTTTCCTCCTCCATCGCCACCTTCTAACCCCATATCTATAAGGTAGTCCGCATTCTTAATTACGTCTAAATTATGTTCAATAACAATCATGCTGTTGCCGGCATCTACTAAGGCGTGCAACATGATAAGAAGTTTTTCAACATCAGCCATATGTAGGCCGGTAGTCGGTTCATCTAAGATGTACAAAGTTCGGCCGGTCGCGCGTCGGCTTAGTTCGCTCGATAACTTAATGCGCTGAGCCTCACCACCGGATAATGTAGTGGCTGGCTGGCCTAAAGCAATATACCCTAACCCGACATCAACCAGGGTTTGTAGTTTCCTTGCGATTGAGGGGATGTTAGAAAAGAAATCTAGTGCCGTTTCACAGGTCATCTCCAGTACTTCACTAATGTTCTTGCCTTTATAGTGGACTTCTAATGCCTCGCGATTATATCTTTTGCCGTGACAAACTTCACAGGGCACATAAACATCAGGCAAAAAATGCATCTCTATCTTAATGATGCCGTCACCACGGCAGTTTTCACACCTACCACCACGCACATTAAAACTAAACCGTCCGGCGGAGTAACCTCTGAGCTTTGCTTCCGGCAAAGTAGCAAACAACTCGCGAATCGGAGTAAATAGACTGGTATAGGTTGCCGGATTAGACCGGGGAGTTCTACCAATCGGACTTTGATCAATAATAATAGCTTTGTCGAGTTGCTTAATCCCTTCGATGTCTTCATGTCGGCCCGGTACAGTACTGGCACGATTAAGCCTGGCTAGCAGCTCTTTGGCTAGAATATCGTTTATTAAGCTGGACTTACCTGAACCACTTACACCGCTGACTACCACCAGAGAACCTAGAGGTATTGTTACGTCAATATTCTTAAGATTATTTTCTTTGGCGCCTATAATTTTTAGTGTTTTTCCATTGCCGGAGCGACGAACTTTGGGAACTTCAATCTTTAGTTTGCCGGATAAATAATCGGCTGTGATACTATTTTTAGTCTTCATTACCTGCTCTGGCGTTCCGGCTGCAACCACCTCGCCGCCATGAATGCCGGCACCGGGACCAATGTCTAATAAATAGTCAGCGCTACGAATGGTTTCTTCGTCATGTTCTACTACTAAAACTGAGTTGCCCAGATCGCGCAGTCGCTTTAGGGTATCGATAAGACGGGCATTGTCCCGTTGATGTAAACCAATACTGGGCTCATCAAGTACGTAAAGTACTCCGCTTAAGCCTGATCCGATTTGGGTGGCTAAGCGAATTCTCTGGGCTTCACCTCCAGATAAAGTAACTGCACTTCTAAGTAGTGTTAGATAATCCAATCCAACATCAATTAAAAACTTTAACCTAGCAGATATCTCTTTAACAATTAAACGGGCGATATGAGTTTCGGTTGAATTTAATTTAAGTTTATTGACCCATTCAGCCGCGTCAGTAATTGACAGCTGGCAAACATCCATAATTGAGAAGTCGTTAATGGTAATAGCCAGGGCCTCAGGCTTAAGACGCAGGCCGTTACACTTATGGCAAGGCCTCTCAAGCATAAAACGCTCTATGTCGCGACGAATAAAATCGCTATCGGTTTCGCGATGACGACGCTCCAGATTTGGAATAACTCCTTCATAGGTAGTTTCAAATGAACGCCCGGCAGATAACTTAACGCTATATGTCTGGTCACCTGTACCGTACAGGATTAAGTCCAGCTGGGCCTTAGTGAGCTCCGATGTTGGCACATGTAGTGAGAAGTTATGTTTGTCAGCCACCGCTGCCAACTTCTTCATATACCAGTTATCTACGTTAATACGGTTATATGGTCTAATTGCTCCTTCAGCTATAGTTAAACGCCCATTTGGAATAACCAGTTCGGGGTCAACTTCAAGCCGCGAGCCTAAACCGGTACATACATTGCAGGCTCCGTGTGGACTGTTAAAGCTAAAGGTGCGTGGCTCCAGCTCCGGGATGGCTACATCCGGATGATTCGGACAGGCATAACGTAAACTATAGGTCTTAATTTCATTACTCTCATGATCAAGTATGTATACGTTGCCATCGGTAAGATCCAAGGCTTGCTCGACACTTTGAACTAAGCGGTTTCGGCTAGCTTCATCGAGAGCCAAACGATCAGCCACAATCTCTATCTTATGACGGATGTTCTTATCTAACTCAGGAAATTCATCAAGGGCATATATAACGCCGTCTACTCTTGCCCGGGCAAAACCAGCCCGGCTATACTGCTCAGGAATATGTTCAAAAGCACCTTTCTTATCTATGACGACTGGGGCTAATACAACTATTCGCTTGTTCATGTATTTGGATATTATTTGTTCCAATATGCCCTCGATGGTGCGTCGCTCAACCACGACATTATCTATAGGACAGTGCGGCACGCCAATACGAGCATAAAGAAGTCTTAAGTAATCATATATTTCTGTAACTGTAGCGACAGTTGAACGCGGATTGCGACTGGTAGATTTCTGGTCAATCGATATGGCCGGGCTTAAGCCGTCAATTTGATCAACATCCGGCTTTTCCATCAAACCCAAAAACTGACGAGCGTATGAACTTAGGCTTTCTACATAACGTCGTTGACCTTCGGCATAAATAGTGTCAAACGCAAGTGAGGATTTACCAGAACCGGATAATCCGGTTATTACGACAAGCTTGTTGCGCGGAATGGTAACATTAACATTTTTTAAGTTATGTTCGCGCGCTCCTAAAACCGAGATTTCATCCGCCATAAAGCCTGTTATTATAGCGTATTTTTATGTTTTTTACCACTGTTTAAGTATTGCTTATATTATTATTGACTGCTTAGCAACTTGGTGCTATTATTTGCTCACTTTGATTTTTCGGGGTTTAAGAAGAGAGTATTATTTCGATGTATCAGTTAGTTAATTTAGGCTTGAGCATTGGTATGAATATTAGTTTCTTTATGTGGAGCCTTCTATTTATTGGCATTATTTTATTAATAGTAGTTAAACGTGCCAGACTATCTGTTAAAGAAATGCTAAAACAACTTCTAATAAAGAGTGAGGTTGTCTTTAAATCCCATTTCCTAAGCTTCCATGCTACTAGCGGGAATCAGGGACTCCCCATACAGCCTGAGATCTTCAAGCAAAACCTGACTACGCGAATCACTTCGCTCAACCTTAAGTTGCGCAATTTGCTTAAAGTAATTAGATAGAGCGCTGTTTTCGCCGCCACCTAATAAGCGCCGACTTAAATAGTCTTCCCAGCCTTGCCTTTCCTTAGATGTTAGTTGCTTTTTAAAATTACGTGCCAGATAGAAACTACATAGCTGTCTAAGCCTTGGGTCACTAAATTGATGTCTTAATTCGCGAACTTTATCTACCATCTCGTCGCCATTGTGCAAAGACTTTAATAATTTACGGTCATCATCAGAGTAAAAGCCGTCATATAAGCGCATATCTGGCGTGGTTGAGCGTTTTTTGTGCCTTATAGATTGTTCGTCATTTAAAATTTCAAGCGCCTCGTTTAATTTATTGCCAAAGTCAACTAGAACGGCTTTATCCTTTAAGATTTGTTCGTGTTGTTTAATCTTGTCACGGTTGAGTTTAAGTCGTTTAGCTAAGTCTGGGCTTATGTTCTCGATGTCAATCGGCTGGATGGCTGGGCAGCGGTTTAGCCTGAGTGTTTTTACAGGCAGACTTGGATTAGTCGATTGGTCTCTTTTGGGCTCATAGCGCCAAGCGGAAGCCAATTGTTCGGTGCTCAATTTTAACCAATTTGAGGGGTCAAATCTTAAGTCATACACTAGGACGCTACCATTACTCGGCAGATTATCTGCCACTTTTAGAGCGACCGTGCTATGCAGGTATTCCGAGGAGTAATGTGAAGATGTGTAAATAAATGGCTGGTTAGAATTGATTAGCTTGCCGGCTTCAACTTTAAGGCGCATCTTGAACAAACTGGCAAACAGCTCCGGATTACGCTCTTTAATTAGTCGAGTTAAACTAATAGTAGCTTCTACGTCAGACAGAGCATCATGAGCGTTGGTGTGCTTTAAGTTGTTTGCTTTAGCCAGTAGCTCCAAGCGGTTGGTATTTTTTCCGGCCTCGTCCGATGGCCAGTCTATGCCATCCGGACTAATCGCCCGAATCATTCTAGTAACATCCAGCATATCCCAGCGTGAGTTGCCGTTTTCCCAAGCCCATGCATACGGGTCATACAGATTACGGTAATTTAAAAAGCGCATGAACTCATCGTCAAAGCGGACATTGTTAAAACCGACGAAAGTTGTATCAGGCTGAACGACTGAGCTATAAAACTCTTTAAGAAACTCTTCTTCAGACAATCCTTCTAATATAGTCTGCTGAGGGGCAATGCCATGAATCAAAACGGAATAAGGGTCCGGCAGGATGTCTTCACTCAGTTTAATCAATAGATTTATTGGTTCGCCGACCGGATTTAAGTCTAAATCGACGCGTTGGCCGGCAAACTGCATTATTCTGGCTGAATCGGCATGAATGCCGGATGTCTCAAGATCATAGAAGAATAAGCTTGGTGAGCTAGACATATCTAATAAATAATTTTGCCCTTGCCGGCAATATTAAGAGTATCGCCCGGTTTTACACCTTGTTTAGTCAGGGCTTTTAGAATGCCTTTCTTGCGGAAAATGTCCAACAGTCTGGCCACGGCCTGGTCGTTATTAAAGTCAGTTCGAATAGCGAAGCGCTCGATTTGCAGTCCGTTAATAACATAAGTGTTATCTTTTTCGTGAGTAATGCTCCAGCTGCTTTTACTATCTGGCAAGCGGTACTCATATAGTGTAGGCTCTACTTCCTTGGACTGTTTAGCTAAAACTTTATCTTTAGCACTACTAGCGGCATAAGTTAATCGCTTAAGTCCTAGACCACTTAAGGCAGAAATTAAAATAATAGGGGTGGATTTAGTTTTAAGCACGCTTTTTAGGTTCTTAACTAAATCATCAGTTATCTCACTGTCTAACCCTTCCGCTTTATTAATAGCTACAATTTCCGGTCGCTTAGCTAGTATTGGGTTATATGCCTCTAACTCACTGCGTATAGTCTTATATGCTACGGCTACATCCGGCACATAAGCATCGATTAGATGCACTAATACCGATGTTCTCTCAACATGACGCAAGAAATCGTGTCCCAGGCCCTTACCTTCGGCAGCACCTTCAATCAAGCCGGGAATGTCTGCAAACAACAGGCTGCGGTTCTTGTCCATATCAACCACACCAACCGATGGACTAAGGGTAGTGAATGGATAGTCCGCTACTTTTGGTCGGGCATGAGATATGGCACCAAGCAGTGTGGATTTACCGGCATTTGGCAAACCAACCAAACCAACATCGGCTAACATCTTAAGCTCAAGTTTTAATTGTCGGGCTTGACCCGGCTCACCTTTTTCTGAAAAATTAGGTGCCTGACGGCGCGAGCTGACAAAGTGCGCGTTCCCATACCCACCTTTGCCACCTAATGCTATTACAACGCTTTGGCCGTCACTAATCATATCGGCTATAACTTCACCATTTTCATCTTTAGCCTCGGTTCCGACCGGAACTTCAACCACTAAGTCAGTCCCGCTTTTGCCATGTTTTTTCTTATTACCACCGTTGGCACCATCATCGGCTTTTAGTAGCTTGTTGTATCTAAAAGTTGCTAGAGAGTTTTGGTTATTGCTGGCATGCAGAATAACGTCACCGCCGTCACCGCCGTCACCGCCGTCAGGACCGCCTCGGGAAATAAATTTCTCGCGTCTGAAACTAGTCCGGCCGTCACCGCCTTTACCCGCCTCAACACTTACATCTGCTTGGTCAATAAAGTTCATCTGCTTATATTATATAAAGTAATTATCTTTTAATAACGGGTAATGTAAAAAGGATAAGTGGAAGTTGATTCCCAAATGGTATCTACCTTGTCAAAACCACCGCCAGGCGCACCCCAGTCATTCATTTCACTAATAAACACTTCCTGACCATTGGCCGAGATTGCCTTAACTATTGCTACGTGTCCCAGGTATCCTGCATTGGTATCGGCAATTGCGCCTACTGAAGGCACCGAGCTAACCCGCCAGCCTGATTCGCGTGCCCCTATATACCAAGTATCCGCATTACCCCAGTTAGCCGGTACGGAAATCTGGGTAGCCACATACCAGGTACATTCACCAAAATCATAGCCGTTAAAGCCGTATATGGCGCCGACACCAAAGGCAAAACCATAAGTGTAATAAGGAGTAGTTGCTTCAGTACCGTTAGGTATAAGGATTCTTTCTCCTATATAAATCCCGTTAATCTCAGCATCGTTATAGGCAATAATTAGTGACTGATTGGCGTTAAACTTTTGAGCAATTGATGCGGTTGTGTCACCTGATTTCACAGTATAGACAATCCCATTAACCGGGGGTATCAAAAGTTTTGTTCCGCTAGTTACATAGTTGCCATAGAGATTGTTCGACCATAATATGCTGTTGTTAGTAAGATTAAACTTCTGGGCAATAGAGGTTATGGTATCTCCCGGTTGGACTATATATGTCTTAATATCCTTGTTTGAAGCATAGTTAGTAGCAACAACTTGTGGCTTAGAAAGAACACTGTTATTAACTGGCGCCTCAGACAATAGTGCTAACTCGCTATCTGCCTGGTTAGAAACGGCTGTTGTCTCAGGCAGATTATCTAGTCTGGCTACGGTTAAGGCAATTGTTGCAGAGGCCAGTTGATCGAGAGGATTAATTGTACTGCTGGAAACACTAGTCACTGCAGGAGTTGAGCTGGTGAGTTTTGCGCTCTGGATTTTATTACTTGAAGTATAACTGCTAATAAATGCAATCACAGCCACCAAAAGAATAATGTCGCCGGCTAGTATGCCAATTTTGACCGCTAGACGCTTGCTGCGACGCTTACCACCTATAAGCAAACCAAGCGCCCGTTTGGTACCGTTTGACTTAAACGCCAACGAACCTAGATAAAGGCTGCGTGAAATTGTTCGATTAATAGCTAAACGCTCCTTGGCCATCTATCTGGCAGGACTAGGAAAAATACCAGATGATGACAGATTAATTTTAACATAATTAGGCCTGGCTTAACCAGATTGAACTAAGGTAGAGCACATAGTCTATGGCAGTAGGCGGCTATGTCGGCATTGTGCTGCTCAATAGTGGTCTCAAAGTAAGTAGTACCGTTATCTCCAGTCACAAAGTACAGCCAATTGGTTGAAGCCGGATTAGCTACCGCGTTTAGGGCATTCTGACTAACTGTACCGATTGGGGTAGGTGGTAAACCGGTGTGAACCAAGGTGTTATACGGGCTGTCATAGGATAGTGAAGGAGACAATCCTGCAGCAACCGCACCATAATTAGCGGTAACATCAGATCCTAGGGGTAAATTACGACTTAATCTGGTTAGGAATACTTGAGCAGCTTGGCTCATATCGGTAGGTTTAGATACTTCCTGCTGAATGATTGAAGCTAGTGTGATTGCTTGGTAAACATTTAATCCCTCGCTCACATATTTACTCTTCATGGCTTGAGTAATGTGCTGGTCCATCTCTACGAGAGACTCTCTTAAGATTTGCGAGCTGGGTGTTGAGCTAGTTTTGTCGAAGGTATCCGGGTAAAGCAGGCCTTCTAAAGTATTAGTGCCGGCCGGCATTTCATTTATGATGGACAGCCCAGCATAATTTGACGGGTTAAGGGAAGATTTAACTTCGTTAGGATTAAAACCAGCATTAATTAAAGCATCCTCAACTTGGAATATGGTTTTACCGGGCAGGATGGTTACAGTCCCTTCAGTAACATGACCGGAAGATATAATGTCGGCTATCTGTTTAAGTGAGTCGCTTGGAGACAAAGCAAATGTGCCCGCTTCCAAACTACTGTTTAATCCAGCGCTATGGACATACCACTCAAATACCCACGCTGATCTAATGAGTCCGTTAGATTTTAGTAGTTGTCCAATCTGACTAACAGTAGTTCCGTTAGGTATTGTTAGAACAACTGTCTTAGGATTGTTGCTTACGGCAGCCAGGTTGGTGTCATAATACAGTCTTACTCCAACTATTGAGCCTATAAACACAACTAAAACAATTAATATGCTTAGCCACAGCCTAAGCGGTATGGCGTGGGCTGCTTTTTGGTTATTCAAGATTTTCCCCTTTCGGATGGGCAGAAATAAAGTCCTCCAGAATATACACAGCACTCAAAGCGTCGATATCCGCTTTTGAGTAATCCTTATTATTTGCTTTTAGCTCCTCTTCCGCCTTAATAGAAGTTGCTGCTTCATCTTGCAGATAGATTGGCACGTTAATTGTCTGTTTTAAATCATCTACAAACTTAGTTATTAATCTGGTTTGTTCAGTTTCATTACCGTTAAGCGACCTTGGTAAGCCGGCCACTATAAACTTGGCATTTAATTCGTCAATGAGTTCTTTTAAGTTATCTTTGAAGCGATCATCATTAGGCAGCACACTTACTTTGGTTGGTATTCCGTCAGGCCATAACGACTTAGCAACACCAATACGCACACTGCCGATATCTAGTCCGAGTATATATACAGCTTGATCCATAACTAATTACTTGGCTGAAGAGACGTTTGGTTTGGCGATGACAACTGTAATTTTTGACAGATTATTTGGAATTGAAGAAACATAGAAAGGACTAAGCTTAATAGTTACTTTAGTTACGTCTGGGTTCTGCTTGATGGAAGAAATGGCTGCCTGAGCAGATTTACCCTTAATCTCTTGTTTTACCTGAGCAACGGATATGTTCGGTCCGACTATAGCTGTGGTGGTTAGATTAACCTGATCTGCATTACCGCTTGTGCCAGTTTGCTTAAAGGCACTCTCATTTAATCCGTTAGAAATTATGTTCTGATTCTTATTAGTTTGACCGGTGATGCTGGATTCTAGAAGCGCATTAAGATCCGATTCCTTGGCTCCAAACATGGTGTACGTAACTATTTCGGTAACTGTTACTGTGGTAGCCTGAACTCCTACGCCAGGGTTTGATGTAACCTGAGGTGAACCAGCCGTAAGAGTAACATTAATTGGATAGTAACCCTGACCCTTTAGCTGGTTGCTTAGATCAGATAAAGCAGTACTATTATTATTTGCATTAATCTTAGTTGTTGCCGTATCCAAGTCTGCTTGGGAAACTACGGGAACAATATTATCCGTACCATTTGAAGCTGAACCGTTTGCTACCACCTCTGGATAGTTAGCAACTGTACCGTTTTGAATTTGGGCGTTATATTGTGCTCCCGGGTTCTGGGCAGTTATATCTGTTGAGGCAGTAGCTTTATAGGTTATACACACACCTATTCCGCCGTGCGGAATATACATGTCAGTGTTGTTTTGTGTGATGTATGTCATATTGTTATAGCTAATACCGGTACCGGCGGGAATTGTGAAAGAACCGTTGTATGTATATGGAGTGGTGCAGTCGCTGGCACTTAGGGTAACCTGTCCGGAAGCTGTTGTTCCTACATTCTTTTGTCCTGTGGTGTTTACGGTTTGGGTAAATGTTTTTTGTTCGGTTACAGATTTGGCAGGTATGACGCTGTTTACGTAATCGATTGATGTTGCCTGGGGATCAAGTGTTATGTCTAAATTATTGCTTACGGTGGTGGCATCAGTCTTAATAGTTATACTGGCTTTTGGCCAAACCATGAAGGCAAAGACTGCCAGCACAACTAATCCAATAACTCCTACAATGCTAAGCAATAGAATGGTTCTGAAACGGTTAAAGTTAGGTATCTTAAGATGCTTGTTCTTTAGGACTTTTTGCTTTAGAGATTTTGCTGGTTTAGATTTCTCGTCTTCGTCATCGTTATCTAGATTTAGGGTTTCTAAAACGCCGTCATCTTTATCTGGCTTTTTAGTGGCGTCAGATAGAGCCCCTACTGTAGCAGCTGAGCCGGCATCTTTTGTTAGATCAGGTGATTCTTCATCATCAGAATCTAATGGTACGCTCATATCTTCGTCGACTGTTTCAGTAGAAGTATCCGCTTTGGCTGGTGCGGGTGGTATTTGCGGCGAAGAGGTCGGGGTTTTAGCGACATGCACACCAACTGCTCCAGCCAGGGGCAGAAGCGCCGGTTCCGTAGTAACTAGTACCAGATTCTTCTTTAGATTATCTGCGGTGCGCTTTAAAAGCTTCATATTCACAATTGACTGAAGCACGCTGGCACGTTTAGGCAGAACTACGGCCACTACTTTAGACGTAGAGGCTTTAACCTTATCTATGATGGCGGTTATATCGTCATCGACATCAATGTAAATTGTATCTTTGTTGTCTGCCATATTTATACGCTTAGCATCCTATCCAGTTTCTCACGAATGCCGCCATTATCTGAGTTAGTTAGCTGCATTGTGTCTAATCCAACCCTTAATAGACCCATAGAAGTTATGTAGGTATGATCCTTTATTTTACCGGTTGTGTCATTAATGCCAATTACTTGTTCAGGACGGATAAGATTTACGCTTGGGCGCCTGGTAAAAGGCAATGTTTTATACCAGTCGGTACTTTCAAGCTGATCAAGCAACATACTTAGGCTGGCGCCACCTCCACAAAGGAACATGCGGTGCGGTAAGTGATCCAATCTACTAAATTCACCTAGAGCCAGTTCAATACCACTTACCCATACATCAGCCGTCTTATTTAGAGCAGATTCGACTGAAGGACGTTTTTGGGGTGCTAACTGGTTATTGGCAAAAGCAATTTTAAGGTTCTCAGCGTCTTCAAAATCGAGACCTAAATCGCGACCTACACCGTGAGTGTAAGCCCGACCACCGATACCAAACATTTCGGTACCCTGAACACCGCCGTTATCTATAACCGCTATGTCAGTAGTACCACCTCCGACGTCCATCAGTATGGCGCTTAGGTTTTGGTTTTGCTTGTCGCCAATAACGGCCCGAGCTACGGCAAATGGTTCAGCCGCTACGGCAATTAAATCTAAGTCTAGTTCTTCGGCTGTCTTTTCAAGCGCACCGATATGGATGGTTGGGGCAAAAGCAGTATAGAGCTGAATGACTACATCCTTACCTTGAAAACCAATCGGATTGGTTACCGGGTAACCGTCAATCTCAATACTAACAAGAGCGCTATTAACCAAACGAATGGCCACTTCTTTACCGCCCATTTCCCAGGCTAGCTGGGCTTTAGCTCTTTGCTCTGCCCGCTGCTGGACTAAACGGATTATTTGCTCCATTTCAGCTAAGTCGATTGTCTTATCTGAAGTCTTGCGGGCGACCTTAATAGTTGTTGTGGTACCTTTTACCAATTCGCCAGCAATACCAATAATGGCCGAGCGAACGCTTACACCGGCTTGTTTTTCAGCTTCATTTAAAGCCTCGTCGCAATTCTCTACCACGCCTGCAATGTCGGCAATCGCACCGGCTTGCATGTCTGTTAAGCCTTGATGTTTGCGCCCAACGCCAACCACGTCAATATCGCCGTCATCATTCACTTTGCCGATTAAAGCTTTAACATACTCAGTTCCAATATCTAAAGCTACGATATAGTCATCTGTATCTGGGCCCTTAGCTACCCTTTCACGGATATTTTGCAGCTTACTTTTAGATGTTGAAACTAGTTTATTGGCTGATTGCAGTCCGACTGATTTAAACTTGTTAAGCATAATAACTTCTACAGTATATCACCGAAGAGGCTTAGGATAGCCTTAAGATGATTTAAGTTAACTTATTTATTTAAGCACCGCTTTAATCCGTCGTATGCCTGCGGATGACGATTCTTCTTTAACTATTTTAAACTGTTTTTTGTCCTCGCCAAGTAGTCCGGTATGTTCGACATGCGGGCCGCCGCAAACTTCTAAACTGTACGGCTTATCTGTGTCTTTTGGCGTCATTGAGTAAACTTTAACTTTATCTCCGTAGCGGTCGCCAAATGCTCCAAGCGCACCCATTTCATTTATAGCAACTTTAGTCGGATACTCAGACCAGGTAACAACCAAGTCTCTCTTTATCTGCTCATTAACCTCAGCTTCGATTGCGCTTAACTGCTCAGGAGTTAGTTTATTGGAATAGCTAAAGTCAAAGCGCAGGCGCTCATCTGTAATGTTGCTACCGTGCTGGACAACTTCATCGCCTAAATTCAGACGCAATGCCTTATATAACAAGTGAGTAGCGGTGTGGTACTTCTTATGAATATCTTCATGTCCGGCAAGTCCACCTTTAAAGGTACCTTTACTGGCGGTATGAGATCGCTCGCGCTGCTGGGCCATTTGCTCATCAAAAGCTTTTTTCCAGTCTTTATCCAGCGCAATTCCTCTAGTAGCAGCTTCTTCAGCACTTAACTCTAGCGGAAAGCCGAATGTATCATATAGCATAAACATATCCTCGCCACTTAGCTTGCCGGCCTTAGACAGTTTGTCCATTTGGTGCAAACCCTTGCGTAGGGTTTGTCTAAACAGCTTTTCCTCTTTGGCTAGAGTAGCTATCACTCCGTCACGACGCTCGGCCATATCTGGAAAGTCTTTGACGTACAGGTCTGTGACTGTTCTTGAAACTTCCTCAATAAAGTTTTGCTCAATGCCAAGATCAAAGGCAAAACGCACGGCTCGTCTTATTAGGCGGCGCATGACATAGCCCTGCTCCTTGTTGCTAGGAACAACACCGTCAACCGCTAGAAATACAGCTGCTCTTAAGTGATCGGTAATAACTCGCATAGGAGTAGTGTTGCTGTCATATGTCTTAGAAGATAGTCTCTCTAGGGTTTCAATAATTGGCTGCATAACGCTTATTGAGTAAACGTCCGGGCTGTCAATTGCTGCTGCAGATATCCTCTCTAATCCGCCGCCATAGTCGACGTTCTGCTTCGGTAATTTAGTAAAGCCACTTTTAGTCTTTTGGTACTCCATAAACACGCAGTTACCAAGTTCAATGTAACGCCCACAATCACAATTGACATGACAGTGCTCACCATACTTAGGGTTATGTTTAACATTCGGGTAAAGATAGAAAAGTTCGGTGTCGGGACCACCCGGCTCACCTTCAGGCATAGATTCAGGTCCACCGGAACGAGACCACCAGTTTTTATCCTCATAGAAGAAGATGCGTCCATCTTGTTCGCCAAGTTTAGCACCCTGTTCTACACTGCCTAAATCAACCTGTTTGGTGTCTAACCCTTGTTTGGATAGAAGCTCAGTCCATATATTGGCACTCTCTTCGTCTTTAGGTAAACCTAAGTTTGGATTACCGCTGTAACAACTTACATATATTCGCTTTGGATCGAGACCAACCGTCTGAGTTAAAAATTCATACACCCAAGGAATTTGTTCCTGCTTAAAGTAATCCCCGAGGCTCCAGTTGCCGAGCATTTCAAAGAAAGTGGTGTGACGATTATCTCCGACTTCTTCAATATCCTGGGCTCTTAAACAAGTTTGTGAGTCTACCAATCGCACACCGTTTGGATGTTCCTGACCTAACAGATAAGGAATAAGCGGCTGCATGCCACTACCGGTAAAAAGAGTAGTTGGATCTTCTTGTGGAACCAATAGCGCTCTAGGGATCACTGTATGTCCCTTATTTTTAAAGTAGTCCAGGTAAGCCTGGCGAATTTCTTGAGCAGTCATAGTTTATCTTAGATATTCTAGCAGTTTAGTTCTTAGCATTAGTAATGATTATTCCACCGCCAATAACCGTCTCGCCATCATATATAACAGCTGATTGGCCAGGACTAGCTGCTCTAACAGCGTCAGTTAGCTCTAGCTTTGTCTTGCCATCCAATAAATCTATCCGGCACGACTGGGCACTAGACCGGTAGCGACATTTAACGCTCAAGGATTTTTTATCTTCAGGCTCACCATTAATCCACCATGGTTCGCTTAAACTTAGCTCATTGCTCCAAAGCCTGTCATCAGTTAGTTCACTGCTAACATAGACTGTGTTAGTTTTCATATTCTTACCAACAACATAGTATGGCAGTCCTCCCCCAACGTTTAAACCATGGCGCTGGCCGATAGTAAAGAATATGGCTCCATCGTGTTTACCAATAACTTTGCCGTTTTGATCGACTATATCTCCGCTCGGCTGTTCACCAAGCTCACTTAAAAGAAACTGCTTAATACCAACCTCACCGACAAAGCATATGCCTACGCTGTCCGGTTTGTCGGCCGTACGTAGATTACGTATGGCGGCTTCTTTTCTAACATCGCTTTTTAGCATATCTCCTAGTGGAAAGAGTGTTTTCTTAAGCGCTTCCTGGCTTACTCTATAGAGAAAATACGTCTGGTCTTTAGAATCATCTTTAGCCGCCAACAACTTGCCGTCTCTTGTCCGTGCATAGTGTCCGGTTGCTATGTAGTCTGCTCCTAGCTCAAGCGCCTTGTCTAAGAAGAGTTTGAACTTAATTTCCTGGTTGCACATAATGTCAGGGTTAGGGGTAATGCCCTGCTTAAAGGCATCGAGCATGTAGTCAACTACTTTCTTTTTGTACTCTTCTTGAAAGTCAAATACTAAGAAAGGAATGCCAAGCTGCACTGCAACCGATTTGGCATCTTTATAGTCGTCTTCCCAACCACAGACAAACCCGGGTAGATCACGGGTCCAGTTTTTCATGAACACTCCCGTGACGTCATAACCCTGCTCAAGCAAAAGAGCGGCCGCAAGGGAACTGTCTACACCGCCAGACATACCGACAAAAACTTTCTTTGACATATATATATTCTATCGTAAAGAGAAGATATGGGCGATACAAATTAGACGTCCAAGAATACGTCTGCCATGTCAGCTTTTACGTGCATAAGGCCACCGTTGATTCGGATTTTGCGCTCGTCATCTTTAGTTCTAATTAAGAGTTCACACGGTTCAAGCAGGGTAATAAAGTTATGGTGTCCCGGCAAAACGTCAAATGGTCCGGTCTTATTTACGCCTGAAATAGACAGGCCGGGCTCATCGAAATACACCTGATAAGGAGAGGCTACTTTAATGTGCAGGCTCTTTTGTTCGGCTTTGGTTGCAGCTGCCATTAAACAATTATCTCCTCTACCCCCTTAAGAGTATCTTCACGACTATAGTATTCGCCTGGAGCGGCATTTTGCACTTCCATAACGTACATATGTTGCGAGAAGAATTGAATTAACTTTTTGGCCTTAGCATAGTCAGCCCGATCGGCGGTTGAAAGTTCGCTCTCGCCAATAATGGCAATGATGCCTTTTAGAGACTCATATTTTTGAATTAACGATTGGACTTGAAGACTTAACAGGTAGTGGCGCTCTCCTACTATTTCCGGTGAGAGCAGGGAAGAGTTGGTACGCAGTAAATCAACAGCTGGACGAATTCCCTGCTCGGCGACTGATCTAGAGAGAACAATCACGGCATCTAATTCGTGTTGGATCATTTGCACTGCCGGATCGGAAAGATCATCG
>JAJYJU010000033.1 GCA_021789195.1 bacterium | reverse complement strand
CGTCATTGAAGTGCTCGGCAATTACACCCATTAAACGGCTGACGCCGATACCATATGAGCTAAGGAAGATTGGCTGTCGTTTACCGGATTCATCGCTAAAGTAGACATCCATTTGTTCACCTTTTATTGAACCAAAGTTAAAAATGTTACCAACTTCAGCTGCTTTAACTTTCTCAAGCTTTGATTTATCTAAGCCGAGCTGCTTTAAAACATCGTCATTATAGACTTCTTCATTAACTGCTAAACGCTTTTTACGGTCGACGTAAATAATGTCTTCTCCGCTATCAGTAATGGTTTGAAACTCATGGCTAAACTGGGTAAATGACCCACCGGAGGCGAATGTAAGGAAAGTATTGTCGCCCAATCCAACTCGATCAAAAATTCTTAGATACGCATCGGTTGCTTTAGCATAAAACTCATCCAGCTCTCTTTGATTGCGTGAAAAAGTATACATATCCTTCATGATAAATTCGCGCCCGCGCATCACGCCGCTTTTAGCTCTTAGCTCGTTTCTAAACTTAGTCTGAAATTGATAAACACTAAACGGCAAATCACGGTAGCTTTTTACCAAAGCTTTAGCCATCTTCATTAATGGTTCTTCGTGACTCCAACCAAAGCCAATATCTGCCCCGCTTTTAAGTTGGCTCTTAAACCAAATATCTACAACTTCATCATCCCACCGACCAGTTATTTCCCAGGCATCCTTAGGCTGAAGCGAGGTCATTAATAGCTCGGACGAACCAAGCAAATTCATTTCTTCTCTAACGATAGTTTTAATGTTTTCGATTACTCGTAAACCAAGCGGAAGGTAAGAATAAGCCCCAGCCATCTCTTTATGAATAAAGCCGGCTCTAATTAGTAGCTTAGCGTTAGTCGCCTGTTCGTCCGCCGGCGCGTTTTTTAACGTCTTGGTTATGTTTGAACTTAAGCGCATGGTTCTTCTATTCCCCTTACTCTCCTAGATTTGTTTTTAGTTTACCCTACCGGTTAGTTATCACAAATAAGGTAACGAAAGCTACCGTATTTTTTATGGCATGCAGAAATATACCAGGCCAAAGACTTTTGGTCTTCTGTTTTATATACACAAGCACTAAGCTAAGAATAAATATATCCAGTGCGCCAACCCAGAACAGCTTGCCACCGCCTCCTTCCGGCAAGTGAGCAGCTGCAAATATTACACTGGTTAGTATTCCAGCATAGATTACTGGCATTGATTTCTTAAGACCTTCAAATAAGAATCCTCTAAACAGCAATTCCTCAGCAAAAGGCGGCAAAACAACCAAACTTATAAACGTCATAACCATCTGTGCGCTGCCGTGAACCGAGGTAAAGCCAATGTTTTGTGACTGGTTTAAGTTTAAACCGTGAATAAAATGGGTCACGATTCCTAGGATTATTAAATAAATAACTAGATATATTGGGTATGCCAAAATACCAATGCCACCATCTTTTAAGCGGATTTTTTTAAGACCAATGTCAGATAAAGATTTGCCATAATGCCGAAATATTCCCCATAGAATAACCACAACTAGAGCTTCAAATATCAGGACAAACACAAACTGAGCCGCTACAGAGTTATTGAGCCAATTGGTGGCATAGGCCGCATTCCAACCTTTAATCGCCGCGTATATAGACAACAAGAACACTGCAACATACTGACTGATAAAAAAGGTAAGCCCGGCTATTAAAACTAAAGCTACCGGCAAAAGCCACTTTGGAATTTTTTGCCAAGGTCGGGAGGTTGTTGGCTTAAAAAGTGAGATTTTTGTCACTATAGAAACATCCTATAGGAAATGATGCACATCATTAAAGGTTAACAATATAAACAGGGCTATGATAACAAATACCCCAACAATATTTACAATATCTTCAGTCTTAGAAGATATGCGCTTTTTAAAACCGCGCCATATAAGCATGAGCCATAATCTGCCGCCATCAAAAGCCGGAATCGGTAAAACATTAATAATAGCTAAGGCCAAAGATATATATGCAATAAACGTCAAAATGTACTTAATGCCTAGCAAACTACTGTATTTTAAAATCATGAATATGCCGACCGGGCCAACTAATTGCGCCGAGGCTACTCTCTGACCATGCGATCTGGCAACACTATTGCCCGTTAGTGCGCCAGCAATTAACTTTCCGGCACCCGCTAATGCATGCCCAATGCCAATAAACGTCAGCTTAACCAATTGTAGAATTAATCCAGCCGATTCAACCGGGCCAGCCCACCAGCTGTACTGCCTGACCGACAACGATGTTAATAATATGCCAATGTATCCTTTTGGGTTGTTGGTTTTTAGGCTGGGTATAACGACAGACTTGCTAAGTAAACGTACCGATTTTGTATATTCAGTGCCGTCATATTTATATTTCACATACACCAGCTGCCCATTATATTGCTCAGTCAGTTTACTCATATCTGCATCGGAACTAACAGTAGACAACGCTCCTAAGGGGCCAATCGCAATGATTTGGCTACCTTTTGAAATACCGATACTTGCAGCCGGACTATGTGGCAATACGTCTTGCACTAATACTTCGTTCTGAGACACATGGCTGCCACCTTTAACGTCAAATTGTTGCGCACCAATTAAATTAGGTAAACCAACCCAAGACAGAATTGTGAACAATACAAAAGCAGTTATTAAATTAAATAAAACTCCGCCAACCATAATCTTTGATTTAGACCATGTAGTCGCTACGCCAAAACTACCAGGTTCGTTATCACTATCGTGTTCGCCTTTAAGCTTGACATAGCCACCTAGGGGTAATGTACGGACTGCAAATAATAATCCCTTTTTAGTTTTGCGCTTATATATCGCGGGACCGAAGAATATGCTGAACTCTTCTGCCTCAACTCCGTTACGTCGGGCAAATATAAAATGACCATACTCATGTATCACCACTAAGAATATAAATAGAATTAGGCTTAGTATTAAGATGAAGATCGACATTAACTTTTAAAATACCCCCTGATTACTTTATTTTAGCTTAAACTTCTTACAGAGTCAGAAGCTCGTTTTCCTTAGTCTTAGCAGCATTTTCCATCTCAGTACGCACATTATTCATGCGCTCATCAATAATTTTCTCGGTACGATGCAGGTCGTCTTCACTAATCTGCTTAGCTTTCTTAGCTTCCTCAAGCTGTTTAAATACTTCGTGTCTGGAGTTGCGCATTCTAACCAAGGCTGCTTCAACTTTGTCGCCTATCTGTTTGGCAAGTTCTCGCCTACGCTCTTCAGTTAGTGGCGGAATTTGAACTCTAACTACACGACCGTCGTCACTCGGATTAAGTCCGAGAGCCTGGTTACTTCTAATTGCTGTCGCAATCGCCTGCAGATTTGCAGGGTCAAAAGGCGTAATCTGAAGCAGTTGGGGTTCAGGAACCGTAATACCAGCAACCTGAATTATGGGCATTGATGCGCCATAGGCTTCAACCATGACTCCTTCTAACATTCCGGCATGAGCTCTGCCAGTACGCAATTGTGTCAGTTCACTGCTCAAATGTTCCTGAGCGGCTTTAAAGGCGGACTCTGCTTTAGCTATTAGACTGGCGCTGTCCATTGTTTTGCCCTTTCTAGTTGATTGATGATCCGCCAAGTTCTAAACGATTAAATCGTCTGACAACGATGTTTTCGCCTAGTCTAGCGTTATGCTCTTTAACAAAATCTCCGACAGTAATGTCTGGGTTTTTAATAAACGGCTGGCTCATTAGGCATCTTTCAGCAAAGTACTTATCCAGCTGCCCACCTACTATTTTAGCAATCATGTCTTTTGGTTTGCCTTCAGTAGTAGCTTTCTCAACTAATTCAGCTTCAGCTTGCTTAGCATCTTCTTCAGGCACATCTTCGCGACTTAAGTAAAGTGGGTTACTGGCCGCAATATGCATCGCAATATCCTTGACCATATTAGTAAATATTTCGTTTCTGGCTACAAAATCCGTTTCACAATTTACTTCAACAATCACACCTATGCGATTGTCATGGTTGTATGAACCTATAACCCCGGCTGAGGCCATGCGCTCACTACGCTTTTCAGCCTTTGTTAGACCTTTTTTGCGCATTTCTTTTAGAGCTTTATCAAAATCTCCACCGACAGCATCAAGAGCGGCTTTAGCATCACTTAAACCAACGCCAGTTAAGTCTTTGAGTCTTTTTACTTGGGCAATATCTACAGCCATCTGCTTACTCCGCCTTTGCCTTAGGGACTACTTTAGCCTTTTTAGCCATACCCTCTTCGATTGCTTGCTTAACCAGGTTTGAGATAAGCGTCAGAGTCTTAATTGAATCGTCATTAGCTGGGATAGGGTAAGTAATCTGGGTAGGGTCTGAATTGCTGTCTACAACGGCTACGATTGGAATATGAATGCGCATAGCTTCTTTAATGGCATTATTATCACTAAGCGTATCAACCACAAAGATAGCTCCTGGCTTACCATTCATTTCTTTTATTCCGCCGTATAGACGATTGAGTTCGTCAATTTCCTCTTTGAAGCGCTGTACTTCAAGCTTACTGTAGCGATTGGCTAGTTCGCCCGTTGCCATGCGTGTTTCTAGCTCTTTTAAATGCTTAACCCGCTCGCCAATTGTGTTCCAGTTGGTCAGCATGCCACCTAGCCAGCGTTCGCTGACATATGGCTGTTTAGTAGCGATTGCCGCGTCTTTAATGATTGATTGAGCTTGGCGTTTTGTGCCTACTAATAACACTTGCTTACCACTGGCGGCTGTGTCGCTAATAAAATGCATAGCGGCAGTGATTCCTTCTACAGTCTTGGCAAGATCAATTATGTGGATGCCGGCTCTTTTTGAGTGAATATATGGAGCCATCTTAGGGTGCCAACGGCTGGTCTTGTGACCAAAATGCGCACCGGCTTCTAGCAGTTCTTTCATTGTTACATCGCTTGCCATAATAAAATATACCTTTCCTCTTTCCTGCGTTTCTTATTTATTAACTTTGGCTAGTTACTGCTCTATATGGAAGTACAAGGACTCCGTTACATAGAGAGAAACGCTCGTTACTCTAGCCTGCTTCGTTAATGTTGCCATGATTATATCAAGGGTTATATCTTCTTACAAGAAGTTATTGATAAGTTTTTAAATACGCTTGAAGCTGAATCATCCTATGAACTCTTGCCAATCCGAGCATAAAAAGATATATTAGATGCCTGTTATGAAGAAAGATTTACACCCGGACAATTACCGTCTCGTGGTATTTGAAGATTTAAACAACGGCTGGCGCTTACTAACCAGGTCAACTGCTGTTAGTGATGAAGTTACAAAATGGGATGATGGCAATGAGTATCCCCTTATCAAAGTACATGTTAGTTCAGCCTCTCACCCTTTCTTTACCGGCGAGGAAAAGATTTTAGACATTGAGGGACGCGTAGACAAGTTTAGAGCCCGAGCAGAAGCTGCTAAACAAGCTACTGAACGACGCACTAACGCGGCCAAGAAACAAGCTCGCCGCAAAAGCGCCAAAGCTGAAGCCAAAGAAGAACTGGCCTAACTACTTAATTCTAGAGTTGCAATTAGCTGACTAACAGCTATACACGCACTATCTATTGTCAGAGTAAAATAATAAGTATGGACAAAAGCTTAGAGCAGTCGTTAAGACAAGAACTTGCAGATCTTGTTATTAAACTTAATGATCCAAACATATATAGCGACAGCTCCTACCCCGCTTTAGCTAAACGTCGTAGCGAATTAGACGATATTATTGCTCTGTTTGATGAACGCGACCACCTAAAGAAATCCATAACCGAAGCCAACGATATACTGAGCAACCAGGAAGATAAGGAAATGCACGTAATGGCTAGTGAGGAGATTAGTGATCTTAGCCCCAAGCTGGATGCAGTTGAGGCTAAGATAGCCGACGCTACCCTACCAAAAGACAAAAACGACGAGCGCGATGTAATTATTGAGATCAGGGCTGCTGCCGGTGGCGATGAGTCTGCCCTGTTTGCCGGAGATTTATTTCGCATGTATAGCCGCTGGTCCGAAATGCATGGATATAAAGTTGAATTAATAAACGAAAGCCCGAGTCTAGCTGGTGGATTTAAAGAAATTTCTTTTGCCGTACATGGTTTAGATGCATATAAGAACTTAAAGTACGAAGCTGGTGTTCACCGTGTACAGCGCGTGCCGGTAACAGAAAGCCAAGGCAGGATACATACCTCAACTACAACCGTTGCCGTTCTTCCCGAAGCTGAAGAGACCGACATTGAAATTAATCCAGCCGATTTGAGAATCGATGTATACCGCAGTGGTGGTCACGGCGGACAGAGCGTAAACACGACCGACTCAGCTGTACGCATTACGCACCTTCCAACCGGCATGGTTGTATCTAACCAGGATGAAAAGTCGCAAATTAAGAACAAAGCAAAAGCCATGAGTGTATTAAGAAGCCGCCTGCTCCAGTACAAAATAGATGAAGAGCAGAAACAGCTAAGCGAGGCTAGGCGTAAATTAATCGGCAGCGGAGATCGCAGTGAAAAGATACGCACATATAACTTTCCCCAAGACCGCATAACCGACCATCGCATTAACTATTCACGTAGCAATATCCCCGGCGCTCTAAACGGTAACATAGACGATCTTATTGAGGCCTTAAGTGCGGCCGAACACGAACTTATTAGCCAAGGAACTTAAAATCTTTATGACGTTAACCTACGAAAGCGCTCTAAAATTAGCAGAGCGTAAATTAAATGAAGCTGGTATAGGCACGTCACATTTAGACGCATTGGTTTTGCTTGAAGATATAACTAAGGTTAATCGGGCGAAACTGCTCAGCAACCCGAAAGATACCTTATCTAAGACGGAGGCTATTAGGTTTAAACGTCAAGTTAATGCCCGGGCTAAGCATTTACCGTTAGCATACGTACGCGGAAAAACCGAGTTTTATGGTCGTGAGTTTAGTATCAATAAGCATGTCCTAGAACCGAGGCCGGAAAGCGAAGCCATAATTGAAGAGCTTAAAGATATTACAAAAGATAGCCCTAAAACACTTCAAGTCATGGATATTGGAACAGGGTCAGGCGCCTTAATTATTTCGGCTAAACTAGAATGCCCTTCAATCAGTGCGATTGCAATAGACATAGATAAGAACTGCTTAAATCTAGCTAGAAAGAATGCGGCTAAATATAAACAAAACATTCTTTTTATTAAGAGCGACTTGATACAAGCTATACCTGCTACTAAATGGAGCAATAAACCGGTCGTTATATTAGCTAATCTACCTTATGTGCCGGATGACTGGCAGCTAAACTTAAGTGCTACTAAAGAACCTAGGCTAGCTATATTTGGCGGCAAAGACGGTCTAGAACTGTACACCCGATTGTTTAAGC
>JAJYJU010000032.1 GCA_021789195.1 bacterium | reverse complement strand
GCACCTGCAATAAATTCAACAGGTGAAGGTGTCCGCGGTATTTTGCCTGAATCCAGACCTAAATTAAAACTTCCCACATCGAAAAAGCCAAGCGATAAAGGTTCAAGTAAATGAAGTCTACAATTATTCCAGCTCAAGTTACTTCAATTGAAGACATGATTACTGCCAAACTATCACTAACTCAAATAGTGCTTTTAGTTATACCGGTGTTTATTGCGGCATTAGATTTTACTGTTCTACCACCAGTCCTCCACATACGTATATATAAAATTATAGTTACGCTTGTCCTAGCGATTCCGATAATGAGCTTGGCTTTACGAATCAGAGGACAAATATTGCTTCGCTGGTTGGTAGTATTGTTTGCTTACCAAATTAGACCTCATAGGTACTTTTTAACCACTATGAATTTATGCTCCTGTTCCTTAAACGAACCACTTAAAGAAAATTATGATACTAAAAAATCGCCAACAACTGATTATGTGGTTAATCTAAAGGACTTAAAACCTGCAGAGAGCTTAGTTGTTTCCAATTTCTTGATAGATAAACAAATATACTATCTTGCCGATAGCAAAGGGAGACTCGATGCAGTTATTGAAACTAGATAAGGAAGTTCATAGAAAGTCCGGTTCAGCTAAAGCCCAAATTAACATTAAGGGAGTGAAGGGAGACGTGTTAATTCTTTCAGATAAAAAATACTGCAATATTATAGAAACTTCATCTGTGAACTTTGAACTTAAAAGCGAAGCTGAACAGGACGCATTGATTGAAACTTTTCAAAGTTTCTTAAACGGTCTAGGTTTTCCAATCCAGATTGTAGTAAGAATTCGCGAAATTGACCTTGATCATTATCTTGACGAACTAAGCGATCGCTCGAAACAGGAAGAACAATCAATTTATCGTAATCAAATTGATGACTACTCTCAATTTGTGCGCAGCTTAGTTAGTATAAATCGAATACTAACTAGAAATTTTTACATAGTTGTTCCGCTAGTTATGGAAAAGCGTCATGATTTTGATCTAACCAGAGAACAGCTATCTTTAAAAACTGAAATAGTAGAAAAAGGAGTAATGCGCTTAGGCATGAATTCTCGTCTACTAAATGGTCTAGAGATACTGAATCTTTTCTACACTTTTTACAATCCTAAGCAAGCTAAAAACCAACCACTTCAAAATACTGCAATGCGCATGATGCATACGGCAATAGTTAAGGAGAATTCATGAAACTACCCAAAGTTATGAACAACAATAAATCGGATCACATTCTATGTTACGGCGAGCAGGATCAACTAAGTCTAATAAGCTATTCTGGTCTAGAAGAACGGCCGGATAAAATTGAGGTAGACGGACAATACCTAAGAGTTTTATATGTATCAGGTTATCCATATGCAGCACACTCTGGGTGGTTAGATAGCCTGGTTAATTTTAATCATAATGCAGATATATCATTCCAAATCGAAGATATAAACTCATCCAGTGCCCTACCTAAACTTCAACGCAAAATAACCGAACTTGAGTCAACTAAGCAAACAATGATTAAAGCTGGTCGAATAGTTGGTTCGGACATTACCGATCCACTTGAATCCGCGATTATACTAAGAGATAAAATCCAAAGAGGACAAGAGAAACTGTTTCAAATCGCCATATACATATGTTTAAAAGCAGAATCTGAAAACAGTCTAAATAAATTAACTAAACTATTAGAAACTACACTAGCTTCTAGACTATTCTATGTTAAAACAGCACGCTTTCAGCAGCTTGATGGTTTACAAGCAGTTCTGCCAAGAGCCGAAGACAAACTTAATCAAAAACGAAACTTAGATAGTGCATCAGCTGCGCTAAGTTTTCCTTTTACTTCTTCTGAACTTGTTCAAGATAACGGTATATTATACGGAGTCAATAAATCTAATAGTTCATTAGTGATACTGGATAGATTTAGTTTAAATAATGCCAATAGTATTACTTTTGCTCAATCGGGTAGCGGCAAGAGCTATGCCAGCAAAGTTGAAATTCTAAGACAACTCATGCTTGGTACTGATGTTATTGTGATAGATCCAGAAAGAGAATACGCCAATCTTGCTGCTTCGGTTGGCGGGGCTCACATAGAAATGTCACTCGCGTCAAAACAGCATATAAATCCCTTTGATATCGGGGAGAATAACCAGAAACTAAACCAGGTAAATATTGCAGAACAAATTCAGGGCTTAACGGAGATTATTTCACTAATGGTTGATGGCCTAACTCCGCGCGAGCAGGCGGTGATAGACAAGGCCATAACCGTCACATATAAAAATAAACCAGCAAATAAACAGGTCACCTTAAAAGATTTTTATGCCCAGTTAATTAAAACCAAAGAATTAAAGCTGGCTGAGAGACTGGATAAATATGTCAGCGGGTCGCTAGCAAGTGTCTTTAATCACAAAACCGACATAAATCTAAACAACCGTTTAGTCGTTTTCGATATTAAAGATTTACCAGATAACTTACGCAAAATAATGATGGTCATTATATCTGACTATGTTTGGCGAAAGGTTAAGAAAGAACCAAAGCGCCGTTTATTGGTTATTGATGAAGGATGGTTACTATTAGAGCATGAACAAAGCGCCCGCTTTGTATCCGGTCTTTTTAGAAGAGCTCGAAAGTATTGGCTGGGTGTTGCAATAATATCCCAGCAAGCTGACGATTTCTTAACAAGCGATTACGGAAGAGCTATAGCCAGTCAGAGCGCTTTAAGGATGTTAATGCGCCAAGATAGCACAACTATCTCAAAAGTTACTCAAGAGTTTAAGCTAAGCGAGTATGAACAAAGTTTTCTTTTAACTTGCGATAGAGGAGACGCATTAATCATAGCTGACTTAAACCATGTTGCCCTAAGTGTTGTTGCGTCCAGCAATGAACATCCGTTGATTACTACAAATCCAAATGAGGTGTTTTCAAAGTGAAAAAAATGGCCGCAACGGCCGCGTCTATAGTCATATTTATTATGGTTATATCTGTAGCTGCACTTGCAAGCTATACGAATTTAGGAGCACTTGCATCAGCGGCTATTAGTATATTTGATTCGCCTGCAAACAAAGCTGATGCCTATGAATATGGTGAGTGCACTTACTGGGTTGCATTAAGAAGAATCCAGATAGGAGAACCTATACCAAACACTTGGGGTAATGCTATTACTTGGGCAGAGCGAGCGGCTAGGGACAATTACTTGGTAAATCATGCGCCTAGCTATGGAGCTATTATGCAAGATCCAAATTCTATTGGGGGTCTTGGGCATGTAGCCTTTGTCGAAAAAGTAAATCCACTAAATGGCTCTTGGACAATATCTGAAATGAACAGGGTAGGATGGGACGAAGTGGATACTCGAACCCTGTCTGCTTCAGATGCAGCATCATATAATTTTATACACAACCAAAGTACTCTTTAAATTTCTTTTGTCTACCCATATACTTAAGTGGAAATGGTGGGTCCTAAAACAAAACAATTCAGAAGCTCACTAGATGAGCGCAGGCTGACCAAGATTCTTGCTACTATTGGTCCTGTAAGCAGTAGCTATGAATCTATACTTGAACTAATTAAGTCAGGTGTTAATGGTTTTAGATTAAACTTCTCACACGGTACTCATGAAGAGAAAGGTCAGCAAATAAAATGGGCGCGTGAAGCAGCATCTGAACTTGGTGTTCATGTAGCCATAGTGCAAGATTTACAAGGACCGAAAATCCGTCTGGGAGATTTTGAAGGCACCTTTGAGGTTAAGAAGGGGCAGACTATTGCGTTAGAACATAATGCAGACTTTGCAGAAAGCGGACATTTACCTACCCAATTTGACCTAAGTACTAAAGTGCAGCGTGGCGAACGGGTTATGTTGTTTGATGGCAGAGTAGTTTGTCATGTATCGGCTATTAAAGATAAAGTTGTTTACGTAGAGGCTCAAAATAACGGCATTCTAATAAAGCGTAAGGGAATTAATCTTCCTGATACGGATTTTGGTGGTGACGTAATAACCGCTAAAGACCGGGCGGATTTAGTATGGGGTGCCAGCCAGGACATAGACTATGTCGCCTTAAGTTTTGTTCAATCCGCCAACGATATAAAAAAACTTAAACAACTACTGTCTACCATTAATTTTAATGCCAAAGTTATTGCTAAGATTGAAACCAAAGCGGCTATAGATAATATTGATGAAATTGTTAGGGCATCCGATGTTGTGATGATAGCCAGAGGAGATTTAGCAGTTGAAACTAATGCCGAGAGTATCCCGGTGTTACAGCGTAAAATTATTGGTTTGGGCCGCAACTATGCAACCCCAACAATTGTTGCAACCCAGATGCTAATTAGTATGACTGAAGAAATGGAACCGTCCAGGGCTGAAGTTTCTGATGTAGCCACGGCTGTAATTGTTGGTGCGGATTGTTTGATGCTAAGTGACGAAACCGCCACCGGCAACTATCCACTTGAAGCGGTAAAAACGATGCAGCGAATCATTAACTACACAGAGAATCACTCTCCTTTGTCAGTTACATTTAATACCGATGAACCCAGCAACCGTACAATTAGGAATGCTATTGCCGAGGCAATTATTAAACTTACCCAAACAGTTGAAGCCGAAGCGATAGTTGCAGAAACTAAGACTGGCGCAACGGCTATAAGTATAGCTGCCAGACGAGCAAACATACCTCTATTAGCAGTAACCAATCTAGAAAAAACAGCTCAACAATTGGCAATCGTATATGGCGTAGACAGCTATATACGTCCTGCTACCGATAAAGCAGCAGTTAAGCTAACGGATTATCTTAGAAACACGCGCGTATTTAAAAAAGGAGACATTATTGTTATGGTTTCTGGCCAGCAACCAGGAGTAGTCGGCACTACAGACACTATCAAAGTAAGGATGCTAGACTAATGTTTACTAAAAAAACGATTGAAGATGTAAACGTCAGTAAAAAAACTGTACTTCTTAGAGTAGATTTCAATGTACCGATTAAAGACGGGCAGATTACCGACGCTTACCGAATTAAGCAAGCTCTTCCAACAATTAAGTATTTACTGGAACACAAGGCTAAAGTAATTCTTATTTCTCATTTAGGTCGTCCCAACGGAACTGTTAAGTCGGAATTTTCATTGTCGCCAATCGCACCAGTTCTTGCGCGTATGTTAAAAACTAAGGTCGTTTTTGTTAAAGACTGTATTGGTAAACCAGTTGAGACCGCGTTAGATGAAATTGAGCCAGGTGAGGTGCTTTTATTAGAAAATTTGCGCTTTCATCCTGAAGAAGAAGAAAATTCAGACAGTTTTGCAAAACAACTTGCTAAACCGGCAGATCTCTTTGTGCAGGACGGTTTTGGAGTTGTACACCGTGCTCATGCCTCAACTGATGCCATAACGCGTCACCTGCCATCTGTTTCAGGTTTTCTATTAAAGAAAGAAGCGAACACTATTACAGATGTGATGGCGAATCCAAAACGGCCTTTAATGGCCATCATTGGAGGAGCGAAAATTGCCGATAAACTTGATTTAATAAAGAAGTTTATTGAAATTGCCGACATAGTGGCGATCGGCGGGGCTATGGGTAATACGTTCTTAAGTGCTCAGGGGGTATTTATAGGCGACAGTTTGGTGGACGGTAATGATTTACCACTTGCCAAAGATATTATTCGTTTAGCCAATGAAGAAACTAAAAAACGTCGCTTTCTATTTGTTTTGCCTAGAGATGTTGTAGTGTCTGAGAAGGTTGAACCTAATGCTTTAACTAGAATTGTAGACTTTAGCACTCATGTAGTTGCCGATATTGAGAACTATCCAAAACGGGTTCCGCATGGCGCAACAACTGTCAAAAAGCACGAAAAGATTTTAGATATTGGTCCATTTAGTGGTTCGTTTATTGCAGGAATTACCCAGCAAGTTAATACTGTAGTTTGGAACGGTACCATGGGCGTAACCGAAATCCCCTCATTAATCGGTCCGCTTGGACCATTTGCTCATGGCACGGAACTTATTATTGACGCTCTGTTAGGTCAGTTTGGTTACAGACCTTACAGCCTAGTTGGCGGTGGCGATACAGTTGGATACATCGAAAACAGAGGTCTAGTTGATCAGTTTAATCATGTTTCAACTGGGGGTGGAGCTAGTCTTGAGCTAATGGCCGGGCGTAAACTGCCTGGCATTGAAGCGTTAGAGAATAAATAGGGTACAATAAGATAAGCATTATGAGTAGGGTGAAACTAGTGGTGGCCAACTGGAAAATGTATCTAAGCATACACGAAGCTAGCTTGCTCACGCACCGCTTACATAAGTCTATAAAAACACATCGTAATGTTGAGGTGGTGCTAGCGCCTAATTATTTATCTCTCCAACCATTAAGTCAGGAAATTGATCGGCGTAGATTTCGTCTTGCTGCTCAAGACGGTTACTTTGTTGACGAGGGAGCATTTACTGGAGAAGTTTCTCTAAGTCAGATGCGCGACCTAGTTCACTATGCCATAATTGGTCACTCAGAGAGACGCCGCTTCTTCCAAGAAAGCTTTGATGAAACTAGAGACAAAGTTGCTGCGGCAGTTAGAAACGGCATTGTTCCTATTCTATGTCTTGGCGAAACTAAAGAAGAGCGATCACAAAAGGAGACTAAGCAAGTTTTACACGACCAGATAGTAACGGCTCTGTCTAACATAACTAGCGAAGATGCTGAGAACATTGTCTTAGCCTATGAACCGGTCTGGGCAATTGGCGCAAATGAACCGGCATCACCTGACACGATTAAAGAAGCAGTAGATTGGATAAGATATCAGGTAAGAGAACTCTATGGATCAAAGACCGAAGAATCAATCAGGGTTCTTTATGGTGGTAGTGATGAACCGGAGTATGTCAGCGGTATTATGGCAATTGACGGAGTTGATGGACTATTAGTTGGGCGGGCCAGTTTAAACTATGAGCGTTTTAGCGATATAGTAACGGGAGTTTATTTAGCTGCTCTTGGTGAGACTAAGGAATAAAATAGGTAATAATGGTGGCGGATACTAAAAAGGGTAAATCATTCGATATCATTGCCGGAACGGCAAAAACGGTGACTAAGCCAAAAAGCCAGCCGATTGTGGTTAGTCGTGGCCCGATTATGGGCAACCAATCTATGAATATTCTTGGCGATGATTCAGAAGACGTGCCGGCTAATGAAGAGGGCATGATTTCCCAGGCTAAACCAATAGTTATAAAACCACTTGGAGACAGTGACAATAAACCGGAAGACAAGGCTATTAGCGTTAATTCTAATGATAAAGAAGAACCTAAAGTAGAAGTAGAAGCTCAAGATAATATTAATTCCTTAGCTCCACCCGAAGAGGATATCAAAGAGGAGGCCGCTAAACAAGAGTTCACCCAAACTCCTGCAGAAGCAGAGGAGTCTGAAACTAAAGAGCCCGA
>JAJYJU010000003.1 GCA_021789195.1 bacterium | reverse complement strand
CTAACATTAACGAATTTGTATCCAATCTGCCTATGGGAAGTGCATCTGTAGTTGGCGAAGGCGGATCAAGTTTAAGTGGTGGCCAGAAACAACGAATATCTATAGCTAGAGCGCTAGTTAAAAATGCTCAGATTATTTGTTTGGATGAGCCCACTTCAGCACTTGATGCTCAGTCTGAAATGTTCATTCAAAAATCCATAGGTAATTTAATTAATGGTAAGACCGTGCTATTAGTTACACACCGCCTTCCCTTATTAAGCCTTATGAGCAAGGTATATGTGTTAGATAAAGGCAAATTGAGAGATGTCAATGAATACGGCGGTCTTGAGAAATACCTATACGAGCTAAACCGAGAAGGCGGTCTATAAAAGAGTTGTGTTGCTAATGTTTTAAAGTATAATATTCGGTATAAATCTAGAAACTAAAAAAAGAGAAATAAAATGAATTTTCCAGGTAAAAAGAGCATATTAAGCAAGTTTACTAAAAATGTTAATATAAAAAACCTTGGAACAAATGGTGCAGTTGAAGAGATATTGAGCATAAACAGCCAAGCGTTGGCCGATTCTCAAAATGGAACTTTTACACCTACAGTTAAAAAAGACGTACTAAATTTAGAAAAGAATATTGAAAAAGACAATAGTATTCCCATTGGATCAATGTGGACTGTTTCGGATATAAAGGCAAATAGCCCCACACCAAGTGTAGCAACTGAACATATGCCTTCTTCACCACAGTCAACTATGTCGATGAATGCCGAGCTTAAGGACTTAACACGTCCAGCTTCACCCACTGTATACTCTACGCCGGCGTCATTATTTGCTACCCCTGTACCAGATGCAATTAAAGATTCTCCATTTTATACCGGTTCCAAAGATCCCGCTAGGGCTTCGACACTAGACAGACTTACGCCGGATCATACTCTTGCAGGCCAAACTCCATCACTAGATTCAAGCCTTTCACCAGGGCGTAGTTTAACTTCAGAAGTATCATCGCAGGCTGATTCTCATGCCGGTAGCCTTCCTGCAAGTCATAGTTTTACGTCAGGAGTTTCATCACCGGCCGACACTGTTACTATTCAGCATAATGTTGACATAAAGCCAACTGCCGGCAACACCTTACCATGGAACTACGCAATGGATACATTGCATACCAACATTTCCAACCCTGCTGTACTACATAAATTAACCAACAATTCTGCAGGAATTAAATTTAACGGAAACGGGTTAAGCGGAGGTCAAGGCGCTATTGATAGCGTAACTATTAACGGGCGCACTTACACTGACTTGGGTCACATTAATGGAGCCATTAAGCACGTATTGGACGAAAAAACTTCAGCCTCTCCCGCTACACAAGGTTTTGACGCACGACGACAAGACATTGTGTCAAATGAACAGAATTTAGCTGTTGCTCCAGGAATGGATGCAAGACATCAAGATATTACCACTTTCGAACATAATCTGGGTGCCGCACCAGGAATGGATGCAAGACATCAAGATATTATGAGTTTCGAAGAAAATAAAAAAGCTACCGATTCAAGCACATCTTCCGCCGCAGTTGCCAGTACATCTTCCACCTTCACGCCAACTCCGCCAACTATCGGTGCATCTAACTTCCCTGTCGGTGCCGCCTCGCCAGTTGCTGATACTGCATCCTCGGCTGGTTCTTCACCTTCTTCCACCTTCACGCCAACTCCAGTTGTAGGTGCGGGTAGCTACACCGTCAATTCTAATTCTAATAACACAGCTCAAGTTGGGTATCCACCACATCAAGCATACTCTGTACCTTCAGCTACAAGCACACCTACAACTGATTCTACTGTGGTTGCTGCAACTACTCCTGCAATCACAACTAACCCCGCTGATTCTGGCTGGGGCCAAACTACTCCAACATCAATGGCTGGAAGTTCTATAGCCGCAGCTACTTCACCAACTCAATCTAGTACTGCAAAAGCGGAAACCAAGAAAACCTTTGGTCTCTAAAAGTTTAGACTAACTTTTCTACGTAGTCATTGAGAGAGTCGAAATCCAATAGTTCACGCGTTTGCATTTTTATCTTCGTGGCGAAGTTTAAGTAAGCCTGATTATTGCTGATTAGTAAACATGAGTCGAGTGGTGCGCCAAGCTCGTTTAGCGCAGATATAAAAAACTGTTCACTCAACAAATCTTCGCCATATAACGATGGCGAAGCAATTAGGTCAAACTCATGCGCATCTTTATCAAAGTTTGTAAGCATTTCATATGCTTGGCTACCCATATTACCTACAATTGCCACCTTTAAGAAATGCAGGTGAAGTTTTTTGACAAGCTTAATGAAATTAGGGGATATATCTTCAGGTAATAGTCTAAAGTAATCTTTTGGAAAATCTTGAGTGGCGGATATATATTCTAGAGCATTAGTAATGTAATCAAAATTCTCTAAACCTAAATAGTATTTGTTTACCTGTTCTTTTAGCTTATTGTCGTCTACGTCTGAGTTTTCGGATACTTTTCTAATAAAATCACTGAAAATGTCTGGCACGACTACGCCATAGAAGTCAAAAATAACTGCTCTAATCATTAAAATATCCTACCATATAATTAGCCAAACTAATTTGTTTGTTTTGGTTTTCATTTATCTTCGTATAAAAATATTTTTTGTTTAAATCCGCCTCGCTTTTGGAGTTTATCATTTCTCTTTTGCTCAATGTCATTAAATCCGGTACCTCTTGCGTCTGCTATTGCCATTATGACTTCAATAATGTCACATAACTCATCTAAATCGTTGGCTTCTAGGTATTCATTAACTTCTTCGATCAATTTCTTATCTAGCTCATAAAGGTATTCTTCATCACTCAGTATTCTAGTTTTAGGTTTAAAACCGTCCTTAATGATAAGTTCCGGTATTAAGTCTCGGACAAGTTTGTCTGGCATAGTTTTATTTTAACAAACTTTAATTTACGTTCCCTTTTTATATCATTCATAAAATAGGACTAGTTTTAATTTGTGATTACCTGTATATCAAGTGTAAAATTAATAAGAATATATGAGCACAGTCAAAGATTCTATAATTAAAGTTTACGGAGCATCATGGTGCCCTGATTGTCACCGAAGCCTAGCCTTTCTTGATGATAAAAAGGTGGCTTACGAATGGATAAATATTGAAGAAGTGCCCGAAGCTGCCGATATCGTAACAAAGCTAAATAACGGGCTTAGAATCATCCCTACAATAGTATTTTCCGATGGAACTTCTTTAAAAGAACCATCAAATAAGGAATTAGAAGATAAACTTATAAGCATTGGCGCATTAAAGTAGCTTAAACGTCACTTCTTTGCTGGGATTCATTCCCTAGTGGGTTTTAAAAACGAAGTAGTTCAATTCTCTAATAGTTAACTTTAGAAAACCTAACTTCTTAATGACCACCAAATCCTCTATAGTAAGTATTTGTGAAATATATCTGGAGAATCATAAAATTTACCGGTAGTCTTTGGCGCTACTATGTTGGCGTATCGATTATGACTATTTTACTGGCTTTAATGAGCCAGGTAGTTCCACTTATCACTAAGGCTGCAATTGACCAGATTGTTGGGCATAGTGGCACTAATCATGCCAACGTAGGCTTAGTTGCCTTCTATGCCTTTTTAATTTTCTTAACCGATATTGGCCAAACTTTCTTTAGCAATATAAGCGGGTACTGGGGAGACGTACTGGCCATTAAGCTAAAAGGTTTAATGAGTAGTCGTTATTATAAGCATTTGATGTCACTGCCCCAGCGTTACTTTGACTCTGAACTTACCGGAACCATCATTAACCGTATGAACCGTGGCATCCAAGATATCGGTGATTTCGTTAACATGTTCTCAAATAACTTTCTGCAGTTTATATTTAGCACTGTTTTTACACTTGCTATCGTAGCTTACTATTCATGGCCGGTAGCCTTGATGCTGGCGCTTCTGTACCCAATATTCATTGGGTTAACCACCAAAACCAGTCAGCGATGGCAGAAATTACAGAAAAAGATTAATGAGAATCTAGACATCGCCAGCGGTAGGTTTGCTGAGAGTATAGGTCAAGTAAAAGTTGTGAAGAGCTTTAACCAGGAAGAGCGTGAGCTTAAGCACTTCGACCAGTACTTTATGAAAGCGACAGATATAGTTAGGCCTCAAAGTCGGTTCTGGCACCGTCAGGATAATATTCGTCGTTCAATTTTAGCTGTAATTTTCTTTGGTGTATTCATGTATATCTTTGTCGAAACGGCTCGTGGAACTTATAGCATTGGCACCATGGTGCTGCTTATTCAGTATGCAGCGATGATTCGTCTTCCGATTTTCTCAATAAGCTTTTTAGTTGATCGAACTCAACGGGCTGTTTCTAATAGTAAAGATTACTTTGACGTACTAGCCGAAGAGTCGGATACGGCCGATCAATCTAATGCCAAGACGCTAAAGGTAACTAAAGGAGAAATTACCTTTGATTCTGTATCGTTTGCATACGATAAAGAACCTGTACTAAAAAAACTGGATTTTACCCTCGAAGCAGATAGTAAGACTGCATTGGTTGGTGAGTCGGGTGAAGGTAAAACAACTATAACCAGTCTTATTATGCGGCTATATAGTCCCCTCTCCGGAAAGATATTAATTGATGGACAGGACATTTCTACCGTCAGCAGAGAAAGCTTAAGAGACAATATTGGTGTTGTATTCCAAGAGCCTGCTCTTTTTAGTGGCACAATCCGAGAAAACATCGCATATGCCAATCCGAGAGCAAGTAAAGAACAAGTTGAGGCTGCCGCAAAAGCTGCTAATGCCGATGAGTTTATCTCTAAGTTAAATGACGGATACGAAAGCACTATTGGTGAACGAGGCTTAAAGTTAAGTGGTGGCCAAAAACAACGTATTGCTATAGCCCGCGCATTATTAAAGGATGCGCCAATTTTAATACTGGATGAAGCGACTTCTAGCCTAGATAGTAAAAGTGAGCATATGGTTCAAGAAGCCTTAGAGAGACTAATGAAAGGACGAACAACTTTAATTATTGCTCATAGGCTAAGTACCATTAACTTAGTTGATAAAATTATTACAATCAATGGCGGCAAGGTTGATGAGATTGGGGCTCCTAAAGAACTGGCCCACAGTGGCGGTATATATGACCAATTACTTAAGTTGCAACAACATCCTAACTTGTCTAATGAAAAACGACTTAATCAATTTGAGATAGCTAAATAGTAGCCTTGTTCAAATAAGTTAACTATTTAAATAAAAAGTAACAATTACACAAGAATTCTTACCAGCTCATTTGGAATATTTCTAACTAACATATTAAAGTTCGCTCGATTTTACTTGTGAATGTATGGGTGAATCTTATGGTCAGTTTTGATGTTGAACTAAACCTTTTTTATTCGCTCAAAATACCAGGCTTAATTCAGACTTCCATTCAAACTTCTTTAATTAGTTCTCTTCTTGCTGAAAAACTAGTTACCGCTTGGTTGGTTAATATACTTTGATAGCTTATTGGCTGCTTCTATTTGATAATCCGGCGACTCTAATTTAGTGAACTCATCAATGCTCACCCATTTATATTGATCGTGCTCAAAACTTAATGTTATTTTCTTGGGGTCGCACTTTGTATAGAAGAGAAGCCGAATTCTATAACCTTCAGTATTAATTGAATTAATGTAAAAGATGGTAGGGTTAGAAATATCAAGTCCGACCTCTTCTTTTACTTCCCTAATTACCGTATTAATCGGGCTCTCATCTTGTTCTACCCCACCACCAGGTATATCCCATGTTAAGGGACGGATATCATCTGATTCACTTCGTCTTAAAGCTAAAATCTGACCTGAAGAATTAATCAAGAATACTTTTGCTCCTACAATTGCACTAATCATATTTAAATTTTACCAACTTTAAGCCATATATTTAATTATTAAATTCATTGGTATGCCATTTTTTAATGGCTACTGTATATAAAAAGATCAATTGTATAATTTAAAAATGGCTTTCAATCATTACGCTAAGATAAAACGTATTTTAGATAATCAGACACAAGGTTGGATAATCAAACGTATTAATAAACCAACTAAGGCTAAAAACTTTAAGGGCGAGATATTAGAGTTCACGCATTATTACCGCATATATGATTTGCATGGAAATCAGATTAAGTACTGTAAATTTCAACAAATTGACTTACTTGCCAAAATTTTAAATGTCCCAATAGAAGCATTACCAATCATTGATCAGGATTAAATTTAATCCTTTGGTTTGCAAATTATTGGAGCTTTTTTTATGAAACTACTATTTTCAATTACTTCAAGGGCAGCTTTTGCAACATCGTGACGGCTAACAAACATTTTAGTCGGTCCATGCTCCCTTAAACTATACGGTTTTGATTTAGAGCCTTGGAGCTTGAGGACTCTTATTACCGTCCAGTCTAATGAACTGTTTTTTAATACCTCTACATGGTTAATACCGTCTTTGACTCGTGCCGGGTCAATTATGCTAATAGCAAGATTTAGGATCCTGTCAATTAGAGTAATTTTATCGTTTGGAAATCTTACGCCAGTACCAGTCAAACTAATTAGCCTACTGACCTTTTTATCTTTCATTACCTGAGATACTAACTTAATAGAATCAGTCTGTACATTCGCAGAAGAACCTCGTACATGGCCAATAAAACACGCTACAGCATCTTGGTCATCAATAAGGGCTTCAAGGTCTTGTTTGTTTGTAGCGTCGCATTTTAAAAGTTCTAGATTTTCGTGCTTTATTGCCAGACTATTTTTGTGATATATACCTGCTTTAACGCTGTAGCCTGAAGCCAACGCCTGCATTACAAACTCTCTGCCAGTTCTACCGTTTGCTGCAATAACTGCGACTTTCATTATTCTATAAAGGATATATGCATGGTAATTTTCGTGCAAGTAAAGATTTAGATGATTGCCTTCATCTATCGTCTATCAATCTTAGATTAAAGACTATTTAATTTTATGGCGCTTTTAACTATAGCCTTTAGTTTTGTAATATCTATGATGGAGTCTTGGAAGAAGTCAATCGCACGAACTGCTTTGCTATCAAGTCTGGTATTAAAAAACTCTCCCGGGTCACTTATTATAGCTCCTTTAGGGAATGTTAAGCGAACTGCATTTTTGAGTATGTCTGCAACTGCTATATTCCCATTGTATATCCACACAGCAACACCTTCGGGTTTTGATGGCTTCTTCCATTTTACTTCTTCAGAAATATCTGGGTCTGTCTCGAGAATTGCAGATCTGAGACGTGAAAGCATGTCTCCTCGCCAATCATCTGCTTTTTTAATAATATTATCAATTTGCTGAGACGCTGTTTCATGTTTCATATGTATAGTCTATCTGTAATAAATACATTTTAAAACTGGATTGTTATATTGGTGCTGAAACTAGCATGCATCCTTAAGTTTGACCTTGTTATTAAAAGTCAGTATCGGTAATTAGATTGAGTATATTTTAATAATTCTTCGAGCTATGTCCGCTTATATAAATCTTCAACAAGTTTTATGCTATCAATAAGCCATTTCTGCGCTCGTGGGTGCTGTTTTATCTCTTCTATTGTCATCCACTTTAATTCTTGAATTTCATCTGAAGTTTTCATTCTATCGCTTTCGCCTGTAATTGTGCACAGATATACAATATCTAGCACGTGATTACCTTTGTTAGATATGAAAATACTACTATGAATATAGTCTATTGGAGATACGCGTAATCCAGTTTCTTCCAGGACTTCTCTTTTTACAGCTTCTTCAATACTGAACTTTACAGGATCGCTGTATTCTAGTTTTCCTCCAACCAATGAAAGCATACCTCCGGCTTGGCTTTCCTTCTCTGAGCGAATACACATTAACCACCTGTTTTCTTTACGGATAGCCGCCTCAATATTAACAATAAAATAAGGTAATAAAGATTTATTTTCAGGCATAACTGATATTATCGTATTATGTTGAGACAGAATAATCTAGTAACTCCAGAAGAAATAGAGAAAATGGATTACGTTTCGTTTATGGGGTTTATTGATGAGACTAATTGCCCCTTCTAGAGGAGATTTTTTGTAGCAATATATTATAAAAAATATGGACGAACTAAATAAAATCTGGGTAATTGTATATAAGATTGATATAGCTGGCACTAAGTTACTATTACTAAAGCCAAATCCGGAACCTAACCTGACTTATGATTATTACGTTATTACTGGCGGAGTAGAAGATGGCGAGAGTATTGAGCAGGCTGCAAAAAGAGAAATTTCTGAAGAGATCGGTATTGAGCCTCTAAAGATCGATAGCCTAAACATATCAATGTCATATCTCAACAAGGATACTGGAGACGAAGTTACTGAACACTGTTTAGCGGCTCAAGTAGACAATTCGAACATAGTATTAAATGAAGAGCATATAGACTATAGATGGTTCTCAATTCGTGAATTTGAAGAAAAAATCTGGTGGACGGGCTCAAGAGATCAGCTAAATGAAATATTAAATAAGTTTACGAGAATTCTAGAGAATTAGAAAGTATATAGTGCTTATGCTTAGATCCTCCTAGTGTACGATCTAAGTAATTTCAATTTACCTAAGGAAGTAATATCCAATAGCGCAACTGCCTTTCGCAAATAGCTTGGAATGTTTTAGGATCAAGGTTATATTTTTTAGCTATAGTGTGAAGCTTGTAGGTCTTTTTTGGGTTACGTACTTCTCTAATGTCAGTAGTTGCACCTGCCTTTTTGCCTGCGCTTCTGAAAAACAGCCATCGACCTGAATATTTCGGAATCATGTAAATTGTACCAAGCATAAAATGCCACCAAGTAAATGGAAATGCGATTTCATGCCCACTCCATCTACCTCGCGTACAAGTATATACAACGTCACTCAGCTCGCTCCATTTTTTAAGTAGCCTCGTCTCTTCGTTGTACTCGTTAAGTTCGTCGGCTAAATCGTTATCGTGCCATGCTTGGTCGAACTTAGGCATTTTGAGAAGCTGGTGCCACTTATTAATCATTAGGTTAATTTTACCAAACATACATACACGCCGTATTAAGTGAGGTTTAAATGTTTATGTCTCAGCCAGTAGGTCTTAAACCGGCCAGCGCCCTTCTCATAACAACTCGTGGGCCAATTTTATCAAGTCCAATTTCTATTTCAAGCTGTCTTAAATTTTCAAGTCCGGGCGTAAGTTCTGTTAAAATTTCAAACCCGTGCTTAGCATAGAATGGAGCATTCCACTCTATGTCTCGGAAAGTAGAGAGTGTCATTGTGCTGTAGCCATGTTCAGCGGCCCACCTGCAAGCTTGCTCAAGAAGTCTGCCCCCGTCCCTTTCCCACTTTCTTTAGGGATTACGGAAAGCTGTTCAAGATGAGCATTTGCATCAATCTCCTCTATACGGACAAAACCAATTGGAGGATTTCCTGCGACAATCAACGCCTTTGCTGTTTTGAGCTCACTTGCAGAGGCGGCAGGAGGTAAATCCTGTATACCGGCTTCATTAAAAACTTGGTCAGCTGCAGATTCTACAGCTGTTAACTGCTCAATTTCCTGATCTTCTGCAAAATGCATGACAACAAATTCATCTCCCAGCTGTTCGCTCATAGATTTAACTATAGCAAAATTTGGCAATGTGATGCTCAATGGATTCAACTTCAACGCGTACTGTAGTTAGTTTTGGCTCAGCTGTCGGTCTTGAACTCAATATGCGTCTTTTAGCTTTGCCTTACTACTAAAACTATATTTGTAGCCACTTATCACTACAACCGGAATATTATTACCTCGTTGGCCCATTACTAGACCAGCAGCCGCGGCAAGCATATCACAAACAGTTTCAGGTGAATCGTTCTTATTGCGAATTGGCGGCACCCCGTATAAGCCAATACAGAGTTGCGTTGCACCGGCAATCCCTTCCCTTCCGTCGCTATCCGTAATCAGCACTCCGACGTTTGTATTGAAATCTGCCGATAATTTTTTACCAATTTTACTGGCTGAAATGTCAGGGTCATCCGGGAGGGTCAAAACGGTGGACTCATTAACTTTATCTATTCCAGCACTCGTAAGGAATCTACCGATGTGATTCTTTGCGCCTATCCATGAGCCGTTAATTTTAATATTTTCATCCAAATGGTTTGCTTGATTAATAATTAATTGGATAACGCGAGGGTCTTTTTTGGAAATTATTTTATGTAATCGTTCTGCTTCTGGAGATACTTTTATCGTGCCGAGATCAACATACTTATCTTCCGAAATCGAAATTATCTTAGACGCTACACAAACTACATCGCCCTCTTTCAGTAAAATTTGATTCTGGCGGATTGAGTTAGCTACTATTGCAGAAATATCATCGCCAGGTTTTATAAACAGTATGTTTTTAATGGGTGTTATTACTAACTTGTGATCCATGTAGTAAGTTTAGCAAAGAAAAAACTAGTAGCGTAAGTGTTTTCGGGATATAAACTCAACGTCGTACTGTAGATAGTCATGGCTCCCTATAGTGGACGAGCTTTGCAACAATAAGTTTGACTTGTATTACAATGAAGACCTCAAAATCTCTCTTCTATTACCTTCAACTATATAGACGTCTCCGTCGCAAAAGGTTTTGAACTTTCGTCCTTTAGATTTTACATACTCATACTCTTTTTCAACATCTTCAGATTCGTGATGGTTTGATCTGAAATGAACGATAGGATAAAAGTCAATCAGTCCATATCCCTCCTTAACTTCGATATCTTCGTAACCACTTGCCGTGGCGTTGATGTCATCGACTATTTCAACCCCATCAAGCGAAGGACTAACAGCACAGAAGGCAGCGCTATAGCCTGCATACACCAATTTCCCGGGCCTTATAAGTTCATTAATAACATTGTCAAAACCGCTTAACTTCATTGCTTTGACGAGTATGAATGTATTTCCACCCAAGACCCAAACCATATCAAACTTTGATAGACGATCTACTAGATTTGACTTCCCAAAAGATGCTCTTAGGTCGAATAACTCAGCCTCAAATCCCAGATCTCTCATATCTTTCAACTCACGTTGATTACCTTGATCGATCCTCTTTTTATCATCCGACCAGTCGCGTGAGTTTGCGATTATTGCAACTTTGGCATCTTGCTTACCAACTAACTTTTGCAGTTCGTTACCGAAATCACCTACGTGGTAAGATGACAAGTACATTTTCATATAAATATCATAGCAAAATAAAAAGCACACTATTCAAAGTGCTTATACTTGGCTCCCCAAACTGGATGAGAACCATGCGTTTTACAATCTAAAACTTAAGGCCGATATAGTCTAAGTAATATCTGCAAATTATTAAATCAATGTGAGTATGAATAGTTTTTCTTGCGGCATAATAAGAGCTTTTGAATAAGCAATTTTAGAGCACAAGAACAACGTAAACAGGCTGTTATCTAAGAACGGCTTGAGGGCTTAAGCGTATCTAAAAAATTACGCAAAATTGCTGAAAATTATACTGTTGCTAAATCTTCTTTTAAGAAGGTTACTATAAAGGTACGAGCTTGTTTCCGAGTAATCTAGTGCCATATATCGTATATCTGTATTTTGACGAAACTATTGGCGATTTGCGCAATTTGCATATTGCAAAAAATCTGCCAAAGCTTAAACAACATGAAACGCAAAACATTTCCTCTAATTAATTAGAGCTGGAAGTGATGATATAGATATTTTATAGTTACTATTCGTGTATTAGTTTACCAATTTATAAAATTCGTTTTCAATCTGTGCTTGCTCTTTTGTCGTGGACTGTTGACTAGCTTGTCCACCTAGGTCAGAACCAAAATCAATAACAACAACATCATCGCCTCGAGATCTTACGTCATGAAAACTAATTGGCGTGAATCCTGCTATGAGAATTCTCTTGTATGTTTCAACAAATCGTTCTTTTAGTATGATTTGATTATCTAAATCAAGTCTATTATATGCATCACTAAGACTATAAGGAATATATTCTTCGATGATTTCAACTAAATCATGAGCTTGCAATTTTGGAGTCTCTACCCCAGCTCTTTGCAGTATTCGTCTTCTACTTAACCACTCTCGCAAGGTTTCAGAGGGGAGAATTTTTACGCATGCTTTTTCGACATAATGATTAACTTCTCTTCCCGTGTTTACTAGCAGCTCTCTATAAAAAGTTTCACCACTAGGAGTCCAGTCACTTATTGCTGTAACAAAGTCCGGATTTGATATATGTAACAATGTTAAAGTACTTGAACCTATTTCTCTATATTTTTCGATTGAAGAGTGTGTTTTTGCAAGATTTTTGTCGCTAGCCCTAAGAAGTGATTGCATTATCTTAAGCTCTTTTTTTACAGACTCGATGCTATCGCTGCCGTGCACAAGATTGTTATAGTTATCTAAACCAAATTTGCCGCGTATAGTGTTCGAATCGCGTTTGTTGACAATATCATAATGACCTACTTGCTTACGCCACAGCTCTACGGCATCACCATCTGGACTATAAAGTAATAAAACTGTAGTTGGGCCGGCAGTCATAAGATCAACGAATTCATCCCATCGGTTTTCGAAACGCTCATAACGTTCAGGTTTCATATCCAACTGCGTAGTTTTTGGCGTTCCGGCATAGAATTTATTGACAGTACTATCGTCGAACCGTACTGCAAACTTACTTAACACGCCTAAGTCAGAAATAGAGTAATCAATTTGTTCACATGCTTGTCTATCAGACCAATCTTCAAGTGTGCAAGCGTCAAGTAAGGGACGAATCATTGCGATTGTCACATTACCACTGTCGACTTCCTTCAAAAGACTTTCATCTCCCAATATCTCAATTATTTCATTAGCATTAGTAGTATCCGGAACAAAAGCTTCTCTGCTAATACCTTCTCTATAATATGGGAAAACCATATATAAATATTAACAACTTAATGCCAAAACGACAAATACCTTTAATAATAAATGATTTTTTATTATTAAAATTTATATGTTTATATGAGACAGCAATTATAGAATTTAAATTTCTATATCGGGCAATTACACACAATGTGAGAATAATAGATTTATAATTTTAACATAAGAAAAGGATCTACGATGGCACTAGGAGATAAGGCATATTTGACAGCACAAAGTTGTTATATAATTTTGGCCAATGAACATAATGAATGGCTGTTTATTCATCGAGCAAACACAGGGTATCAAGATGGGCTCTGGAGCCTTCCAGGTGGGCATGTGCGAGAACATGAGCCAATTAACCATGCGACAGCGCGCGAAACTAAAGAAGAGGTTGGTGTTGTAGTTGATTTAGACTCAATTGAACTGGTCTACATACTTCAAAGAAATAAACAAAAAGAAGATATAGAAGACAGAGTTGATTATTATTTCTATGCAAAGAGTTTTTTAGGACTGCCAAAAAATATGGAACCCAACTTACACGATAAAATAAGATGGATAAATCCAAAAAAACTCCCTCACGAGACTGTCGATTATATTAAATTAGTATGCGATAGAATCTCTCAAGGTGATCGATTTGGAGTATTTGGGTGGTAGTTGAATAATACGTATTTTAATCGACTGCATTCATTAATGAAAAAGTTCTAAAGTTTTTTTGCTTGTCAACATTCTATAATATGTAATAATGTTGCAATGCGGGGTACTTGCTTTTATGACTAACGTAATATCAAACAAGAATATATTGGTTACGGGACCAAATGGTGTTGGAAAGACGGAAATTATTAAGAGTATTCTCGTCAAATGGCCCAATATCTTTAGGCACATAAGTAGCTCTTCTATTTTAATGGAGAGTATGGGTGTAAAAACACACAAAGAGCTAAGTCAATTCTCTGATGAAGTTAAGCATGAGGCGTTTGATTATAGAGTATCTAAAATCATGGACAGCAATAAGAAATCTGGAACTTTGACCCACCTTCTAATCGATACTCACCTTCTTTTTTTTAATGCAGGCGAAGTAAAATCATCTGTAATGCCGTACGTTAAAAAGGCCGATGGAATTGTTGCGGTTTACGCTCATTACAATCAGATTTTAGATCGTATACAACTTGATTCTAATCACGGAGTTCGGCATAGGGAAATTTTACCGCCCAATATTAGCGATCGTCGTCTTGAAGCTGCTTTATTGGCCGGTTATACAACAATGAATCAGGTGTTTGCTGATATTATCGGCAATGAACAAAATATACCTGTAGTGAGTATAGATAATTCTAATACAGTCGATATGGCAGCTAAGCAATTAATTGCAAGTCTTCTACCAGAACTTCTTTAACTATATATTTGTTTTATTAATTGAATTTAAGAAATTAGTTAGCTCGCTTTTTGTCATTGGCGTAATCCCAAGTGACTTACAGAAGTCTATTAAATATTTTCTTGTTTTGCCTACGTTATATGCGTGACTATGTGAATCGATAACTTTTTCGATTTCAAAATGATATCCCCAATCAGGAGTATGCTTTATTGCTATGTTAACATCGTCTATTTTGTAGTCTATGCGTTTTTGATTCACTAGCTCTCTTTTACTGTAACCAAGTTTTACAATTAATTCTATAATTTGTAAAAATTGTCCATGAAAAAAATCTACTTCATATTCCTCTAAATTACTATCTGTTTCATCTCCTATCTTTAACGAAAGCACAATTTTTTGTTGTTGGATGTGCTCAGACACTTTTAATATCCCGTTCTTGAAATCAAAAAATTGACTATTTTTGTCGTTTATCATTCCTACAGATAAATAATCAAGCTTTGCTTTAAGTTGAACAAACTCTAGCTCATCTAATCTCCCTCGCAATTCAATTTCATGCATTATATTAATTTAAACCTTTAGAAATAGAGAAGTTTCCGCCAGCACGCATGAACGATTGATTTATATCAATGAGTCTGGGTGCGATTTGAATTGCTAACTCTTCTTTTTTTTGAATGTATTGTGGATTATGTGGGTCGATGGTTGCTCTATATATTTTGTATTTCATATTAGTATATGATGGGTTAATACCAATTTCTCCTTTTGGAAATACACCATTAAATGGTAGAGCGATATTAGCTTTATTCCAATAATTCCATACATCGAGGGCTTTTACGTGATCAAAGTAAAAATAAAATTCTTTGTATCGTTTTTGGTTTCTTAATTGACGATGGATGCTGTGACCTATTAGCGGAGATAGATTTTGTGCTATATCGTCAAATCTAGTAGCGCTACCTAACCAGTCAATCAATGTTCCTGGCTGAGACAGGAACCGTGTGTTTATCCAGTATATAACTCGATCTGCAACATATTGTAGTACTTGATTAAAATCAACAGAGAGTTTTTTCTCTCGATTCATGCTCGTTATGTAACTTTTTAGCATACTTATCGAAGGATTAAACTGACTAATGTTAAAATTGCCCCTTAAGTTTTCATAAAGGCCGTACATAAGTTCTTTATAAATGTGATTATTAAATTCTTGTAGAGAGGCTAATTGTTGAGTAGTCGTATCTGTCGAGGCTAACATTAAATATTCTGATAATGCCTCAAAGTATAGATAACCTAGCATATATAAATCATTCGTTGCGCTATTGAGGCGCAAAATATAATCCTTTGCTTGCTGAAGATTTAGTGTTGACTCGTTGAGGAATAGATGGTTACTAAAGGCGAGGAAATCAAGTGTTTTTTGGATTGAATATGTGACATTGTTTTCTATTTGATTACGCTCATTGATGGTTAATAGGTATTGTAGTGATTGATATAGCTTAAAGTGAATGTCTCCCATCCGAAGATAGTCAATTCCTGCACGTAGTGGGTTTGTATTTTTTGGTAGTTTTAAATCTATCAGTAGAAGAGATGATTTTCGCTTAACATTATGAGCGTTTAGTATACTTGGAACCTCGTAGTTAAAGATATAATGTCCTAGATTGTGTAATCTGAATGAGTTATCTTCATAGAATGCTTGAGAACAATATATTGCCCCCACCAAACATCCTGCACTAGCATATAGAGCGCCTGAATCTAGTATTGCTTCCAAGTTGCTTGTTCCGTGTACAAGATAAATTTGGTTTTTTGTGTGGCTTTTAAAAAACGAGTTATTGTTGATGAGATTCCCGTGAGGCAAGTTTTCTTGAATTATTTTCCATGAATGTGTTTTTGTTTGTACTAATTTTGGGGCAGAATTAAAGGTATAGTCATGAATTGCATGCGTTGTGTGAGCGCCTGACCAATCGCTACTAAGCAAACTCATTTATTATTTATGCCTTTTTGAAGTTTTATCTACAATTACACGAGATGCTCCTAGTATATCCCCTGTTTTAATAAGTTCATTCTCTGATCTAATGACCGCATCAAAAGCACTTGCTTTTAGTGATGGGTCCGGAACTATATTTACGCGACTATCATCAATCCACCAATTTAATTTAGGAAGACGATATCGGTCCAGTGCATCTGCAGTACGTAAAAATTTAGAAAGTCTCTGATATCTTGAATCTGTTATATCGGATTGACCATCGTGCATTAATATAGCATGGTATATGTCAGTAGGCTTAATTCCTTCTGTTATAGGGCCAAGGAAATCGGAAATTATATCCCAATTTTTTATTGTCCAATCAGCAGATGCTTTCGCATGTCCTGGATCACTTTTATCGTCAATTCTTCGTATGTCGTGTAGTAGACCGGCTATAAAGCATGAACGTGATTCTACGTCATTTGATTTGTCTGCGCGAGCTAAATGTGACGACAATACCGCTACTCTTGCTAGATGTAATTGACCATGGATTGTATACTTGCGTTCAGCTGATACAAACCACGTTTTTGGCAAGTCCAAATTTTCAATTACTTCCATTTCAATTTTTGAGAGCTGAATGTTTTCGCCATTACTCGGCAAGTTTTCGGGTCTATGTTGCTCTATCCAATCGATGCTAATTTTATCTAAGACTTGATGGTTAGGTAGCCGACGTAAGGCAGCAAGTTTGGCAAGTGAAGAGTACAGTGACATAAATTCGCTTAATGAATATTGACCCCTGCCTTTTCCTGTTCTATCAAATTGATTTCTGAATAACTGAATCTCGTCATTGGTGGCGAGTTTAATTCCTATTCTTCCCGCGAGTCGATGAATATCTTTATCAGCTTCTTGCGCTGAAACTTCTATCTCCTCTTCTGTGCCACCACTATATAGTCTTTCAAACTCTGCATGAAATCCCCATGCTTCTGTGTATTTTAAAGCTACCTCAATTAAACCTACTCGATAGTTGTGTCGCACTTGGTATGATTCTTGAGGATTAACGCCTGTAAGGACTGACAAAATTTGCACTGCATTTACAGTACTTTCTGGATTATCAAGTATTAATTCTGGAAATTCAACGGGATTTGAGTCTTTACCTACTACCCCACCCTTCAGTTTAATGCGTGCATCATGAACTGTTCTAGCAACAGATAAGTTCAGGTCATTTAATACAAAAAAGTAAGATTTTTTATCATCTTGACCTAGGTCATCACCGATTTCAGCTAATTGATGCGCAGCTAAATCGTGCTCACTCTCTGTTAAAAATGCACGCAATTCGTGTTCGTGAATAGTTTCTGCCCCCGAGTTCATATTATTATTCTCCATCTGGTTTATTTCCTTGTAAGTATATACTTCCCCAGTGACGTTTTTGTAGCGAAATATTATTGTCTATATCCCAACGTCTTATTTTGACAAGGCCTGCTTCTTCCATTAGTGCTGTGAGTTGAGGTTCATCAAACGCCCATAGATGTGGTGTGTATTTTCTGCTATCGTCTTCATCAGTTAAAACTAATCGGACTAAATCTATCGGGAACTGATAGTGCTGAATTCGATCCCTGTTCTTATACCATCTGTGTCGAAGTTCAGTAAAGTAAGACTTGTCCTCTGACGAATACGCTTTTATTGGTATTGATGAGTCCGGAACGCCAATAACCACATCTCCTCCCGGTGCGGTCACTCTCACCATTTCACTTAAAATTAATTTTGTTGATGTTGGGTAATCAACGTGTTCAAGCATGTGTTCTGAAAATACTTTATTAAATTGTCCACTTTGAAAAGGAAGTCCTTCTCTAGCGTCACAAACTACGTCTACGCCTTTATTTGGAAACAAATCAAGATTCGTAAAATCTGATAGAATGTTATCTCCACACCCTATGTGAAGCCCAGTTTTTAGTTGTGGTGGATTTTCGGCAAACTGCATACGACCTTCTTGGTCTGATGTCATAATAATAGCTTCGCGAGCGAGTTGGCGCACAGATCTTGCCATGCCATGCGGAAAGGTATCATTTTCAGTCATGTGTAATAACTCATTTATTGTCTCAACTAATTCGTTTATTTGATTACTCATACATTTTTACCAAGTAATTAATTTCCTTATTCTAGTAAGTTGCAGTATTCACCTCTAAATTATACAAAAGATAAACACTATTACAATATACTACTAAAAAAGTAAATGATGTGCTTAAATAAATTAATTAGGGCGTATTCGGGTTTAAATACAAACTCGCTCCCTAATTATTTAATTACTGCTTAGCTTGATATAAGTGGAAAAATATAGGTATCATTAAAATTTAATTATGAAAAATAACGAAGCGATTTTTACTAAAATCTATAAAGATAACCGATGGGGCTCTGATGAATCGATTTCAGGAAGGGGGTCAGAATTAAGACAAACTATTGAAGTTAGTCTTGCAATTAATGATGTTGTTACAAAACGTAAAGTTAATAGCGTACTTGACGCGCCATGTGGTGATTTTAATTGGATGCCACATGTACTGTCACAATTTCCGAACGTATCATACTTAGGCGTCGATATTGTTAAACCTATTATAGGCAGTCTTCAGCAGAAATATTCCGACCATTCGAATTGGAGATTTGCTGTTGCAGATATAACTGAAGATCAGTTGCCTTCGTCTGATTTGATTATTTGTCGTGATTGCTTAGTCCATCTCTCAAATGAAGATGTTAAATTGGCGCTTGGGAATTTTGCACTGTCGGGTGCTAAATTTTTACTAACCACACAATATCCTAATGAGTTAATTAATGTAGATACGATAGATGGTCATTGGAGACCTATAAATCTCTTAATCCCGCCGTTTTCATTGCCAGAATATATTGATATATATGATACAGACTATCGTGATGGTGGCCGAAACCACCCTGGAAATCATCTTGCACTTTGGGACATTGATAGCTTAAAGGGAAAGTTCTGAGTAGGTTTCTTCTGAAAAAATTTATCCAATAATGGCTAGCACTTTATGCCAGCAATGGCTAGTATTTTGACCTTCTTGCATTAATAATAAAAACAAATTGTTTTGAATAATACCTATTTAAAAACTATTCCACCGGTAGCGATTTCTATATGCTCATTTGTTGGCTTGGCTACGCCCATTCCTCTTTGAAATCTAGTCATTATCTCCGAAAAAGTAATTTCGTTTTTTAAAAATTCAATCACAGATATGTGTGAAAGTAAGGTGTTATTTAGTCCTTGACCTAGTCTCCATTCGCCCTTTCGTATTATCACGTCACGATAGTAGTACTTGCAATCTTCATTCTGGACTAGGAGGTAGTTATATATTAAATACCCAAATAGCGACACATTACGAATAGTTGGTATCTTTGCTTCAATTGCATTAATAATTTCATCATTAATACTGTAATCATACCATTCAAGAGTTATAGCTCCAGTATTGACTACTTCTTTATTCTTTATATCGATATCTTCGTATGAATATTCTTTCTTAACTAGATTAGTATCTATAGTAGCAGCCATTCGGTAAAATACTGCTGCCAATTCAGACAGTATGGTATTATCCAGGTCATGCAAAGTTGCTAGGTCGTCCCATATATCTCCAAACGACAAATCTTTCATTTGCTCGCCTGTCGCTAAAAGTAGACGTGGCCGGAAATCCCAAGGACGAAGCTTATCATTATTTGTTGTGTTATTAGATTCTTTACCAGGATATTGTATATATATCTTTTCTCCGTTTGAGGAAGTGTGTATCAATAGTCTTCTTTCAATTATGCCAAACTCTAATCCGACTCTGTTAAGGCCTGATAAAGCCTCTATATTATATAAACGCTTAATCCTAGCTTTTCTAGCTACACTGCTGTTGATACCTATAGATAATAGCCTTACTAAATTACTATTCATCAAATCCGTGCTCAAATAATTCTGCTAGCGTAATATTAAATCCGTCAGCAATTTTTTTAATGTTCTCTATAGATATATTACGTTTCCCACTTTCCACAGAAGCATAGTATGTTCTATCTATCCCGATTTTAGTTGCGATTTTTTCTTGACTTAAATTAAGGCTATTTCTCAATAATTTTATACGTTTACCAAATTGAACAGGCGCATTAAGTTTCTTGCTCATTAGTACCATTGTCTTGGATTGTTGCATATAAATCAACGGACTATAAGTAACTCATAATCCGATATGCCTATAACACAAGATGCTAATATATATGAATGGGAAAAAGTATAAAGATTGTAGAACTTTTTGCTGGAGTGGGTGGTTTTCGTATAGGTTTAGAAAGTGCAAGTGATAGTAAAACAAGTTATAAGACAGTTTGGGCTAATCAATATGAGCCAGCTACTACACGCCAACATGCATCAGAGGTTTATGTTGCACGATTTGGAGATAAGAATTTTAGCGGTAGAGATATAGAAAAGGTAATCGAAAACGACTTTAACGGTATTCCAGACCACGATTTGTTAGTTGGCGGTTTTCCCTGCCAGGATTATTCAGTGGCAAGTACATTAAAGAATTCACACGGACTTATTGGTAAAAAAGGTGTACTTTTTTGGTCTATCTATACTATCCTCAGTCGTAAAGGCAAGAACGCTCCTGATTACTTATTTTTAGAGAATGTTGATCGATTACTAAAATCACCCGCTAAACAACGTGGCAAAGATTTTGCAGTGATGATTGCTGCACTTTCAGACCTTGGCTACGCCATCGAATGGCGAGTTATAAATGCTGCTGAGTATGGCTTTCCACAACGACGTCGGCGTATTTTTATTATTGGTTATAAAAAAGGCACGAAACTTTATGACAAAGCTACAAAATCTTCACCAAATGATTGGTTAACTAAGGACGGCATACTTGCTGATGCTTTTACAGTAAAGAAAGAAATGCATGTTAATGAAATCGAGATAGAGGGCACTTTTGCAGAAATCACAAAAAACTTCTCGTCAGATAATCCTAAATTAAGTCCATTTTATAATGCAGGCTTAATGATTAATCGTGTAGCATTTACTGGTCGAGTTGAATCAGTGCATAAAGGTAAAAATATTACTCTTGGCCAAATACTTATAGACGAGAAAGACGTACCTGAAGAGTTTTTTATTCCCAAGAAAAAGCTCGAATCTTGGTTGTATTTAAAGGGAGCCAAGAAAGAAGAACGAAAATCATTAAATGGGCATATTTATAACTATTCTGAAGGAGCAATGGTATTTCCCGATGCTTTAGACAAGCCATCTCGGACAATTATCACTGGCGAGGGGGGTGGAGGCGCATCCCGTTTTAAACATGTAGTTAAAACTCCCTCGGGTCGCTATCGCCGACTAGTTCCATTAGAGCTTGAACGTCTTAATATGTTTCCAGATAATCATACAAAGCTAGATGGGATATCGGATAGTAAACGAGCGTTTTTTATGGGCAATGCCTTAGTGGTAGGTGCAATTGCTAGAGTTGGTCAATCGCTTTCAAAGAAACGCTAAGAAGTTAAATGTCTTTTGCAGTAAAGTTCATGGTTTTCTTCAATTAGATAATCTTAGCCAGTCTTGCTTAAATAACAATTCCATCAATGTATATCATATTATTTATTGTCTGAATATTTTCGTCTCAATTGAAAATTAAAGCTCTTTTAACATATAAGTCCAAGGTCAGTCATTTAAAACTTAATATGCGATTATCTTATGACAGTCTGACCTCATGACTATTTAAATTTAATGCCGAGTTGTCTTAAAAAAACTACCTACTGATTAGCAGCATTAGGAACCTCTCATATTCTTAATAACTGGACACCAATCAACCCAAAGCTCGACACGAGATATGTTTTAACAAAAGATTGATAATTTGATGTAAATGACCCTCCATTTTTTAAGTAAAAGCCAAGAAGATATTTTATTGACTTAACCGTCTCTATGTAAGCTAAAGGAATATTAAGCAATTCCCTGCCCCTACTAATTATTAAAATATATGAACTATAAAGTGTTGATTGTGTTTACGTTGGGAGGCTCATTTTGCCAATCACTAAAAGAGCGTCACTATGCATTAGATAGCATTATAGGTAGTTTATAAAGCTAGCCATTACTATCTTTAATTATAATTTGATTACACTCGTATAGTTTTAATTTTGTTGTTAATCGTTTCCGTATTTTTTAATCATAAGTTCCTCATAATCAGCGAATCTACTTAAGCCCATTCTCTCTCTTCTTTTATCGAGGTTTATTTTATTTTTTATTGGTTTGGGAACTAATTTATCTCCAATCGAATGAAATTGAGTTCCATACAACTGCGGTTTATTTTCAGCAACGAGAACTCTATCCACAAGGTAAGCAATATTAGATTTGTTGACTTCATTACCAGGTAAATCTTTCATTAAACTAAGTACTAATTTTTGGAACTTTATATCATGATCTGAGTGCTGCACTAGTAGCCATGCAGTATCTGAAGCTTTCTTGCCGATGTAACTAATTTTAGGCCACCCATGCTTTTCAATTACTTTCTTCATGAAATTTGTATTATCTATATCGACAGATTCGTCCCATGTAGATCCGTCCGCGATGAACTTATTACGCATAGCTTGATCTATTTCGCCTCTACGGAGTATCTCTTTTGCTAGCTGCGTATTCATTAAGTAAGATTTAATAAGTAAGTTTACAATGTACTAACTTGATTATATATTTTATTCAAACATACATATAGATTTAAAATTATTATTTAGTTTGAATGAAGAGCATGTCGACTATATTGGTTTCAATCCGTTAATTTATAGAAATGATCTGGTGTACTGGCTCACGAGATAAATTAAATGAAATATTAAATAAGTTTTCTAATGTTTTAGAAATGTAGTAAGTTAAAAGTGCTTATAATAGGTTCCCTCAACTGGTATTTAACTAATTTTTTAAATTGATGCAATCAACATAAAATTAGAGTATTCTGACATATTGTCGGGATACTTAGAAAGTTTGTCGCATTTTTTCTAACAAAATTCTTAAAGGGTATCGTAGTATTGTTTAATGGCATTAGCCATTAGTTTTCTTCTTGCTTCCATGAACTCGAAAAATTCTTTATATGTTGAGTTAATTAATGACTTAGGTAATGAATTATCTTTAAGATTCTTATCTAGCATGCCCTCGTTTTCAATATCACTACCGAATGTGCCTTTATATTCTTTAATTCTTGCCATGTATTGAGCGGGCTCGAGATCACTTACTTTTATGTTTATATCGTCACGCAAATATACAAAGTTTGCAATTTTATTGTAATCTGTTTTATCGATACCGTTTTTTGCTAAATAATTCTTAGGAAATACGTGATGAACTTGCGCAGTGGTCATGTCTGAAACTTTATTAGACTCTGATAAAAAGCTAGATTTATTATGTTTATTTTGTGAAGCAACAAATAAGTTCCAAAAAGGATTTGTAATGTTAGTCTTATTGAATTCGTCTGGCAAAGTTAATGACCAATAAACTTCGGTTAGTGTCTGTTCTTCTATGCTTTTAACAAAATCCTCAATATCTCCGGGTTTATTTATTAGCTTGATGTCATGTTCAAATTGAGTTTCAAATGACCCTGAATGCCTACTAGTTAGTAGAGATAATACTAGCAGACGTTTAATATACCTATCCCGAATCGTAGCATCTTCTCCTATATCGCGAGCTCGTATGTACATAGCGTATGCATAATTAATAGCATTTTTAGCAGGCAGCATGCTTGCATCTTTAAAACCGCTAGCGCGTAGTATATCTTGAACAAAATGCTTGAAGTGTAATTCGCGAGTAAACTTATACACACCCGATTCAAGCTTTTTAAATGAATCATCTGCTATTTCTTTTAGGTTCTCTCGTGTTTCAAAGTTACGGCCAGATAGCAGTGCTACAAGATCGCTTAACCGGCCGCGGTTAAATTCTGTTAAAGCAGCAACGCGCAAAATATCGTTATAGTCAGGATTATATATATCGTCATTCTCACTCTTGAGCCAGGTTATATGTTTGAAATAGTTGGTTTGAGTGAATTGAGTGTCGTTTTCTTCAATATCTTTAAAATGAGTTGAATCTACTGTAAGGTTACAAAAATAATCTATAAATTTGCGCAACGACATTCCATACTCATCACCAGGCTCTATCTCGTGAACAGCTATCTTGCTCATAGCAAAATCTGCATTGGATAAGTTAACGCCCGATTTATTTATACGTATAAATATTTCATTAACAATTTCTATGGGTAATTCAGCTGACAGTACAATATTCCCAATATTCTTATTTTTTACTTGGATTAGCTTTAAAACATGATCATGAACTGTGTTTTTGTCAGCTTCTGTGTTTTTGTCCAAATAGGTATCTAGAAATTGAAGTTGGTTGAAGTCATTATTCATAACTTCAGTAATGTCAGAGATCCAACTACTACCGTTTTCTGTGCCTTTATCTCTAACTTTAAATTCTTCTGTCAGTGGGTTAAATGAGATAGCAATATTTTCAAATTTATATTTGTTATTCATTACAGGCAGCCCAAGCACAGAGGCTCGTAATGCTGTAATGCGTTGCTGGCCATCAATCAATACGTGCTTTCCCTGGGAAGTTGTGCCGTCTTTCAGTCGTACATGAGGGTTTTGCCATGTAATGATGTATCCAACTGGGTAACCTTGATATAACGAGTCCATAAGATCGCGAACCTGAGATTTCTTCCATACAAAAGGCCTTTGTATTTCTGGTATGGCAACCACGCCTGATTTAACCCAAGATAGAAGAATATCTACTGATTGGTGATTGATCGAGTATTTTTCCATAACTTAATGATAACAAAGTTCGGTAATCTAATTGCTTGTTGGAGACAAACTCAACTTCATACTGTAGTTAGTCTTAGCTCCCCACGATAAAGGAAGTCATAACTATTATTAAGTACGATTTACGGTTCGGACTGTCAGCTGTCTGATATCTGGCTTGGTTCGACTAGTTTGATGAACTCATCCCATGTCATGCCACCTGAGCGAATCATATATGGGCGTATATCAGGAAAGATTTTCGTCTGCAAAACATTGTCCAATAGTAATATTCTCGTTACTTCGTGCATATTTTGCTCAAGGGCGGTTAACGCATGGTTATCTGTTCTAAAATTATTTATAACCGTCTCAATATCAAACTCATTCTCTCCGTGTTGGAGCTGGCTTGAAGGTCTTTCGTGTGGGTAATCGCTCTCATGCGCTGTTTTGTGTCGGATATTTTGTCGAACAGTCCAAATGACCTTCATATACTGATCTGTCTTTTCTTCGTTACCGGTGATATCCAGCAGCCTGATCCTTATCCATTCTTTCGCATCAACTGGATTGTGCTGGAGCCCGCTCTTATGACATATCGAGCAGTCATGTGTTTCTTCGCAAAACGGCTGTCGCCCAAGTATCGCTTCGACAATTGAAAAATCAATCACCATTCTCCAGTATGAATAATCCGCCATTTCGGGATGTGACCACTGAGACCCAGGTTTCAGGTCCAAATGGAGGTTTTTAATCATGCCAACTTGTTTTTCGTTTACATAGACGAATCTAGCGTGTAAATCGCTATAGCTCATCTTTTGAGTAATGCCTTCTGTCCGGTAGGCAGTATTCAAAAAGTCCTCGTAGTCTCTCTGTGAGCCAGATGGATTGCCGGTGTGAGATATGACACCTTCAATAGTGCCCATATATGATGGAAGTGTCCAAGGGTCTCCAATAACAAAGGCATGGAAAAGTACCCATAAGTCTAGCTCACCTTGTGCCAATGTTTCGTACTCTAAGCTAACCGTAGAACGTCTTGACTGACCACTTGCGTTGGTGCTTTTGGTGGTTATCACAATTTCGTCACCCGCAGAGACTTTGATATTACCGACAGTAACACTTTCCTTTGGAGGGTGCCATGTCACGAAATATTTAACCCCGAGATTGTTATCCATAAACTTATTTTACCTTAGCGTAACGCTATACTTAACGCATGGGTCCAGTAATACTTATCGACAAGTCTGCTCTTGAAATGCTGAGCATCGACCAGTCTATTTGGCTAGACGAATTCTTTTTTACGAATATATGTCCGATGTTATACTCCGAAACTCTAGCCGACCTAACCAAAAGCCGTAGTGATCGAGACAATCCCGTAGCGGCCATGGAGTTAGTTAGTGAGATTGCGGCTAAGACACCCGTCGATGGTGTTGCTCCATGTATGCACCATAGAGATCTTATAGCACAAGACATGAATGGTAATCACCCGAACATGGACGGGCGACCCATTGTACGTGCTGGCAAAGTTAAACAAGAAGCTAGCGGTAGAGTTGGTATGGATCTTGGTGAGTTTTCCGAGGCTAAAGCTCTACAACGCTGGCAAAATGGCGAATTTGAAGAAATGGAAAAGGAGTTTGCTCTTGCTTGGCGTAAGGATCTTGATACGACTGACTATGAAGCGATATTTGCGATTGTCAAAAACATAATTCCTACTGGCAGGAAGCTGACTACGCTTGAGCTGGTCAAAGAGTACGTAGATGAGTTTGTTGCAAACAGTGATGAAAAGATCCTGTACCTGATGTTTCAATTATTTGGCATCAATCCGAGCATGTACCAAATATTTGTAGATGCTTATAAATCGAGTGGTGCTAAAAATATTGTTGAACTTGCTCCGTACGCAACGTATGTCTTAAGAGTGGATTTGTTCTTTTATGTCGCTATGATCAAAGGTTTAATATCGCCTAATCGACCAAGTAACAAGCTGGATATTGCATATTTATACTATCTGCCATTTTGTCAGGTCTTCACATCGGCAGATAAACTGCACGCAAAGACTGTCCCTCTCTTTTGCGAGCAAGGGCAAATTTTCATTCCGGGTAAGGATTTAAAAGACGCCTGTAAAGAAATGGATGAGTATTATTCTCAATTTCAAGACCAAATTGAAGAGCGCGGTCTGATGAGTTTTGTAGGCTACCCGCCCTATACTATTGACAACGTTATTACTAAAGCATGGGATAAGTTTTGTATTCCAAGCTGGCGTGATCCGATCGACGGAATACCCCCTGGAGTACAGAAGCCGATCGAGAAATCTGACGTCAAATCAAATCCCAGCCTAAAAGAAATGATGGATACTAAAGATATCGAGGGCACACCTAGCGAGGATAGTATTGATTTCATGACGGTCACACATAGGATGCGAGCAAGGCGCGGAAAATATAAAATGGTTTCGCAAGACGTGATTGACGCTAATAAGAAAACCGATCAATAAGTCTAAGCTTTGATTGGCTTACAGTATAGTTGAGCTATGAGTGCAAGAATAAGTCCTGAACGCATTAAAGAGCCACAGAAGCTCTTAAAAGAACAAACTGGCAAAGATTATAACGATGAGGAAGCTCAAGAAGCTGGATTAGCAATCTTACGCTTCGTAATTGCTAAGGAGTCTCGAAAAGAACCAATCAGACAAAATAGAATCAACAGTTACTGCCGTAAACTCACCACATCTTCTCTTAACGCTTCTATAATCTGTAACTTCGTCCGTTGTGATATCTTAAACCGCCGAGTATGCTCGTCTAACTTCTCCTGCTGTCTTCGCAGTGTTTCTTCTTCCAGTATCAGCTTCCGTTCTAGTTTATTAATCTTGATTAATTGCGTACATGCATAGTATTTCTTAGAGTTTCTAGTGTACTTATCTCGCTCCTGGGTTAAGTAGTAATAATCATTGGTATTTGCTGACAAGGCCGACATGCAAAACCACCTGTAAGATTTACATGTACATTGTAGATGAAAATGCTATTGCTTGTCAGCAAAAGTAATGAGTTTGACCTTGTTTTTCACTATTTATAATCTCGTATGTTTATTGTCTGGCAGTACTTTATAACATGGGTTACAGATCGCAGGTGGTTATTAAGCCAAGAAACAGACCCGCTACAGCGTGCTTTATGTGTATACCAGATACACGTAAGTTTTATATGCGCGCATGGGTAGATGTGCAGCGTAGATACAAACCTGCTCGGTAAAATGTCAGGAAATTATGAGTAAGTTCGCGGGGGCTTTGTTTTTAAATAATATGTTATGTGCATCACGATAACGACCCCGAAAAAATTTTCATAAATTTGAGTTATACCCTCATGTTCCTATTTAGTTCGACGTCGGTATGATAACCATCGAGTTTGATTTTTTAGTGCTCTATCCCATCCAGGAACTTGTGCATTGTAAGCTGGCCAGCGGACGTATAATTAATGTGGACTAACCCTTAAGTGTTGAGACATGGACGAACTAAAAGAACAATTAGAAGAACTGAACGAACTGGCTGCGCATTTCTATGATTGGGTCGAGACTAACCGGTTTCGGATTACGCGTAGGCGTTTGCTGGTACTGGAGATAATGCTATTCGTCGATGCGAATATCAACGCGGCGGCAAAGCTTTTGATAGAGGAACCCTGCTATTTGGACGGCGCACAGATGATACTCCGCTCAGTCTATGACATAGGTGTTAGTGGTGACTGGATATTAAGCTCCAAGGATAACAAGCGCTTGTGGAGATGGTTGCGGGACGACAGGAAAACGCTGTATCAGCAAACTGATGGTCTTGTCGGACTGTTTACTGCAAATCCAAAGCTAGTTACCAAAGAAGCGCCCTTAGATTACTGGAAAGACGCGCTTAAATCGGTGCGCAAAGAGCTTACACGGGGCAATAAGAACGCGGGCACGACCGATAATGATGGAACTATATCCACGTTCCAGAAGGCACGAAGTCAAGGGGATAATTCGCAGCGCACCTATCACACAGTATTTTGGCTATTTAGCAACAGCACCCATGCATCTGCGACAGGTCTTGCTGGCCTAGCGCATGTTGGCTCGCGTGGATTGCTTGAGTTACGCAGGAGGGGCGCCACCCCAACTTCGACCGATGAAAGAGACGCCCTCAACCTTATGAAGACGGGGTTGACCTGGTATGCAGCGCACATTCATCAAACCGTAAAATACCTCGGTGCTCCTCAAGCAGCGGACGCAAAACGTCTATTAGACCGGCACCTTGGCAGAAACTAGCCGTCTAAGGGTTATTAAACTGGCGTGCTTTAAGTGGAGGCCTATTCTTCAGGAGTAACATTGGTGTGCAGCCGAGCGTTCGGAGGATGTACATTCGTATAAATTCCTCAATATCCTGACCGTACTTATCCCGATTGGTGTAGAAGGTGTCGGTGGCCTTTTGGTCGTAGTAGCCATGAGCTACGACGTCACGCATGGCATATATTACCTTTACGTCAGTTGGATTGCGGAGACAGTTGGATACTTTGTACCTTTTGCACAATAACTCCGCGAGCGCTACGATTTTATGCTTGGGGGACAGTGCAGTGCTCGGAGAAACATAGTATTTTTTCGATACGTCACGTAAGTACGTGTCCACAGCCCTTGGCACCGACCTGTTTTCCTTGGTTAGCTTGAGTAGCCTTTTGAATTCGGCCTCGCGCTTCTTCTTGGCCGCGTCCGACTGTTTTCGTTCCCTTACCAATATCTCTTTTTTGTCGTATGAATGTATGGCGCATTGCTCCATTGAAGTAAAAAGGCGGAGTAGCTGTACGCCGTCAGGTGGATCTAGCGGGTAGTCGCGGTAGTACTGTGTTAGGTCTTCTATGAAGCTCGCTATTTGGTCGTAGTCGTCTACGAATGCAGGGAGCGCTTTGCTAACAATGTCTACAAACGGGCGTGCAAAAACCATCTCACGATGTGCGTAGTTTGCTTCTTCATAATTTTCAATAAGTTCAGGAACAGTCAGCTTATCACCACCTCGGCTTATAGCTTTCGTAATGACACGCTCCTTATGTAGAAATGTTAAGAGTTGAGAGAAGCGTCTGTTCCACATGAGAATCTCGTCGTCGGTAAGCACCTGTGTGGGAGTAACGCTTATATAAAGCCCCTCGACCCGTTTCTCGTATGAGCTAGGGTGCATAGACCTCACTTCATTATTGAGCGTGGTCACCGTCACCTTACCAAGGGAGGTGTCCATATTGCGGATTTTGGCAAATAGCTTTTCGCTCTTTCGCTCCTCAGACTTTGTTTCAGGATATTTATCCCATATGAATGAGTCGTATGTGAACGATATGCTATTGTCTATCTCTGGCACGTTCGTCTTATGCTCATCAGCTATCCGGCGAATCTCGATAGGATAGGCTTCCGTTTCGGTCTTAGGGATATGCTTGTACGCGCTCACATCATAGGGGTATAGGGTGCGACGTCCCCCAAGCCAGTTGTCCCGATACAAATACTCAAAGTTGACCGCACCAGATAGTAGTCTTGAGTTTATGTTGAGGATAACGCGGTTGTCACGTCGGATTAGCACCCCATGAAGTGTGTGGCCGGTATCCGTTTTCCATTCAAGCGACTGTACGTGTTCTTCTATATCATCGAGCGTTGATTGAAATGATTCCATAAGTACTATTATATTTATGAGCGGAAGATGGACGAAGCAGAAACGATTCGGAACTGTAAAGAAGTGGCTCCGGGGACTGGATTCGAACCAGCAACCTATGCGTTAACAGCGCACCGCTCTACCGTTGAGCTACCCCGGAATAAATGGGTTGTTGAACAGGTCGATTATAACTGAAGTTGTATCTGGTGGGCAAATAGTTATTTTATGATTCTTGAGTTGACTTTTATTCTTGCTTCCATTTGGCGTTTAGCACTGCGTAGTTTTAGAGTTTCTCTCTTGTCGTAGCGTTTCTTTCCAGTGGCTGTAGCTATCTTTAGCTTTATGAATCTGCCCTTGTTTAATATCTCTAAAGGAATGATGGTTTTGCCTTGGTGTTTTTGTTGAATGAGTTGATTTATCTCTCTTCGCTTGGCGAGCAGTCTTCGGCTTCTCGTCTGATCCTCTTCTTTAATATGTACGGCTTCTGTCCCGGTAATGGTGGCGTTAATAAGAAGTAATTGATTGTCTTTGATGGTTACGTATGAGGCGGTTAGGTTGCCGTGACCTAGTCTTAAAGCTTTAGTTTCAGCACCAGTTAGTTCTAGTCCGACAATATAAGTATCACCAATCGTGTAATCAAATTTGGCACGACGGTTAGTGATTGTCTTATTATGATGCTTAACTTTGCCCATATCTTTAATTTTAAAGATTAGGATGAGATAGTAAATACTCTCCGGTGTGGTAGTGGTTGGCTTTGAACTGGTTTTTAGCCACGTTCCAAAGTGACGGATCGTTCAGGACTACTTTTCGGTAATACCAATATTCACTTCCCCACATAAGAATATCTTTCATGCCGGTAGACTTACCGTAGGCGAATCTATGTTCCAGCCTGGTGGCGTTAAGGGACTTATTTTGCTCAGCTAGCGAGCTTTCGGGAATGGTTTGACCATTTGGTGGCCAGGCTTCGGCCTGGAGCTCGTCAATAATCATATTCTTGTTTTGATGTAGTTCTTGCACACCGGCTAGAAAAGCGTAGTACCAACCAGTAAATGGATACTCAATGTAGCGTTTTGAAAAACTAGCATCCCATACCCTCTTATATATAGAGATGCCGTAAAAGTCCGGTGTTGGCTGACCCATTGGTGTGCCAATGTCATTATTGCTTCTCCCTATAATCACACTGTGGGTTGGATCTAATCGCTTTAGAAGTTGGTACTCACTAACTAAGCGGAATCGGCTGAAATTGGTGCACGCACCAAAGCCTTTTAGGAAGTACTCGTTCTCCAGTTGCCAGGCCTCCAGGGCCGTATTGGTTTTGTATCGGTTTATAACCTGGCTCATGAAGCTGAGCAGCTGGGGCTCCCAGGTATTGATTGGATTAGCAGTATTTATCCATGACGGTGGATGGCACTCTGGCCAGCGTGGTTGTCTTAGTCCTACGACTAGTATTACTTTAGCGTGATACTGATTGGCTAACTTCATTTCCCAGTCCAGTTGAGAGAAGTTGAATTGGCCCTTAGTTGGTTCAATATCGCTCCAATAGCTTGTTAGGCGGAATTGCCGCACGCCGATGTTAAGAAGAGCGGTCATGGTTTGCTTTGGATTTAGGCCCAGACTTTCGGCATAGTCGGGCGTAAAGCTGACGCCGTATGTTAGGGGAATGTTAGCTTGCGTGGATATGTACCACTCTCCTATTGCTACCATAGATATAAAGGCGAAAAAGACTATTAGGACAATAACTGTAATAATCTTATGGATTAAATTACGCTGCCAATATCTCAGCGGTAGTTTAAGTAAGTATAGACAGTACTTTCTCAGTTTATATTGGTATGGTTGATGATTAGTTGGCATATAATAGATAAGCGTTAATGAATAAAAACCTAAAGATTAGCATTGTTATCCCAGTATACAACGAAGGGGCTTACCTGAAGGATTGTTTAGATGCGATTGGGTCACTTAAGAATAAGCCTTTGGAAGTAATCGTAGTAGATAACAACTCATTCGATGATTCAGCCTTTATAGCTAAAAGCTTTAAATTTGTTACATATGTTAAAGAGTCAACTCAAGGTGTTGTATATGCCAGGAGCCGCGGGTTTAATGAGGCGCGGGGAGATATTATTGCCAGAATTGATGCTGATACTTTATTAAATGATGACTGGATGGTTAAGGTTGAGGAAGTATTCTCTCAAGATAAAGATTTGGCGGCAGTGTCGGGCGAGAGTGACTATTATGACTTTGTGCTAAGAAAGTTTGCCAATAAGGTTGATCTCATTCTGAGAGGATATGTTGCACGGCGTATTCCAAAAACACTTTTCTTGCACGGCGCCAACATGGCAATTCGTAAATCTGCCTGGACTAAGGTTAAAGGTAAATTATGTACCGTACCCGGTATTCACGAAGACTATGACCTGGCAATTCACTTAAGCGAGAATGGAGCAAAAGTTATATATAGGGAGGACATAGTTGCCGGTGTTTCAATTAGGCGGTACGGCAGCAGTTTCTTTGAATTTATACGATATACACTTGTTGCCCCAAGATCATATGCTGCACATAACCTTAGGTATGAAAGATACTTTTTGCCGGTGTTGCTATGCGTATGGGCGTTATATGTACCGGCACACTTTTTGTATTTAGCTTTTGATAAGTCTGAAAGCAAGCTGTCGTGGCAGGCATATATGGAGAATAGAAAACAGTTTAGTCGAGTGAATCCAGCTACTTTTATGGCCTATGACCGACAATAAGATCAGGGTGTGTGGCGAGTAAAGTTATGGGTTGTTTGTGAATGCTCACGTCTATACGGCTGTTAGCCGGAACTATTTCTGCCTCCCCATCAAACTGCGCGTATGCATCAACCGAAGTATAGAAAGATCTTTGTTCGTCCCCACGAATATATTCATCATCTGATATATAAGCGCTGACTAATTGCCCTGAGTGTATATGAGACACTGCATGAAGAGCATTTCGACCCAAGAACTGCGCCCGGTTGGAAGATGTATAGTGGAATATCTCTCTAGAATTTAACTTGGTTGGAAAACCTAAGTACTTAGCCATCTGCGAAGAGTTAACGTATACCTCGTCATACACTTCCCTGGCGACTCCATCAGTTTGCTTAATTTCAATTGCTTGATATGCCGTTAAGGCTTTAAGACCAAGCCTTGTTTCTAAGTACCCAGTTGCTATTTTTCTAGTTAGCGGACTGTATTTTTCCAGCTTAGTTAGTTTTTTTCTGAAGGAAGGATTATTTAGGTACTTGTCGCTTGAGTAAAGACCACTAATACCAAGCGTGGCATAAAGTCCGGCTGAGCGGGTTATTGTTTCCCCATCGGGTCGAGTTATGTCGAACCTGATTGGGTATGACGAAATAGTCCGGGCTGTGTATAGGGCGTATGCAGGATTCTTTATGGCATTTTTAGAGTGCATTGCTTTAGTGCCATCATTGGCGTTGCCACCGCCCATGCACCATATAGGGGTTAGTTTAGCCTCGGCGCTTAGTCCGTTTGTAGATATGGTGTGCAAAACGTCATTGAAGGTGCCGTCGCCACCAACTATTATTAAAAGCTGGCTGTTTTCTAAGGCGTTATGTATTAAATCTAGCTTGGTGGTTCGTGAATTTGCAGTTGGAACTTCTAATATCTCAAAAGGAGCTACTCGTCTTAACTGTTCAAGATTCCTATAGCCTTCAATGTTTCTTGAGCTGGCACGATTCACTATAGCTTTAGCGGTTTCTACACCGCTAAATACATCGGAGTAAGGATGGCCTTTAACTTCTCTCTCCATAGAACCCGCTTAAAACTTATTTCAAGCGTAGCACCTTATCTGTTAATAATCTATACCTTTGTTGGCCAGGAAATGATCATCGAAGTGATGCTTTAATTTTTTCATTTCGGTAGCAATATCTACAAGCTCGAGCAACTCTGGTTTAAAGTCGCGTCCGGTTAGGCATAAGCTAGTCTTCTTATTTCTTGAACTTATTAGATTCTTTATATCACTAACTTTAAGTAAACCGTCATTTACCGCATTGTTAATTTCGTCACATATAACCAGATCATACTTACCACTTTTGGCACACTCTAGAGCTGTTTCATATGTTAGCTCAGCCGCTATTTTATGCTCTTCCTTAGTTACGTTTTTAGCGCTTAGATTACCAGCGTTATAGAAACCCTTACCGCCTTTATAAAAGAACAGTTTGGATTTAAACAAGGGTTGAATTTCTCTAATAAAGTTATGTTCACTGACTTCCCAATGCTTTATAAACTGAATAAAGGCTACACTCCATCCATTACCAAGTGCTCTGGCCATTAAGCCAACCGAGGCACTGGTCTTACCCTTGCCCTCGCCTGTATAAACCAGTACTACCGACTCCTTTGTCGAATAATCCTCAAATGCCATAATTTTATAGAGAAAATTATGCCTCCTCGGCTTGTATTCGTAAAGGTACTATCTCTGCGATTTTTTGCTCACCTGCCTTAGTTTTGGTCTTGGAAGTCTTCATCAATACAAATTGATCTATTATGGCTAATTCACCAACGGCCTTTAAGAATGCAGCCCGTCTAGAAAGTGAAACTACTTTTTCAGGGGATAGGTCATCGTATCCACGTTCGGATAAATGTTTGTTAAGTAATTTGTCTTCTATTTCAACTTGAGATGGGTCGTTTTCTACATAATTGTCTACTCTTGGCTCAAAATCGATACTAAAGAAAGAATTTGAATTTATTACTTTGCCAAAAAAATGGTACAAGTCACTTACCTGCTCGCCATGTTGTTCTGCAATTTCTGATAAGGTTTCAAAACTATCATAGCTTAGGGGATTCTTCCTAAGAACATCCAAAGCTATTACTGATGCCGATGGCAAATCCCTAATAGTGCCAACAATGGCGCTAGGGATATAACTTATTTCATGCTCCTCGCCCAACTGCTTACCCTCCTAACGGTAAGCACATACTAACCTAGTTTAGTAAAAGCAACTGTAGAAATTTTAACTAGGGTTAAGAATAGTTTAAGAAACTAGGTTGTGCGCCTGAAGGGCGGTATCTATTCTTGGTCTATCAAAGCCAATAATAATATCACCGTCTATATCTAGTACAGGAATACCACGCTGACCGCTTTTGTCTAAAGCCGCGACCGCATTAGCTGGATCGTGTTCAACATCTAAATCTTCATACTTAACACCCTTTTGGTCCAAGTATTGTTTGGCGGCATGGCAAAATGCACACCAGGTGGCTGTATAAACTTTTACTTTTGCTGATGATTTTGAATCTTTATCTGTCATGAATATCTATTATAGCCTAATGTTGTTTGATTTTCACTCGACTATAAGTATTGACCGTGTCGTTCCTCGGGTGGTTTATTATCGTTCACATCATCGTTTTGATATATTCTTTCAAGTCTAATAGTTGATGACGACCAGGGCATACTAGTTGCCCCTCTAGCTCTCATAACAGTTTCTTTTAATGGGCATACCAGTTGTCCGAAACTGTCCATCACTGGTCCGTCGCACTCAAATTTTTCTTGAGCTAAATCTAGCAAAAACTGATGGACAACCATCATGCCTTTAACGGTGCCAGCCATTTGGTGCTCATCTTTGAACTCCTCAATTCCGGCTAGGGTCAAGTCAATATATGTTTGCTCAGGGCACACGTAGGTTGGCTTATTTTCAGGACTAATCTCATGCATACCTATATTAAATACTATAGTAATTAATAACGCAAAATAATGTATTAAATTTATATGTATACAGATGCTCACTCTACACACCCTTAAAGTTATCTGTTATAGTTAATTAGTAATGAATTCGGGTGAGACCGGCAAAGAACCGGCAAATAAATATGGCTCAGATAAAGAGCGTGTTAACAACACGGCTTTGAGATTGTTTACGATGGCCGTACTAGACATGAGCTGGCAGTTAGCAATTGTGGTTTTGGTTCCCGTCATTGGCGGTTACGAACTGGATAAACATCTGCATTCTACCCCTTGGCTGACAGTTATTGGGTTTGTTATAGCCATGGCCGGAGCATATGTTGTTATGAAGAGAATGCTTAAAGAGTATGGCAGTAAAACTGTTAATAACACCAAGGAGGCTAAATGAGCCTCGCGCTAGTTAGTGTGTTTTCTTCCAGTTCTCCGGCGGTTCATATTGCACCTGAAGTAATGTTTAAGATTGCCGGCGTGCCGATTACTAACTCAATTTTATACGGATGGATTGGTACAATTGCCATGCTGGTGCTATTCATTTGGGTTGCGCACCGTATTACTGTTAAACCCAAGGGTGGCATTATCCAGTTTATCGAAGTAATTGCGGAGTTTATTGGTGGTACGGTTGAAGATGCATTTGATGAGAAAGCCCGTTCTGCTAAGTATGTCTTATATTTTGTGCCGTTATTTTTCTTCATCTTATTTAATAACTTGATTGGTCTTATTCCGGGCGTTGGTGAATCGCTGACTTATGGCAACACTGCCCTGCTCCGCCCATTAACGGCTGATTTTAATGCAACTCTCGCCATGGCCGTCATTACTATGGCTTTGGTTTATGTCAGTTCAATTAGAGAACTGGGGCTTAAAAGCTACTTTAGCCACTTCTTTGTCGGCAGCTTGAAGAACCCCTTCTATATATTCTTGGGCATCATCGAGATGATTACAGATATAACAAGAGTAGTAAGCCTGTCGCTTCGTCTTTTTCTTAATATTTCAATCGTAGAAATCATAGTTGTTGTTTTTGCCTGGTTAGGACATGTACTTGCCCCAATTACAGCTACGCCCTTCTTCCTGCTTGATTTATTTGATGACCTGTTGCAGGCCTTTATATTCGTTCTTCTTGGCGCCATGTATTTGGCAATTGCCGTTAATCATGGATCGGCACATGAGGGTCATAACTTGACCTCTGATGCGCTTCCTGAAAAAATAGGGGCAAAGGCATGAATGCCAAAAGAAGTGTTTGGGTTTTATTTAAGAGTGATAATTAAAGTAAAGGAGAAAG
>JAJYJU010000031.1 GCA_021789195.1 bacterium | reverse complement strand
CTTGTAACTCTTGGCGGGGGCAGCAACATCCCTGGATTAAATGAATTTTTAACCGAAAGGTTAAGATTAGCTGTTAGACCATCTGATCCATGGCAGTACTTAGCAACCCATAAGCTCAAATTGCCACCCCGTGCCGATAAGCAGATGTATGCTACGGCGGCCGGTTTATCCATGGTTGATCCCAAAGAGGTGTTTAAAACATGATCAATCTACTTCCTCCCGAAATAAAGCACTCATATAGATACGCCATGCGCAATGATCATCTGATGCGCTGGGTTACAGTCTTAATCATCAGTCTAGTCGGGCTAGGCGCTATTGGAACTTATGGCTGGGTTAGCTTGCATCAAGACATAAATACCAATTCGGTCTCTGTAACTAAATTAAAAAACCAGTTAACAGCCGAAAACTTAAACGGAACAGAAAACCAAATCCAAACTATTTCTAATGACTTTTCGCTATTGTTTAAGGTTTTATCTCAAGAAGTTCTATTCTCTAAACTACTAAAACAAATGGCAGCAGCTATGCCTCAGGGCACGAGCTTAACAAAACTGGCCATAAACACTACGGCTAAAGGTACAGGACTAGATATTACTGCCGGGGCGACAAACTACACCACCGCAACACAAGTACAGATTAATCTATCCGATCCGGCTAACGGCATTTTCTCCAAAGCCGATATTGTAAACATTACTTGCGATTCAAATTCCAGTTCACCTAGCGGTAGCTACCCGTGCACGGTCCAACTAAGAGCTGAGTTTGCTGCCAATAATCAATTTTTGTTTATTAATCAGAAGGGTTAGTTAAAGGATCACTAATGAGCAAGATTAAATTCGACAGCCGTTTCGTAAACCGACTTCTGCTTGTGCTTATTGGCCTACTTGTTGTTGGCACTTTATTTGGCGCTAACGAGCTTGTAAACAATCTAAAGAGTAAGGGCGACCAATTAGTATCGCTTAAGGCGAAAGATATGGCTCTTCAGCAGGAACAAATAGATTTAGTAAAGGCCAAGGCAGAGGTTAAAAAATATACAGGTCTAGAGGCAATAGCTGAGGCAGTTGTTCCTCAAGACAAAAATCAAGCGGAAGCGGTAAGAGAAATTGTAAAGTTGGCCACGGAGAATAACATAAATCTAACGGCAATCACTTTTCCATCTTCTAACTTAGGAGCTGCAGTCGCACCGACTACTCCTACTTCAAGTACGCCGTCGAGCAGCAGCACTACACCTTCAGCATCTCTATCTCAGCTTACTGCCGTTTTAGGCATTCCTGGAGTTTACACGCTACCAATTACAGTACAAGATTCTAATAATGCTTATGCTGTTAGCTATTCGTCCTTCTACAATTTCTTAACCAGTTTGGAAAACAATCGCCGTACTAGCCTGGTTTCTAGCTTGAGTATACAGCCTTTGTCTACCGGTAATGTTACATTTTCATTAACGATTAACGAGTATATAAAGCCATTATGAAAGACGAAAAACCAGGCATAAAACAACAACTACAATCAATAGCCTCCAAAGGTTCGGGCATAACCAGATACTTCTGGATAGTTTTCATTTGTTTAATTGCAGTTTTATATGGATACGTGTTTTTAAAAATTAACGATTTTATGAATACAGCACCTACTACTACCCAAGTTTCTAATAATTTAAAGACGACCACCTTTCCAACTATTAACCAAGATGTTGTCAATGCGCTTTATACCCTCCAAAACAACTCAGTAAGTGTTCAGGCGCTATTTAACCAGGCCCGTTCAAACCCGTTCCAATAAATACATATCTATACTAGTTTAGATTGCTCGTTTGAATCAGTCTTAGTCTTTTTTAGATGACTATACGTTTTGGGTGTAACCTTGCGTCCTCTAGATGTGCGCTCTAGTAAACCAATTTGCAATAAGTAGGGTTCAATCATGTCTTCGATAGTGGCTCTTTCTTCTGCAGTAATGGCAGCTAGAGTTTCAACACCAACCGGACCGCCACGGTAATTATCTATAATAGCCGCCAGCAATAATCGATCGGCTGGGTCTAAGCCCAGTTCGTCTACATCAAGTAACTCAAGCGCTTTTAAAGACAGTGGTTCGTCAATTATTCCATCACCGTTAATGTCTGCATAATCTCTAACCCGACGCAGTAAACGATTAGCTATTCTCGGAGTTAAACGTGATCTTTGAGCAATAATGGATGCGGCCTTAGGCTTTATAGATATGTTAAGAATCTTGGCTGCCCGTTTAATAATCAACTCAATTTGTTCAGGCGTATAAAAGTCCAACCGGTGCACCATGCCAAATCTGTCCCTTAGAGGCGCAGCAATTGAGCCGGTTCTAGTTGTAGCCCCAATAATAGTAAAGTGCGGCAAATCAAGTCTTAACGAGCGGGCCGATGGACCCTTGCCTAGCATAATATCTAATTTAAAGTCCTCCATTGCAGTGTATAGGACTTCTTCGACCGTTCGATGCAGGCGGTGTATTTCATCAATAAACAAAATGTCGTTATCTGATAGGTTTGTTAATAGACTGGCGAGATCACCAGGTCGTTCTACAGCCGGGCCGCTAGTTATACGAATTTGAGCATTCATTTCGTTAGCAATGACGCTTGCCATGGTTGTTTTGCCAAGCCCGGGCGGACCATATAGCAATATGTGATCAAGTGGTTCGCCTCGTTTCTTAGCAGCGGCAATAGCTAACTTTAGGTTTTCTTTTAATCTATCTTGTCCTATATAGCTACTAAAGTCTCTTGGCCTTAGGGTAGCTTCAATTTGAGGCTCGTCGCCGTCATCAGGGTTGTCCGCTTTGGCGGTAACAATACGTTCAATCATAAATTTGTACTTAAAGCCATTTTACCAGATAAAAGTAACTTACTTAGCCACTCTAAGAGCTTGCTTAATTCTCGCTTCAGTTGAGAGAGAGCTATCTACTCCCGCTAACGCAGTATTAGCATCATATACGCTGTAGCCTAAGCTAACCAAGGCTTGAACAGCTTCATCTTTCTCAATATCATTACCACTTCTTCCAACAACTGCTTCGGCTGCGACAGTGGAAATTAAACCAACTTTATCTCTTAGCTCTACAACTATCTGCTCTGCGGCACGGCGACCAACTCCTTTGGCAGTTTGAAGCAGTTTTACTTCCCCGCCGGCAATTGCCTGCCCGACCTTATCACTTGATCCAATATTTAAAACTGCTAGGGCAACTTTTGGGCCAACGTTTTTTACAGATAATAGTTTCTCAAACAGGTGCTTCTCTTCAATACTGTCAAATCCATATAAGTCATGGGCGTCTTCTTTTATCTGCTCTTTGACATACAGCTTAGCTTCTTTGTCTTTAGCTAGATTAGCTAGGCTAGAATTGGTTACAAATAGCTCGTAACCAATTCCGGCAGCGTTAATTATTACCCTGTCCGCCCCCTTGTCTTCGACCACTCCGTTAATAGATGCAATCATTCGCTCTAATTATGGCACATTTAGTATTAGGTTATGAATTGAGCATGCGTAATAGCTGCCGCTAGGGCATCAGCTGCATCATCGGGTTTAGGAATTTGTTTTAACTTTAGAAGTATTCTAACCATCTCTTGAATTTGTTTTTTATCTGCTCGCCCATAACCGGTCAGAGCCATTTTTATTTGCAGTGGTGTATACTCGGCAATCTTGAGTTCCGCTTGACTGGCGGCTAATAAAAGCACACCTCGTGATTGCGATACACTCATAGCTGTCGTAACGTTTCTAGCGAAGAACAGTTTCTCTATGCTCACCCACTCTGGTTTATATTCTTTAATTAAACGGCTAATTTCGTCATGTATTGTTCTTAGCCTTAACTCTGCTGCTTGATGAGCAGGCGTTCTAATAACTCCTGCGTCAACTAAATTAAGCACTTTGCCATCGGCATCAATACAACCAAAACCAACAATTCCAGTACCAGGATCAATCCCCAGAATTCTACGCATTTAGACCTATTTTAATAGCTTTAGTCGAGCTGTGCCAGGATATCTTGGGGTATATCAAAATTAACGTAGGTATTACTTACATCTGCTTGATCATCTAGGGCATCCATTAAGCGTAGTATTTTACCGGCAGTTTCAACGTTGTCTATCTTCACTGTGGTCTTGGGCACATATGCTAATTCAGTTTCTAGTACATTTAGGCCCTTGTCTGTTAGCTCTAAGCGAATTCTATTTAACTCTTTGGGATCTGTATATACAATAGCTCCGTCGTCTTCTTCGACTATGTCATCAGCGCCAGAATCAATAGCAGCCTCAAGGACTGAATCACCCTTTTGCTCGAGCCTGATTACACCTCTTCGATTAAACTGAAATGCCACGCTGCCCTTTTCTGCCAAACTTCCACCATGCCTACTAAAAGCAACTTTTATTTCAGAATATGTTCGGTTTAGATTATCTGTGGTGCACTCTACTATAATAGCCACACCGCCCGGCCCATAACCTTCATACAAAAGTTCTTGTAGCTGGGCAGCATCTTTATCTTTCTGGCGATCTATTGCTCGTTGGATATTAGACATCGGCATATTAGCAGCCTTGGCTTTATCTATGGCCAACCTTAACCCAAAATTAGTTTCAGGATCTGTGCCACTTCTTGCAGCTACGGCAATGGTATTTCCTAACTTAGTAAAGACAGCACCGCGTGCAGCGTCCTTAGCTCCCTTTTGCCGCTTTATAGTGGACCATTTGCTATGACCGCTCATGGCAATATATTCCCCGTATTTAAGATTCCTATTTCTATCTGTTATTTTAACATACGAGAGTTTAGGCCGCCAATAACTTACAGATTGACAAGTTTCGTCTAAACCGGATAATGTAAGAAGTAATTTGCCCATGCATATGGGCCCATAGCTCAGCCGGTTAGAGCACCTGCCTTTTAAGCAGGGTGTCGTGGGTTCGAGTCCCACTGGGCCCTCCAAGTTTTATCTGTCAGATACAAATTAGTTCCGACTTTCTTCATTGTTGTAACAAATAATTTTTTATACCTGTAAAAAAGTTCTAACCCCACTAGGTGTTTAGGAATAAACTAAGAGGTTTAAATTAGCTCTAAATAACATGCTGCTAGATAGCCAAAGACCAGTGTACAGTCAACTATTACGTGATAAGATATATCGTATCATGAGTAATCAATCGAATAAACTTAGCCGCTTCGGCGAACCTGCTCACCTTATTTTGTTATCTTTATCAAGCGGACCTAAGCACGGCTACGCCATGACGCAAGATATTTATGAAGAAACTGGTATCAAGCTTGGCCCAGGCACTCTCTATGGTGCTATGACTAAATTAGCAGAGCAAGGATTAATCAAGCCATTAGAAGCTACGAGTGACCGCCGCCGCCCCTATAAAATTACCGGTAGTGGCAGGACAGCACTAGAGACGTATGTAGATAAATGGTCGCACGTTATGGCTATTGGTAAACAGCGATTGGCGGAACAATAGGTATGAAAGGGTGGCTATTGTTTTTATACCCAAAGTCTTGGCTCAATCAATACGGCGAAGAGTACGTCGCACTTCTAGAAGATACTGGGCTATCTTTGTCTACGACAGTAGATATTATTAAAACCGCTCTAATCCTTCAGTTAAATTCACTGAAAAAAAGGCTTACATCAACTTTCAGTACTACCTCAGTAACTGCCAGATTATTAATGGATTTGAGGCTTGGCATAGTAGTAATAACATTGCTCTTGACACTATTAAGCCCAACGCACGCATTAGGCCTTATCATTACAATAGCGTTACTGCTATACATAAGTCATAAATGGCCCATACCACCTCGAGAACTTACTCACATACAGCACAAAAGATGGACAAAAGTGCTAACAGTTACGATGCTTAACCTTATATCAACGATTATTCTAATGTGGTTATGTGTAGGATTGGCTTTGAATGTCGGCATTGGCAGATATATTATCGGTAACCAGTTGTCGCTTCACGTCGCAGGTTTAGACCTTTCATCTTTAGCTAGAATTTCACTTAACGTTTCAAGTCTCTTTATTGGAATTTTTATAATCAGGGCAATTGCTAATCTTCAAACCAACTTGTTAAAGTTGCACAAAACCTAAATACGCACTAGCTTTGCATGCTTCAATACTTACGTGCTACGATATATTACGTATCACGTAATATAATGGAGCTGTATAATGAATGTAGTGACAAAAAAACAGATTAAAACTTGGAAACCAACAACCGCTGGAATAATTAGCTTGATAGTTGGTGCTTTTGATGTTTACTATCACACGTTTGGCGCTGCTACCAATCATTGGCACATACTTAATGTAATTATTCCTGTTATATTGGGACTTATAGCGTTAGCTGGTGGGTTTTTTGCAGTTAGACGACAAATATGGAGGCTGGCGGTTGCTGGCGCTGTCTGTACTATATATCCGCCTCACCCATGGGGCAGTTTAGTGTGGACTCCGATTCTTGGCATTTTAGGCATTGTGTTTCTTATACAATCTAGAAATGAGTTTTCAAGCAACTAGTTGAACGATTGGTGACGCAGTTCCCCTAATCTCGGTTGCTACAAGCTCCACGATGGCCCTCCATTTTGGTAATATACAACCACAGTAACTTAGACCCAATGAAAACGAAGAGCCGTTTTTCCGGTTCTTTTTCATTTCAAAATTAGAACAGGTGAACCAGGCGATCGTGCGTGGTGACAGTATCATGGCTGCCGCTGCAAGATGCCGGATCGGGTGTAACATCGTAGTGCTTGGCGCTGCTCGGAATAGCGTCGTATTCCTGCTTGAGCGTAGCTTGGCTTTCATTGCCGAAGCTGACTAATAACTTATCCCGGTCGTTTATTACTGTATTCTGTAGACCGCCAAAATCTGTGTAATCTTGGCCGTTCAGAATGAGGTTCAGCTTGTTGCTGCCATTTTCCTGATACATTGTTCCGTCTCTAGTAACTATGTAGTCCGGCCCTAAGCTCCAGCCGAGGTTCTGGAAGAAATTACCCCAAGTCACAGCGTGATCTTCAACATGGACAACATCATTAACGTTGTCGTGCATGTGTACTCGTTCGGATGGTGTAATGACGTTGCTTGCCTCACAGGCTTGCACCTCCGTGTAGTAACTGGCATCTTTGAACATTTCCCTCTGGCCGTTAATGTACAGAGCAAAGTTGGCGTGGTAGTGAATGTTATCGGGCTTATAGGTGAAAAATCGTATGCCTAAGATTACGGCAGCACCCAGCACAAGGCAACTGATTGCAATAAACCACTTAGTCTTTATGAATTGCAGATACCTTTGCATGGCAGCTCCTTTGTTGTCCAATTACGTTGACATAATACCCCCTAGGGGTATATCATGCAAGCATGATCGCAGATATTAAACGACGAGCTTTGCACCGCAGTAAAATCCTCCAAGGTCAGCTTAAAGGTATTGAAAAAATGATTGAAAGCGAAGACTATTGCATGGACATCATTACCCAGACACTGGCCATACAAAAATCGCTTGGCTCACTTAACAAGCTTATTGTCGAAAACCACCTACGCACCCATATTCCTGAAAAGCTATCGTCTGCCGATGAAAAACAACAAGCGGAAGCTACGAAAGAGCTCCTCGACATTTATGAATTAACGCATAACAGGTCTAACGGAAAATAGGGGGCGATATAAAAAGCTATAAATATCTTTTAGCAGCAATGGGAACGTTACTGCTTATCTTCGGTGCAGCGCCGACAGTCTCGGCCCAGATGATGAATGGTTATACTGGACAAAATCCGCCAACTCAAAGCGAATTGCAAGATGAGTCAAATATGCAGAACGCCGGTAAGGTAATATATCAAAACCTGCAGAGCGGTAAAACATCCTGCCAAAGGCTGACAAGTGACGACTACGAAAAGCTGGGCGAATACTTTATGGGACTGTCGGCAGGCAGTACCCAAAACCATGTGTACTGGGATAACAATATACAGCAAATGATGGGCGACCAAGGCGATACCAACGTTCACATAGCATGGGGCGAGCGAGGCAGTGGTTGCCAAACGAATGCCACAATTCCTGCCAACACCCCATCTTTTATAAGCGGTATGATGAACTATCAGCCTACGAGTAACGGAGGATACGGTACTATGATGGACGGCTACGGCAATACCTCATGGTCGGGCACCGATACAACTCTAACGGCAC
>JAJYJU010000030.1 GCA_021789195.1 bacterium | reverse complement strand
AGGATGAGCTACAACGGAGTAAATTCTTCTTGAGAACTGGTCACCCGCAGCTGCACGACGCTTTAGCTCATAGGTTGGTAAAGCAAAGTAGGCTTTTTTGAGTTCCAAGCTAACGTAAGCCAGCAATAAACAGGCTGCAACAATAATAAGTAAAGTCATATCTTAAATCTTAACACTTTTTAAAGCATTAATTTTGCTATACTTAAGTACTAGTATTAGCAAAGGGAGCTTGAAGTGAATAAGAACTTCTGGATTTTAGTCGGCGGTATAGTTGTTATATTCAGCGCCGTCTTCTTTATTACCAACAATAACTCAAGTGGCACATCTTCAGGTAGCCCAAGCCATAACGTTGAAGGATTAGGTAAAGCTAAGGTAAAACTAGTTGAGTACGGCGATTATGAATGCCCGTACTGCGAAGAGTATGCATCAGTCGTTAAACAGGTAGTAAGTGATGAATTTAATAACATTACCTTTCAGTTTATTAACTTCCCCTTGACCAACATTCACCCTAACGCTTTTGCCGGAGCCAGGGCCGCTCAAGCCGCCGGAATGATGGGTAAGTTCTGGGAGATGCATGACGCACTGTACAACTATTCAAACTGGCAGCAATGGAGTACTTCGTCTAATCCAATCCCTTATTTCCAAAATTACGCTCAGCAACTTGGCTTAAATGTTACGAAGTTTATGAGCTATTACAACTCAAACACCGTAAACAACATGATTGAGGCGGATATTAACCTCGGCAACAACGCTAACATCCAAGGAACCCCCACTTTCTTCTTAGACGGAAAGCAAATTCAAGTAGCCGCTAAGGTTAGCGACTTTGAACAGTTAATAAATGCCGCTGTGGCTAACAACGGCAAAGTATCAAGCACCAGTAGTGGTAGCACTACTCAGACTAAGAAGTAGTCTAGTAAACTATAAATTCCTGCCAAGACGGACGACGAACTCGCACTTCAATCGTCTGTGCACCTGGATTGTTTGTTTTGACTGTGATCGACATTTGTTTTTATCCTTTCTCGATCCATCTGTTCGCCTGGTTTTATCCTTTTAAGCGAACGTGAGGTTTATTTTTTGTAATATGTTTTGTTTTTATCTTTTAAGCCTATGCTCAATTTAAGATTAAGCCGATTGTAGCTAACTAAAAACACCTTTGTCAAGGAGTTAATTTGTGTGTTCGGATAACCTTATTAATAGCCTTATGCTTACTTCTTAGACAGGGGTTAAAAATATGACTGAATAAATAAATTAGCTAAGTGAAATATACAACCAATTTTGGTTGCTGTAGCGACGAACGCTCGGTAATATGCCTTCGGCTTCAATATCTAGCATTAGGGCTTCCCGTATTTTAGTTGAAGACACCGATGGCCTAAGACTGTCTATAAGGTATAGCTTCTTGGGTTGATGAGGCAAAGCTTTTAAGTAGCCTTCAATCCTATTTGCATCGCCTTCTCGAACGCTGACTAACAGATCACAACTTTTTAGCATCGATTCCACCATCGGCCATTCACTAAGACCAGCTAAAGTGTCTGAGCCCATTAAAAATACTAGTCTACTTCTTTTAAACTGGCTCTTAAGTTTAGGCAGGGTTTTAGCAACACTAAAAGATATATCGCTACTATCTATTAAGCCTAGTTTAGGATGCGGTTTAATAGCTTGCCTGATCATAGCAACGCGGTGAGCATAATGCGCAACATCGCTTTTAGTCTTACGGTGACGCTCAGGCATTAGGTAGACTCTATCTAACTTCGCTTCTTTCATGGCGGCAAGAGCAAAACTAATATGTCCAGCATGAACCGGGTTGAATGTGCCGCTATAAATACCGATTCGCTGCTTAATCATAGCTCTATTTTATATCCAAAAGCTTTGAACTAACCACACTTTACGCTTTCACTGCAATACATACACTTATCTAATAGCTTGTGTCTATCTCTTACATTTGGAAAGCCACAAGAAGGACAGTCAAAAACCAAGGAACCATACTCGTCCTCTTCATCTTCTCTCTTACTATACTCACCTCTACCGTTAATTCCGCCTGCGCATGAAACCGATGTTTCATGAGCATATGCCAGAGCCAAAGCAAAATTAGCTGCTTCCTCTTTACCGAGCCATACAGCTGATCGCGCCATGCTAATGTATTCAGCCGACTTCTGCCCGAACACTCTTGGATCTATCTGTTCATCTGTTAGGGCCAGCTTAAGGCTATACTCTCTGGAAAGCTGATCCAATCTAGCGCTCGCAGCATAGGGAGTATTAAGAAGTTTGGCTTCGTTGATTAAATGTCCGGCTATAATCGAACAATACTCTTCATACTTAGCTTCACGCCGCTCACATTCTTCTTTATGCTCAAGATATTCCTGTCTTGGTTCATCTTGACCATAAAATGTGCCGCCGTTAAAGTCATCGTACAGCTTTACTAAATCTACCGCGCCGTTTGGAATCAGGCTATTGTGTATTAGCCACGGATGGTTAAGCCGTTCAGCATTTGTAATAGGATCCAAAGCATCCTTACCTCTACTGCTAGACTGCTTAAATAGTCCAATTATCTTATCCACGGTTACTCGGTCATGTTCTTCTCCCGAACGGTCTTTACCGGCAACAAAAGCACTCTCGGTATATAGTTTGTCACCTACTTTCCGGCTGACCTGAATTGTGAGTGTCTGCGTATCTACAAAAAAGTGTTCAGGCATATCTTTTTCTGCTAAAGAGAAAACCACAAAACTATACTCGTTAAGTAAGCCATCTTTAGTAAGTTGCTCAAGTCTAAAACAGTTATTTGTTTCGGCCCAGGTTCTTTGCTTCATAACCGGATTTTGCGTTACATAACGCAAACTGTTAGCTTGAATACTCCTATATGATTGGCCGTGTTGAGACAACTGACCGTCTTCATTAATATCCATTAAGCTACTTAAAATGAAGCCGGACTTAATAGTACGCTCCATCATATCCGTAGCAACATTTTTCCTAACTATCATTAGAGCTTCCTCGTCACCTGTAGCAGCTAATTTAATAGCATCCATTAATGAATTTATGGACGGGCTAGGGCTTTTTTCAACTTCAACAACTTTCTCAACTAAAACCGAGCCGGCAAATCTAGCAGTCTGATCTTCAATTTCGTAATTGGGAATAAGCTCACTAACCGGCTCAGCTAAACCCAACCAAGTTTGTTGGTCTGTTTCTAGCTTAAGGTCTTTAACTGTCTCGAAAGTCACAAAAATACCCTCTCTATCTCTTTATTGAGCAGGAGGGCTAAGGCCGAATAATGACGGCGAAGGCTAGACTCTTGCTCGAGAGATAATAACTAACATTTACCGTGTCTGGCTTACTAATTTGCTTAGCTTACAGTTGCGGCACAGCTCAGGATTCTCACCTGCTTCCGGTATTTATCTTGTTAAAGTAGTTTAAGTTTAGTCCAAAACCAAAAATAAAGACACTGCTTTATTGTTGTGTTTTGTCTAGTTTAGCTTTTAACTCTCTAAGTCTTGTAGCAAAACTTTGGCTAGCACCTTCAAGTCCTAATATCTTGAGAGCGCCTACTAGGACAACTAAATTGTCTACTTCCATTTCATTTGGAATAGCGGCTTGCTCAGCATCTTTAAAGCTGTGCTCAATCTTTTCAATCAGCCATTTTTCTTCGTTCGGCTTAACCTCATTAGTGAGTAGTGGTTTATCTGATGTGCCCCCAACCACTTCTAAAGACCGGGCTGAGTGATCACGTTTTTGCAATTGACCCCTCTTTATTAAACTACTCACATGCAAGGCTACGGTTGCGACCGAAGTATATCCAACCCCGCTCATAATCTCTCGATAGCTTGGACTATAACCATGTTCAGCTATGAAGGCAGCAATAAAGTTAAGCAATTCTTTCTGTTTCTTGGTCGGCCTGATTGGTTTAGGGTTTTCCTGCATACATTACACCTTCTCTTTACTAACGTCTGGTTCAGTCGCAATGCAAAGTCCAGCTAATCCCCACCAGATATATGACAATGTGTCGTCGCTCCAGCCAATGCTTAGAAGATTAACAAATGTAATACCAATAAAAGAAGCGAGTAGCGTTAGAGCAAACGGCGATTTACGACGCTGCCAAAGCAATACGGCAACATAGCTATTAATAGCGATAAATAGGCCCATACCAAGCCAGCCGGACTCCTCGCCTACGGTTAAGAAGTAGTTCTCGGCAATACTAGCTGGTCTGTAGTGGTTATATACACTCGCCGGACCGGATGATCCGGGTCCTGTTCCAAATGGATGATGCACAACCGTACTTATGCCATCCTTTAGTGCTGTTAGATGAGCCTGATTTGAACTTACTGATGCGCTCGATCCGCTCTGTGTATGATAGATGATGTTTTGAAAGCTATGGCTGGAAGCCAATAGCACTACCCCTGCAACTATAATGACCGACAAAGTAATCACACTGGCTATAAGATAGTTGCGGTATTTAAGTATCCATTCTTTTCTTATTAAAGAACCGGCTACAACCGCAACCGCTAGTACAGCTCCAATCCAAGCCGCTCTTGAATAACTTCCATACAAGACAACTACTGCGCCTAGTAGAAGTAGTAGCCGCAAATAGTCTGCCCTTTTAGCCTTAAATCTAGCTATTAATAGGACTGCTAGAGCACTGATTGGCAGAATAAGGTAGGCTCCTAATGGGTCGGCTCCTCTTAAGGTAGACAGTATGCGCACATAGTTTGGATTATTGTTAATTGTTTCATACGGCATGATGGTTTTTGGCCCATAGCCAAAATGTGACAAAAAGTTAGCTGGCAAAATACTCATTTGAAGCAAACCGAACAAAATAACTATTACTGCCGGCCAAAGTATTAACTTCTGCCAATCCTTATTTAAGACAGTAGACTTAACAGCCGCCGCCCAGGCAATAACAAACATACCCAAGAAACGTAAATCTATTAGTAAGCCGTAGGCAAGAGCCTTACCGCTGACATGCTTTCCTTTATATGCAAAGACAGCCAGAATTAAATCCAAGGCTACATAGGCCAAAATAAGCCAAGCAAGTTTACTGCTTAAAACCTGTTGTCTAACCTTTTTATCTGTAATTAGCCATGAGATAGCGATTATAGCTGCTATAAAAACCAGCCCCTCTTTCCAAAGACGGATAATTGTATAGTGCCCAAAGATTGAAGCTGTCCAAACGCTCAGGAACGCATGGAACGGCAAAAGAAGTACAACTACAGCAATTATGTATAAAACAACCGAAAGAGAGCCGTTAAATTTATCTTTTAATAATTTCACTATTAGTTAATTATACTAATCAAGAATTACTTAAGTTAATTTACTTTGTTTGCTTGTTGTAAATAATTAAATATCTTATATTTAAAGCATGAATAAACAATCTACTAATCAAGATGGTTTTAGTGCTGTTGAAGTTATTTTAGTAATAGTTATTGTTGTGCTAATAGGAGTAGTGGGTTGGCTAGCATACAAAAACACCCACAAAACTACGATTGCTAACACCGCTTCGACTACCGTAACCAACTCTTCAAATAAATCTACTACCGGCTCGACAACAACCACCCCAAAATACTACCTAGATAATAATCAGGTAAGCTTTACTCTCCCATCAGATTGGGAGGTAGTAAAATCTCCACATAGTACATTTTGTGGCGAATCGGTCACATCCAACTTGCCGAAATGCACATCTGCAGCACTCCTTGTTCTTAAAAGTGAGGGATATGTTAATCCAGATCAGTTTTATGCAAACATTGCAGTATTCCCTATTGCAAACGGCACTGGTGCAACAGACTTCTTTCAACAGACCGGGAATACAGGATACAGTGGCACTACTAGTAACTTAACAATTAATGGTAATCCGGCATTTAGCGATGTAGCTCATCCTGACCCAAGCTCTAGTGAGATATGGTTATATTACGCTATTACAAAAGGTGATATAGGCGTACTAGTATACAGTGACCTATTCAGCGGCAATCATTACAGCTTTACCACTAACAATAATTACCTTGGCTACCAAAGTGAGGTAGATACCATTGCAAAAAGTATTATAATAAATTAGCAACTCTAATTTAAATAATATTCGCAATATAAATTTCAATCAAAAAGGCTTTACTCTTATAGAATGGCTTCTTATTTTACTCATTTTGGTAATAGTGGCCTTTGGTGGATACTACGTCTGGCATACTCATAGCTCAAAACAAACCACAACTAGTAGTACAACAACTGCATCGAGCACTAAACCTTCAACATCTACATCGATTAACCTTTATGCAGGGTGGAATTCGTTTACTTTACCTAAAGAGAAGCTATCATTTCGTTACCCAAGTTCATGGTCCGTTGAGAATAATTTAACAACCAACACCGATGATGGGGTTAAATTTACAAGCAAAACAGATAGTAGCTTTGAAATCTTAATTGGCGCCGGGCATGGCATATCTTCAATTCAAAACTATGACGGTAACTGTGTGCAAAAGGCAGATCAAGTAACGTTTGACGGGCAGAGCGCGTATCTAGACCTTGTCGGTTTTGCAAACATAAATACTGCGCCTCCAAGCTGTACGCCTGCTAGTTCAACCATCCAAAGAGTTCTTTTGTCTAAAAATAGCTCGACTGCAAATACTACCGATTTCTTCTTAACTAAAAACATAGCTCAGCCAACAGCACAATACCAATCTTCAAGCATAATTGTTCTTATAGACTACAACGGTCCTAATGGAAGCAATACTTCTAGTAATTTATCCTTTAGCCAAATAGAGAATAATGCTGATTACAAATTAGCCAAGCATGTAATTGATTCTATGAGCTATTAATTTCAGCTTACTAGCTGTACAAACTAACCCTATAGCGGGTATTCTTATAGATACAACTGGTTGCATTTTCGTGTTTCGCAAGAACCAGTAACGATTGATAACTAAAGAATGAAGAACAATACCTCGCTTATTTACACCGTCTTCTTAATTGTGGGCGACTTTTTAGCATTGGTTGGCGCTTTCTCTATTGCATATATACTGCGAGTTAGCGTTAGTCACGCACGCATAACTACCCCTATACATGCAATTAATTATCTTGAAACTTTTCTAGCATTATTACCTTTCTTTATTCTGTTTTTCGGTCTGCTTGGGCTTTACTCTCGCCGAATCTATGAACAACGCTTTAAAGAAACTGGGTTATTGTTCGTTGGGGTATTCATTGGAATTCTATTCATTATTAGCTATGGTTATGTTTTTAATATCCCGATCTTCCCGGCCAGACTAGTTATTCTTTATGGCTACATTTTAGCCTTGGCAATGATAATTATCTTTAGAAACGTATTGCGCCTAATAAGACGCATGCTGTTTCGATACAACAAAGGCATTAATAATGTACTTTTAGTCGGAGACACTAAATTAACTAGAGAGTTAATTAAGATGCTCTCTCCTTTGGAAGTCAGTGGATACAGGGTTTTAGGTGTGGTTGGAGGAGTAAAACATCCGCTTCGAACCAGCGCTCCATACGCTTTGTTTTCAGATTTCAATCAGGCAATGCGAAAGCTTGGATCATCCCTGCACACCATTATTCAAACAGAACTATATAGCGATGAAGCTAAGAACAGTCAGGTCTTAACTTATGCTCAAGAGCACCATATCGCATATAGGTTCGTACCTGGGAACAGCGAGTTATTTGTCGGTAAGTTAGAAGTAGAGATTTTCCGTGGCGTACCGGTTATAGATGTAAATCAGACTGCTTTAATTGGTTGGGGCAGAATTGCAAAACGCACCATAGATATAGTTATAAGTATCATAGCTTTAGTTATTACCTCGCCAATAATGCTCCTTGCAGCAATAGCAATAAAGATTTTTGACCCAGGACCGGTATTTTTCCGTCAAATTCGCCTAACACGTTTTGACCAAAAGTTTAATGTTTATAAATTTAGGTGTAATAAGATGGAATTTAATGGCCTGCTGCCAGAAGAGGCCTTTGCCAAAATGGGTAAGCCAGAATTAATTAAAGAATACAGAAAAAACGGGGATCGAATAGATAACGATCCTAGGATATCTAAAATCGGGCGCTTTCTAAGGAAATACTCAATTGATGAACTGCCTCAATTAATAAACGTGCTGAAGGGAGACATCAGCATAGTTGGACCCCGTGCATTGGTGCCAAACGAACTAGAGCAATACGCCAAACGTTACGCGATCTTAAGTGTCAGATCAGGACTAACTGGTTTGGCAGTCGTATCCGGCAGAAGAGATATATCTTTCGATGAGAGACGCCAGCTCGATCTTTATTATGTCCAAAACTGGAGTCTTTGGGGGGATCTGGTAATTCTGCTTAAAACCATTAAGGTTGTGCTTGGCCATAAGGGAGTAGAATAGTAACTTATGCCGGGTAAGAATAAAGTTGCAATTGTCTGCGATTGGCTGCTTGGTACAGGCGGCGCTGAGCGAGTGGTATATGAACTACATCGCATGTACCCAGATGCTCCAATTTATACATCCCAATATGA
>JAJYJU010000029.1 GCA_021789195.1 bacterium | reverse complement strand
AAGCTAAACTGGACACTAGAAAAAGTATTCCCCTGGATAATGGTCGTTATCGGCATTATTGGTCTTACCTCATCATTAATCCTGACACATGACACACTTGCAATTAATGCGAACCCTAATTACGTTCCGTCGTGCAACATAAATCCAATCGTAAGTTGCGGCAATGTAATCAGTTATAAAGGCGACAGTATATTTGGCTTGCCATATCCTTTTTATGGAGTAGCCGCATTCTCAGTAGTTGTGACTTTGGGTGTAAGCTTACTTGCCAACGCCAAATTTAAGAAATGGTTCTGGTTAAGCTTCCAAACTGTTGCTACGCTCGGACTGGCAGCCGCTTATGCCATGCTACTTAAAAGCATATACAGTATTCATGCCTTATGCCCGTTTTGTTTAACCATAGATGTGGCAACAACCACGCTGTTCTGGTACACCACGCTATACAATGCCGACCGCGGCTTGATTGATAAGAGATTCCCCGATAACCGCTGGTACAAATTAATCCGTAAGCACCATCTGGACATCTTAATTCTATGGATACTAGTTTTAGCCGTCGCAATCATTAAGCACTTCTGGTATTACTACGGAAAGCACTTCTTCTAATCATATGGACAAAACGGTTGTTGTTACCGGCAGCGGTCAAGGCTTAGGTCTAGTGCTTGCTAATACATTTGCTTCAAACGGTTGGAAAGTTATTGGCACGGGCCTAAAGCCTCGACCTGAGAATATGGATCAGGGCGTGCGCTACGTTGAGCTCGACAGCTCAAATCCAGATGCTACAATCAATTTTTGGCGTCAACTAAAAGATGAAATAGGCGAGCAGACAGTCAGTTTAATAAACAATGCTGGTGGATATATTGGCGGTGGACTGCTTGAATTACAACCCGAAGACTACATTAAGCAAATTAACAGTATCTATCTAACCGGGGTGTATATGAGCCGTGGCTTAATCGCCAATTTTAACAAGGCGAGGTTGTTCAACATGATATCTGCTTCGGCCATGAAGCCACTTAAAGACAACGGAGCATACGGAGCCGCTAAAACTGCCGCCGCTCACTTCTTTAACTCGCTGCAACAACAATATCCTCCTGAACAGTACCAGATTACCAATCTCTATCCGGACAAAATGGCCACTCATGGCGAAGACAACACCGCCATGAGCCCAAAAGACATTGCCGAGTTTATATTGTCCTTAGCTGAATCAGAAACGAGCTTCTATCTTAAGGATGCTTATATTTACTCGCTCAAGAAGTAAAAAAATAAGTGTTACATATCACAGAAACTTGCATTTTCTAGGCTTTATTGCATATACTGACACTTTATGGTTGCACCCGATTTCAAAAGTTTTGTTTCAGCTTTCTCGCTCCGGGTAAGAGCGTCTGTTGAAGATGCAGAAAAAAACGGCATATATATTAAAGCATTTAAAGATTTTACAGATGTCGGAGCCACATTTTACGATCAGGGTAGAGGGGCAAGCAAAAAGTTAGAACTAGCAGCTATATTGGGTATTACGTCGCCGTCACAACTACAGGCAGAAAGACAGTCCAATTTAATAGTGCACACAATACTGCCTAGATACTCTGGCAAGCTGATACTTACCGAACATAATGTCGTCCCCTGGAATGCTGAGGTTGGTGAACTTTTAGAACAGTCTGACATCATAACTTTAGACGACATCTATAACAGAATTCCTCAAGCAGCCTATGCAAATATTAGCCAGTTCCGACAACCAAAAACTGGGCTTAGACTTTTAAACACGGAGTGCGCTCCTGTTTTAGATTTAGAAGAATATAGAGAAAACCACGAAGCTTCTTCAAGCTAAATAGCATTATTAGCTATATCCAAGATAGCCTAAATCAAGTTATAATGTTGCTTGAATTAATTTAAAACAAATGCGCAAAGTCATAGACAGATTATCTCAATGGGTATCGCGATCGAGCTCATCGCCATTCGCTTTCTTCCTGGCAACTATTGGCGTGTTAGTTTGGCTCGTAAGCGGACCATTCTTTCACTATTCAAATACTTGGCTGGTAGCAATTGCAACTATTACCGATGTAATTATCTTTTTAATGGTTTTTTCTTTGCAGAGTCACCAAGCCAGAGACAGTAAGGCAATCCAGCTCAAATTAAATGAGCTGATAGCAGCTGACCAGCGCGCTAGAAACTCTTTTATTGGACTAGAGGAAATGACCGATGAAGAGCTTGAAGACTTAGATGTTCAGTTTAGGAAACTAATCTCTGAGCTTGAAGAGGTCAAACAGCCTACTGCCATACATAAGCTTCATAAGTCAATTGTAAGGGAGAAGGCAAAGCGCCCTAGTCTGTACAGACAGGCGGAAGATTTAATGGATAGGATAATTAAAGGTTAGCTTACTATGCAGAAAGATTCGGAAAATCAGAAGATTGTCATTCGTCCACGCAATATTTATTTATCTATTTTGCAAACTATGGGAGTTTTAATTCTAGCTTCTATGTTATTTATCATGGTTTACGGGGGTATCAAAATTGCTCACGAGACAAAGACGCTTAGCAACAAGGTAAACACCTTTAGCTCAAAGCTGAATACTCAGGTAGATAAAATTAACTCAAACCTTAAAGATATCAATACTCAACTTAAGAACAATAAAGTAGTTATACCTTAATCGTTAAAGTGGTTTTACAGTAAGCATGCTAACAGCACGCTATATTAAAACGCCTATTATAAAAACAAAACTCTTAATAAAGGCATTAACAACCTAGGGAGGTATTTATGGCTAAGTGGACAGACGTTAAGCCACTCAATACATCAAAAATAATTAAAACTCTTCTTAGCCAAAAACCCATAACCTTGGCCGTGTCATGGTCTTAACAGCTTGCTTAATACTCGATGATATCAAGCTTAGTCAGAGTTTTATTGATTGGCCATTGCACCTTACACTTATGCCATGGTTCCAAATTAGTGGCGAATGCTTGCCACGCTTTTTAACCAATTTTGGACTTATTGCGACAGATTCAAATCCACTTAGAATAGAACCAGTTAATAAATCCGCGCTTGGACCACAGTTATTAAGCGTAACTTTGATTAAGCCAACAACGGCATTAACTAATCTGCACCAAAAATTACTTAAGTCTATTAATGACTGCGGCGCAACATTGATCCAGGATGCACACGTCGGTAAAGATTTTAAACCACATATTACTGATCAGTCCGGCCAACGACAATTAAGTAAAACTGCAATAGTTAGAAATATGTACTTAGTTACGAAGGAATCAAACAGTAGTTATAGACAAGTGGTTCACGTCTTAAACTTGGGTTATGCCAATTAACAAACAACTACTGCTTGAAAAGAGAAAATTTGCGCCAGGCATAGTGCAAGCTAGTTGAAAATGCAGCGACAGAGATAAACGCAATTAGCGCATCATTGCCAGGACCGGTGTTAGTAAGCTCGGTTGGTGCAGGAGTTTGCGCTGATTGGACATTGGTTGAGGTTGAGCTATTGCTATTATTCGATTCGGTTGTTTTAGATGGCTGATTAGCTGTTTGATTAGTTTTGGTTAACGGCGCACTGGAATTGGCCGGCTTTATAATACTGTATATTCCATAAGACACGCCACCGAGAACAATTAAAATTAATATTAGAGCAGATGCAATCCTGCTACCCGCCCATCGCATTGAACTGTTAAAGTCGATATCACCACCCGAACTACGGTTACTCATAAGGATTTAACCTCCTAAGTTATGGCTATACATTAACCGTAATATGTTTTTACTGATTCGTCCAGTATTTAATTAGGCTATAGTATATGAAATGTCATTTATAAAATCTTTGCTTAGTCGTAAAGAAATTAAGCGATTCATGAAATATATAGTCGGAGGCGGCATATATTTTTGGATTGGTTACGCTGTATTTGCAGTGGGCTACAGTTTATTTCGGTGGGGATGGCTACCAGCTAAAATTTTAGCCGATGCAATCGGATGGAGCTCAAATTATATAGTCCAACGCTTATGGGCATTCTCTGATCAAATTCATTTAAGCGAAATGCAACATGCCGGGAGATATGTCTTTATTGAAAGTATTGGTTTTGTTATGGATTATCTGATGATTTACGGATTAAAGGCAATTGGCATTTCACCTTATATAGGCTTCTTTATATCTAGTGCATTTTTCACAGTTTGGAGCTGGTACTGGTACAAATACTGGGTGTTTCCAGAAAAAAAGAAAATAACTAATAAGCCAGAACAGACAGATTAGCCAAACTTAAACCATTGACAGATTATGAATAGTGGGGTGATAATGGCTTTATTAAGTGGTGGGAGAATAAGAGGGTAAATTATATGGCCACAACAAATAATAATACAAACCTTAACCCAGCGGTCCTAGTATGGCCGTTTTTTTATATCGTCGTGCTTATCTTGGCACCGATATTTAGAAATGTTTTTGCTAAGAGCCTGCCAAGTTACATTATGTACCCCTTCCATGGTATGCCACTTAGCGTGCTATGGTTCGGCGCACTAGGCGGACTACTAGTCAGCCTGTACGCAATCATAGTCAAGAATGATGGGAATGGTCCTTTCAGCCTTTGGCACATGTTCAGCGGCATGCTGGGAACTCTTTACGGCTTGATTAGCTACCTATTAATCGTAGTGTTCATTAACGCCGTAACTGTCAGCAATAAATTTGACCGTAATACAGTCGCATTTGATCTATTTGCTCTACTGTTCGGCTTTGGTCAAACAGCCTTCCAGGGCATGCTAAAGCGATTTACGCACCACGCTTTTGGTCAGCGCACCGAAAAAGAAGCTTAAAGATTACCTACGTAGGGAGCAATAAAGCTTTTTGCCACATTTATTGGTATGGCGAAGCTTAGATTTTGCCCCTGACCGCTAGTAGCAGTATCTATACCAATTACTTTGCCACTATCAGTAGATATTAACGGACCGCCAGAATTACCGGGGTTAATAGCCGCATCAGTTTGAAACAGATTGTTTAGTGTTTCGTTGCTGCCGGTTTGGCTATCACTTGCGGTTACGGTACGACCGGTTGCAGAGATAATGCCGTTTGTGACAGTGTTTAAGAATTGACCTAAAGCATTGCCGATGGCAATGACACTGTCGCCAACATTAATCGTGTCAGAATTACCAAGATTTACTGTACTTAGACCGGTTGCATTAATCTTTACTAGCGCTAGATCATTATTTGGGTCAGTAGCAACTATAGTACCGCTATAGGTTGTCTGATCACTAAGAGTAACAGTCAAACTGGTTGTTCCGCTTGGAACCACATGGTAATTAGTTAGAATGTAGCCAGTTGAAGTTAGGATCATGCCACTACCGGCACCGGATTGTGTAATCGGGCCACCAAAGAAACCATATACCGTACCCTGAGTCGTAATAGAAACCACCGCAGGATTATATTGTTTTACTAAACTTGGAATAGTCAAACCGGTGCTGCTGGCTTCAACAATTTTGGGTACTGAAGACAATGTCTTAATAACAGTCGTGCCGAAAGGGTGTTTGTGATGATACAAGTAAGCTCCATAGGCTCCGCTACCGACACCAATTGCCAGTACGATAACTACTGCTAAAACCTGTTTTAAATACTTAGCAATTTTCATTTCAGCTCAACCATACCTGCCTTCCGTAAGAAAAAGCTTAAAGATATTTCCTTTATATATTATTCAGCTGTTATCTGTCCGATGTCAGTTGTTTCCCAAGTGTTTTCATATTGCCAGGTTCCAGCCTTTACTAGCGTAAAGGAAGCGCTTTGGTGTAGATTAATAATCCCTATATTAAAACTAGGGTCGTTATTTAAAGCTGCAAATTGCATACTTCCTTCATCGGTTGAATTTAAGACCGTCACCTTAGTACCAACTGGTACTGTAATAATATTGGGCACAAAACCAAAGTTGGTGTAGTTAATAAGCAGACTTTTAGTCGTTGGATTATATGTTGGCATCGACTTAGAGCTAAGTCCGCTCCAACTGCTTAACGGCTGATTAACCCCGCTAATATCGCCTCTTAGTGCCGGACTATCGTTTGCTTCAAACTGCCAACTACCAACTGAACTAACTACGAATGATTTAGTGTCTCCTGGCTCAATTGTGCCTAAGTCCAAACCTGGCAAGTTGCCAATCGCTGCCGGTAGAGGCTTAAAATTCAGCGGTTTATCCGTTCCGTTACTAACGTTAATCTTTACCCCGACTGGCACTACGAATTCATTAGGTTCAAAGCCATACTGATCAAACAGCATGTTTACGCTTGGGCTGGGCGGAGTAGTCGGTATAGCCAGTACCGGCACAACTACAGGAGCGAAGCTAGAGGACGATGCCAACGAAGCATTTTGTTGTTTGGCTTTAGAGTCTAGTGCCAGCTTGATTCCATAGATTGCACCACTCAATAGAATGAGGCAGAGTAGGGAGATTAGGCCTATTTTAAGACCGCGCTTAGATTTTGGCGACTCAATGACCTCGTTAGTTTGTTTCATATCAGGGGGCATTTTGTTCTATTTTTTACCTGTTTAAGTGGCGCTAGAAGCGGAGTATACTTATTCTCAGGCAAGCATACTACGGTCCCTGCTTGATCCTTTTATAATTATCTTTATTTAACATAAAGTTTTCAAGCCGTGATCTGTTTAAAACAGCTCACTCTAAACAATAAGCCTTTTATCCTTAATTAGGTCATAAGGAACTAGGGAACGTATTTTTGACCTAATCCGGCCTTTTTTAATCTTTTTAGGCAGTTATTCTATTTGTTTTTAATAATCTTAAGTTCCAATCTGGAACAGTAAAGGACGTAAGGTAACTATTATGCGCGAACCAATCGGGCAAGAAGTAAGCGTAGTTATGATCTACAGCGCCCCCAAGCGCCAAGCCTTGCCACATATAATTCGCTGGGGTAACCGAGATTATAAAGTAGGGCAAATTGGCTATCACCACAGCGTGCGCCAGGGAGCCGCTCTGCATCATATATTTGAACTAGTCGATGAAGGCAAAGCCACCTGGTTCAGGTTAGACTTTAACACTGCCAATCTGCACTGGAAGCTAGATGCTGTCAGTGACGGCCAGCCGGCTTAGGTACAAACTTATGTCTGCTAAGGTCGGCCTTAATTACAATCGACCCCTTATTATGCACGTCGATTTAAACTCCTGCTTTGCCATCATTGAGCAGCAGGCTAATCCGTTACTTAGAAACCGTCCGGTCGGTGTAGCAGCCTATGACACGCCGAACGGCATCATTCTAGCAGCCAGTTATGATGCTAAAGCTAAGGGAGTTAAAGTAGGGACACCAGTACGCGAAGCTAAACTACTCTGTCCGGGCATAGTCGTTCTAACACCTGATCCGGATAAATACTTTGATGCCCACGCCCGTTTTAAAAAAGTACTGCTTAAATACACCAGCTCAATTACGCCTAAAAGCGTAGATGAATTCGTAATTGACTTTGTAGGCTCGCCGGTCATAAGAAACGGACTCCTACTTGAAGACATTGGGCATAAGATTAAGCAGGACGTAAAAGAAGCTTTGGGCGAATACGTCACTATTAACGTCGGTATCGGCCCGAACCGTTTTCTAGCCAAACTAGCCGCCGGACTGAATAAGCCGGACGGCCTAGATGTTATTAACTCAGATAATTTAAGACAAGTTTACTCAAAGCTTGATTTAGTGGACTTGCCTGGAATTAATCACCGCTACAAGGCTAGACTAAACTTGGCCGGCATATATACCCCGCTTGAATTCCTAGACGCTACAATGCCCAAACTTAAGCATCAGGTCTTTCATAGTATTAACGGCTTTTACTGGTATTTGCGTTTGCGCGGACACGAAGTGGACAGCGAAGACTTCAGTCGCAAGAGCTTTGGCCAGCAGTACGCCATGGGACATAAGACAGCCGACAAGCAGGAAATAGCTAGATTGCTTATGAAGCTATGTGAAAAAGCAGGACGAAGATTGCGCCAAGACGGCTATTCAGCTAACGGCATTGCTTTTTGGCTGGCCTTTTCTAATCGAACCTATTTTTCTAAGCGACAAAAAACAGCTTCTTCCATGTACGCTACATCAGACATATATAGAGCCGCCAATCATTTATTAGAGTCTGTAGATATACCGGCGCCAGCAACCAATATTGGCGTAACCGTATATGACCTGAGCCCGATTACCCCATACCAGATTGGACTTTTCGATAATCAAAGCGGTGACAACCGGGCCCTGGCCAGAGCTGCCGACAAAGTAAACGACCGCTATGGAGAATTTACCTTAGTCCCGGCAATTATGGCTAATATGGAGGATACCATCATTAAACGGGTAGCCTTTGGTCAAAAAAGCGGTTAACTTAATTTTTAAAATTTACGCCTTTATATTTAAACTATAGCTATGAACAAACAGACATTCGCAACATTAGAGCCAAAGGTTGTATTAGGTGTAGCAGCTCATCCGGACGATTTAGATTTTGGTGCTGCCGCAACAATGAACAAATTTGCACTTAACGGGGCAAAGATTCACTACCTAATCCTAACTGATGGCAGCAAGGGTAGTGAAGACAGGAGCATTACACCGCAGCAGCTCATTAAGATGCGGAGAGACGAACAACGGGCAGCCTTAAAGATTATTGGCGGAGAAGGGGTTACTT
>JAJYJU010000028.1 GCA_021789195.1 bacterium | reverse complement strand
TCACCAATAATTGCTAAGGCCAGAGATATTAAACCACCAGCGCCAATCCCTTGCAGGGCGCGAAAGAACACTAACTGGTTCATAGTCTTAGATAATCCGCATAAAGCCGATCCAATTAAGAAAATAACTATTGCAAACTGAAAGATCTTCTTACGTCCGAATAAATCACCAATCTTCCCATATAAAGGAGTAGAAATTGCACTAGTTAATAGGTAGGCAGTTGCGGCCCAGGACAGTTTGTTTAGGCCGTGCAGATCACTTGCAATTTGCGGTAGGGCAGTAGCGACAACCGATTGATCAAGCGCAGCCAGAAGCATCGCTAGCATTAAGGCTGAAATAATAACTAATATCTCAGCATGGGTTTTATCTCTATGCCCAGAGTCCGCACTATTTATTTTGCTAGACGGTTTTGTTAATGAAGCATCCATTATTGCTCTTTCCTAATTATTTTATTTCCGTATCGGTTAGACATGCCGTCTGCTAAAAGGGTAATTAACTCGCTAAAGCGTATTTGCTCATCATCATCCCAATCGTTGAGAATAAGTTTAAGCATTTGTCTACGGGCACTGGCTATGTCCTTAGCTAAATTATTTCCCTTAGCGGTAAGTGACAATAAGTGGACCCTACGATCGTCGGTAGGCGTGCGCATTATTAGGCCAGCTAGTTCAAGCTCATGTACTTTACGACTGATTGAAGGAGCTTCAACTCCCAGACGCTGTACTACTTCTTGAAATCGAAGTGGCTGATCAGACAGCATAAGTAAAATGGCCATAGAAGGGCGGTCAATAGATTGACCGACGATTGATTGAAATTCTTCCCAGTATGCTGGGCGTTTAGATAACCGCATAACAGTTACTAGGGCAGAGTCAATTGCATCGAGTGATTTGGATTGGGACATCAACCTAGTATATATTAGTTACTTAAGATAAGTAAATACTAAAAAGGTAGATTTGTATTTATTGATTGTCCCGTGCTGAGAGAACTTCCGGCAGATTGGAGTGAGTTTGTTTTTGGTGTACTCTTCCCTGTCGGTAGATTATTTTGGAGATTAAAATTATTTGAGTTTAAACTAGTAGGCGATCCAAGTGAGGTTGAAGAGCTTTCTGTAGAGAGTGGTAAGGCTGTCACACTCCCCAGATTACGTGATGCGGGGATACCTGGTTTAGAGCTGTGGTAGGCATAGTAGCCAATAAAGCCAACGGCCACTATAACTGCAGCACCAACAATAATAAATGTCATTACTTGATCGTTTAGACTAAATGGAGATTGAGCAGACCTTTTCTTAGAAGTCTGCTGTTCGCTTTCCGGTTCGCTAAATTCAGTTTTCTTCAAAATACGTACCTGTTTTAACTCTTATAGTTTAACTGATGTTGTCTAGCTCGTCCAATAACCTTAAATTTATAAAAGAGCAGATAAGCTTAATTAATTTTGAGCTTGAGCACTATTACTCGAATTTTGGAGTCTTTCAATTGCTTCATTGGCTCGTCTTGAGTTTTCAACTAACTCATTAATAACTTCCTCTTCTGTTGCCTCAGCCATTTCATCGTAGTGTTCAAACTTGGACTTTATATACCACTCAACTCCGTCTTGGTCGTCTTTATCGATTAATTCATTCAGCTGATCAATGTCCTCATCAGATAATTTTTCGGTAATTTTATTCATGAGCCTTGAAGATACGGCTGCGGCCAAATTTTCTAGCATAGCTTGCTGAGAAGCAAAATCTAAACTTTCAATCTCAAGCTTTTTAACTAATTCATCCCTTGTTAGCTTAGCCATTTTTATGCCGCCTCACTTCCTAATATACGTTCTATTGCTGCATTAATATGCCCGCTATCCGTAAATACACCTTGGCCTGGTATGTGCACGCTAAATATGCGTCCGCTTCCGCCACTTAAGTTATTTCCGACAAATTTTATACCTAACTTATTATCTATAAGTTGATGCAATACGTTTGGATCAGATATGTTGGTATGTAGGTTATTCATAGCATAGTCCCAAGGCAATTGGTTATTATCGATTGGGGCGAGGCTTAGTTTTGGTGTTTGTAGTAGGGGTGTATTAATTGGTTGCGTTGGATTGCTCGCTAGTTTAGGAATGTGTTTAACAGCATGTAGCTCTGCATGACTATTAAGCACGCCAAGTACAGATGTTAGCGAGCCGACTATTAATGCAGCTGCCGCTCCAACCCGTTTACTGGTTCTAGTAGATGAGGTCTGGCTGTTAGAAGCTTCAAGATAATTTGTAACAGAAGTAAGCTCAGCCCGCTTCATCCTGCCTCTACCTATCATCTCGCCAATAGCCCGGCTGACATTATATGAACCAAAGCCACTTAATAAACCTCTACCAAGCGCAGAAACTGCTACTAGGGGTGCGTTAAAAGTTGCTGCACCCACGACACCCATACCGGTTAGAGCCAAACCGACTCCTAACCGAGTCCTTGGATGTTTAGTCACCCAATTATTAAACTTAGCAAACTTTGAATTCCTGGAGACTCTTTCCTCAAGAACGGCATCATCGACATTTTTAGACATCTCGATTAGCCTTTCCATAATATCGGCCTTCACGATATCGGCTTTAAGTTCTTTGTTAAAAGACCCGTCTTCATTCTTATATTCTTCAAGCAAAGCGTTATCTTCAGCTTCTTGTTTTTTTAGCTCTTCAATTTGCTGGGCCAATTCAGTACTAGAATTCCCGGCGTCTCTTTGTGCCTCTAAATCGGTGAGATTTTCTCGTAGATAGTCTAATTCAGCTGTTAGATCAGAGATAGCATTACCACGTGCATTCTTACTTTTAAGGGATACAACTAATTCAGCATTGGCATTTATCCAGTTATCGAACTTTTGCTGTAAATCTTTCGATGCTTCTTCTAGTGCCTGTTTTCCACTCTTTCCGGCAAATATCTTTTCGGCGTCAACCTTAGCCTTGGCATATCTTTTTACAGATTCTAGGTACTCTTCTTCTACTTTTGCCATCTGTGTTTCAGCTAATGCATCCAACTCTTTAGGTACTTCTACTTCTTGGTTGGGGTCTTCTGCTTCGTAAGGTTGCTCGGTTTCTTCATTATCATCAGTAACAACTGGCTCAGTACTTTCCTCAGCTGTAACCGCTTCCTCTTCCGGACTTACGTCCTTATGCGCTAGTGCATGAATACGATCAAAGAAGCGCATCTTCTGGTCATCGCTAGCATCTTTAAGTTCGGTCTCTAATCGTTCAAGGATTTCATCCTCAATGTCAAATTCTAAAATCTTACTTTCTTCGTCGCCAGCCTTAATAACTTTTTTCCATTCATCTATTAGTCCATCTTCCCCAAGAAGCTTCTTATTTTTTAGCTTTTCAAAAAAAGGCTCTTCTTCTTTAGGTTTGTTTGCATCTTCTTCTTTTTTAAAAGCATGAGTAGTCGCGTCATGCACATTGCCGCTCGCATCCTTATAATCTCTGGTTTTTAAGTAATCCTGCATGCTTTGAATTTCAACTTCATCATTAGCCAAATCAGCTTTAAGTTGGTTTTCAGCATCGTCCAGTTGCTTACCGCTTAGATAGAACTTTTGTACATCAAAGTTATCTTTGCGTTTTTCCATGCGATTTCTAATATCTTCAACCGGATCGTCAATAATAACTTTGTTTTCAGCCGGACCCTCATAACTTGGCTGATTGACGCTTGGTTCTGGTGAATTGACGTCGACTACAGATGCTGGATTATTAGTAGAGAAAGCAGTTGTGCCGACTGGAACTGGTAAGGCGGGTAGCTCATCTTCCTGCTCAGTAGAACCCTGCGCAGTGACGTAATTAGTTTGTTCTTCGTCTAAAGCAGATGAGTTTTCGCTAGCGTCTTGGGGTAAGGTTTCTCCGCTTGAAACCTGATCGTCGACGTTTAATATTTCACCTTCATTTAGGATAGGATGGTCTGATTCACCTGGATGATTTGGTTGTTGTGGAATATCTTCCATATGTTTGTATTTTTATTGTCTAACTTTGATTCTATTTTATTTCTTGTATGCTGTCTACATTTTAATACAACTTGGTATTTTTACTTTAGACTTTCAAGTCGCTTAAGGTTGTGGTATATATATGTTTGGTTTAGCAAAACAAACATGGCCTCACACGTTCTCTATCATGGTCCGGTTGGCAATTTGCCAAGGACTCCTAATAAAACCAAAGCTCAAACCAAGCAAAGAAAGAAAGGTTTTATTCACCGGGCAATAATGCTGTTAGTGTCCGGATTTTTAATCTGGGCCTCAGTTGCAATTGCTGGAATTAATCCGGCGGTTGCTGATTCGCCTATCCCCGAAATCCGTTCAGGGATAGCGGGTTATTGCCTTAACGCCTTAAACATAAAACCAAAACAAACTTCGCTGGTTGATGCTACGCTTTGCAATGGAAAAGACAATCAGGCGTTCAGCGTCTCTAATACCAGCATTAAAACAGCCAATAATTATTGTTTAGCGTTAGCCAAAAACGAATTAGTGCTTGCTGCATGTACAAATAACACTAATCAAGAATGGAGCCCTCAGGGGGTTGGATTCGTCAGTATAGATAATGGTCAATGCTTGAGTCTAAATAAAGATAATCCTGCCTTACCTTTAGTTACTGCTAATTGCAGTCAATTAGATTCATTGAGTGAGTCCTGGACGCCAAGTTTTTGGTCCGGGCAACCTATTATCAGTACGTCTAACCCGTCCTGTAATCAAACTCAACCAGGAGAAAGGGTAGCTTGTATTGCTGAGCGTGAGTGGCTGGCTTGGCAAACCGATCCAAGACTTCATCCGACACTTTTGTATGATTACACCGACGGCAACCCAAGCGAAGAATGGTGCGCCGACTTTGTTAGTTATGTGTATAAGCAGGCCGGTCTTGCTTTTAATAACGGTGAACGGGGAATAGGCAATTGGGATGAGTATAATGCTAACAATATAGTTAACCAAGGAGTGTTTACTTATCACTCTGCCAATAGCGGTTATCTACCAAAGCCTGGCGACGTTGCTTACTTTAACTATTCAAGCGGACATGTTGAGTTGGTAGTAAGCGGAGGACAGCACCCGATCTTTGTATATGGTGATTCAGGCACTATAGATCCAGTAACAGGTAACGGCGATATGGCTGAAAACCAGATTACAAACGATGGTAGCACAGGGCAACTACAGTACTATCTTTCCATAGCTAATTAAAAGCACAATTAATTTGACATGTTGCAGTATTGTCAATATAAATGAGCGGGCAAAGTAACATAAATCTGGGGCTAAGAGGGGTATAACAATAATGTCAGCTATTAGTAAACCTAAAAAACACACCAGCCATTGGTTTATTCTTGTTCTATTAGCGCTTGCCCAGTTCATGGTTGTGCTGGATATCTCTATTGTTAATGTTGCCTTGCCGACTATTCAGCATGCTTTCTCGCTGACTTTATCTAACTTGCAATGGATTGTTACGGCCTACGCACTCGGTTTTGGTGGTTTTCTGCTTTTGGGTGGACGTAATGCTGACTACTTTGGCCGTAGGATAACGTTTCTAATCGGTATAGGTATATTTACATTAGCGTCTTTAGGCACCGGCTTAAGTCAAAACGGCACGATGCTTATTATCTTCCGAGCTCTCCAGGGATTAGCTGCAGCCTACATGTCGCCGGCGGCATTATCGATTGTCCTAGTTACTTATAAGGAAGGTCATGATCGCAACACCGCACTAAGCGTATGGGGCGCTGTGGCAGCAGGTGGAGCAGCTATAGGGGTATTGCTAGGTGGAATAATTACCCAATACTTTAGTTGGCGCTGGAACTTCTTTATTAACTTGCCTGTTGGCATCTTTGTAATCATAGCTTCTCTAAAAGTGCTGCACCATCATAAGAATGAGGCTAATAAGAAAGTTAGTTTAGATCTGCCAGGCGCAATAAGCGTAACTTTGGGCTTAATGGCGCTGGTTTACTCATTAACTGAAGCACCAACTTACGGATGGACCAGTGCAAGAATCCTAAGCATATTAGGTTTCGCTATAGCGATGTTAATCTTCTTTGCAATAAACGAAAGTCGAGCCAAACAGCCTCTTATGCCTCTAAGCATTTTTAAAATTAGAAACATATCCGGTGCTAACTCGCTTATGTTATTAATGTCCGCTGGATTATTCTCAGTGTTTTTCTTCACGACCCTATATCTACAAGATATACTGCATTACTCAAAAATACGTACCGGTTTAGATTTTCTAGTTATGCCTGTAGTAGTCGCCTTAGTCGCAACTAATGTTCCAAGAATTATTAAACGCATAGGATATAAACCAATCCTAGTTGTAGCCCCACTCATTGTTAGTTCCGGCCTATTTTGGATTTCACATATTCCGGTTGCCGGCAGTTTCTGGGTAAACGTTGCGCCCGGGCTTACATTGATGGGTATAGGTATGGGCGCATTATTCGTTTCAGCTACAATTGCCGCAACTTCTGGAGTACCGCATCACGAAGCTGGTCTAGCCTCCGGTATTTTAAACACTTCTCAACAGGTTGGAGGAGTGTTAGGACTGGCCTTATTAACGGGTGTTTTATCAAGCAGTATAACCAGCTATCTTAACTCGCTGCATCTTCATGGCTTACCTACGGTCCATCAAATAGCGGTCGCTAACGTGCATGGTTTTCGCATAGGCTATTTAATTGCCGCCGGCTTTGCTTTCTTGGCGTCAATCTTGGCAACAATTATCATTCGCATAAATAAGAGCGAATCCGATCCGAGCCATGGTGAGCATGTCGTTATTAGTGCTGCTTAAAATTTAAGTAGATAATCAGGGTAGACTGTATACTTAAAATATTATGCCCAAGTTTCTTGAGCGGTTTTTAGAATATCTTAGATCAGATAAATTCTTCCGACTTATCTTAGTTATATTCTTTGTTGAGTCAATTTGGATTGCCCTCTCGGCAGCTTACCCGCAGGCTTTTGATGAAAACTTTCACTTTGGCTTAATTCAAGTCTATTCGCATTACTGGCTACCGTTTTTATCTCACCAGCCGGCTCATGCGGACGCGTACGGAGCAGTTGCACGGGATCCGTCGTACCTCTATCACTACTTGATGAGCTTCCCCTATCGGTTTATTAACATATTTATACATAAGCAAATCACCCAAGTAGTTTTACTTAGGTTTATTAACATTGCTTTGTTTGGATGGGGATTAATACTGTTTCGCAAAGTCCTAGCTAGAGTCGGCACGTCTAAAGCTTCGACAAACTTGATTTTAATGCTGTTTATATTAATCCCGGTTGTGCCACAGCTGGCCGGTCAGATTAATTATGACAACCTGCTTTTGCCTCTTATTGCCCTGATGATTCTTTATTCCTACAAACTAATAGATAGAATTAAAGCAAATAATCTTTCCATAAAAGATATATCATTCTTCGTTGGCGCCGGTTTATTAACCAGCTTGGTTAAGTATGCCTTTTTGCCAATATTCGCAGCCATGGTCTTGTTCTTGTTTGTCCTAATTGTCCGTGCCAACAAAGGTAAGTTTAGACAGTTCTTCAATCAGTTAAGCGTTAGCTGGAAAAAAACCAGCATCTTGTTAAAGATTCTAGTCGTTATTAGTTTAATTATCCCAATAGCTATGTTTGCCCAGCGTGATTTATATAACCTGGCTCGCTACCATGCAATCGAGCCGGACTGTAGCAAAGTTTTGTCTGTTAAAGAATGTATGTCTTATTCACCTTGGGCATATAACTACCGGAATCACTCGGATATCATAGCTAAAGGCAAAACGGTGAGCTTGCCTGGCACGTTAGCCTACCCATTCCAGTGGCTTTATTGGATGTGGTACCGGCTCTTTTTTGCCATCAATGGACCAGCGTATAGATTTACAAACTATCCTCCACTGCCACTGCCAAGTTTGGCTACTTTAATCTTGTTATTAATAGGCCTGTTTGCTCTATTTAAATGGTGGCGGAAACTGTTCCATGGCAATATTAAGTTACTTTTACTGTTTATTGTTTCAGCAACATACATTGCGGCCCTGTTTGGCCAAGGTTACTACACCTACCGCTATACTTTAGTGCTTGAGAACATGAACGGACGCTATCTACTGCCTGTACTTTTATTGTTAGCGGCCATATTTGGACAGGCAATAGCTCTAGCTTTGGTCAAAGAAAACCGCAGAAAAGCAATTATAGCTCTTATGGCGCTAATCTTATTTGCTGAAGGTGGCGGAGCAATAACCTTTATTGCCCGGAGTGATTCAACTTGGGACGTGCAAAATAAAGCGGTTGTTAAAGTTAATAACGTTGCCCGAAAAGTTATAAAAAAGGTCGTGGTGCACGGAGGCAAAAGCTATTCAACCAGGTTATGGTTTTTTAACTAGCCGGCTACCTTTTGAGCCAAACCGCTCAATTTTAGTTAATTCAAGCACATCTTCTATAAGCATACGATTAATCCTAATCAAGTCAGCAATAACGCCAAGCGTAAAGCTGACAAATGAACCGACAATGAGCATTGAGCCAATAATTAAACTCTGCAAGTGGTGCGGGCCAAGCGGGTGTTTTGCCGTTAAGTCGCTGTATAAGAAATTAATTAATGGTATTGCACCAATAACAAACAGTAACCCGCTGATTGAAAAGAACATGGCATAAGGTCGGTACATAATAAATGCGCGAATGATAGTAACGCTACTACGACGAATGTGTTGCCATGAATTTTTAAACTGTCTTGACTCACGCAACTTTGGATTGGTTTTAATCGGAATAATAGCTATGGCATGACCTTTATGAGCCGCTTGAATAGTTGTTTCGGTTGCCCAGCTATAATCTGCAATCGGGTTTAACTGCATAGCGGCAGCCCTGGAATAGGCTCTAAATCCGCTAATGGCATCCGGCACATTGGTTCCGGCGGCAAAGTTCAACACATTAGTGCCAAACTTTTGCAGAAATTTCTTGTTTTTTGAGAAGTGGGCAATCTTCTGTGTCTGGCGGTCAGCTATAACCGTATCGGCTTTGCCATCTAAAATCGGTTTAATTAAG
>JAJYJU010000002.1 GCA_021789195.1 bacterium | reverse complement strand
ATTGCCAATACAGAGGTAAATTTGCTAAAGTTTTGGAGTGTGAAAGAACGGGCCAGTAGCTCAGCTGGTTAGAGCACCTGCCTCTTAAGCAGGGTGTCGAGGGTTCGAGTCCCTCCTGGCCCTCCAAGCACAAGCACGATGAAGACTCCTTTACTACGAGGAGTTTTTTATTTTGTTAAGATACTTTTATGGAAATACGAGTTGCCGATTTAGCCGACCAAGCTGAAATAATTGCACTCTACGAGCGGTCTCAACTTGCTACCGGCTTGCCCAACCCGCTGCTTGTTCCTTCTTCTGAGCTAGGACAAAAACTTTACCAGCGCCATGCAATTGAGCGTTTCGTAGCCGTAGAAGCCGGACGCATTGTCGGACACGCCCTGATAGAGGAACCGAATCCGAACCATGAAGAGGAGTGGCGGCATGCCCTACAGAATACTGATGGCCCACTAATGGAAATGGGTGCGGCCTTTGTAGAACCGGCACTTTCGGGACGGGGTATTTGGACAGCTCTACTCCATCACCGGATTAAGGCTATTCGTGAAACAAGCGCATATCCAGTAACCGCTACCTGGAGCGTCAATGAGCATGTCAAAAGAACATTCCGATCGCATGGTGGTATGTACGCAACTCGGCAGTCTACGCCACTTGGGGAAGTTGACCTCTTTGTATTTCAGTTGCAATAACGTGCACGATGGCTCTCCACAATACTTGTGCTTAATCTTTTGTGTGCATTGATTAGTATTTGTTCTTGCGCTTGACAATCAAATTTAACAAAGTGTATACTTTGTAGTATGAAGACAGCTGTACTAAACGTTAAGGTTGATGAACAAGTAAAAAAACAGGCGCAAGTAGTGGCTGGCTCTTTTGGTATCCCATTGAGCACTCTAGTAAACGCCTATTTGACAGAGTTAGCGACTACTGGACAAATTCACTTTAGCGCCGTAGAGATCATGACTCCCAAAATGGAAAAACTCATAGAGCAAGCTGAAAAGGAAATAGAAGCTGGAGAAACAAGTGGACCATTCAATACAGCCGAAGAAGCCATAGCCTATCTCAAGAGTTTGTAAATGCTATACCACCAAATTGAGTTCACCAAGAGCTTTACCAAACAGTTCAAGAAGCTTCGTAACAATCAGCAAGAAAGATTTTATGAGCGACTAGAGCTTTTTAAGAAAAATCCTCAAGATAGAGTACTGAGAGATCATGCTCTAAATGGAAAATATAAAGGTTACAGAAGTATTGATGTAGAAGGAGATTTGAGAGCCCTTTATTATGTCAAAGGTGATGTGATTGTAGTTTTCGCTATAATTGGTACGCACAGTCAGTTATATTGATATTCAAATCCGACCTAATCTCAGTTGCGATTGCATCTACTATGGCCCTCCATTCCGCTTATGCTTAAATCTCAAATTGTAGAGTGCGTTTTGGTAAGACTATAATAATATTTAGAAGTCAGGTGTTTATTATGCATGAAGAGAATAAGTTCCTTCAGTTTATATATACGTTCTTCCTAGGCATCACAATTGCCCTGTTTATTGGTATAGGTATAAACACGTTCTATCCGCAACCGGATATGCCACAGCCACCAGAAACATTAAATAGTTTAAATAATCTAAACAAGCAACCAACAGAACAACAAATAGCTCTGCAAAATTCATATGATATATCCGTTCAAGACTTTAACAAAAACAAGATGAATCCATATAACCGTAACGTGTCTATTATTACCTTAGCCACGGCTATAATTTTAGTAGCACTTAGCATGTTATTAGAGCACAAGAACATTAAAGTTATAGCAGACGGAGTCATGGTAGGCGGTCTTTTAACGCTTCTTTATAGCGTAGGGCGTGGTGTTGCGTCACAGGATAACCAATACATGTTTGGAGCCGTTGCTGTTGGTCTAGCCCTTGTTCTATATCTTGGCTATCACAGATTCGTAGCACCCTACAAAGCGCATGCTAAATAGAAGCTAGTATAACAACTGAGCTTTTGGTTTAATCTTAAGCATGTATAGGATTAGCTTGCCTATAAAGTTCTCGGTCCGATGATCAGTGTCACTGACTAATGAGTATAGTTGAGTAAGAATATTCTTTGCTTCATGCGTTCCTTCGTTCTCTAAATCAGCCGACTCAGTTGAACCTGATTGCTCTTGTGTAGTTAGTGGGTTAATAAATAGTTTTATAAAACCAGCTAGGCTTTCTTGTTCATACTCAATTCCTAATTGTCTAAACAGCTCAGTTGCCAAATCTTCTAGGTTAGATTGCATCGCATCAATCACTTCAGATTGATGACCAGTTTCAGATAAATCTTTTACCATTCGAACTGTGTTAACAATATCAACTATGACTAAATTTAGGTTTCTTCGTTCTTCTTCCTCAAGATTACTTAGCTTGTCTATCATTTCTGAGACTATAGCCATTGGTGGTTTGGTCTCAACATTAAGTTTGCTTGTTTTTTCATTGTCTGACCTAAATTCCGAACTATCGTCCATTACTGGCTCTTCTAAAGCTTGCTCGAGAAAAATCTGCATACTTTCGTTGAATTCATCAAGCAAATCGTCTGACTCAGTATCAATCTCTAAAATAAGCTCAACAATATTTGATTGATCTTTATCTGATGATGAGATGGTTTCTTTATCTTCTGAGATTGTGGTGTCTTTAACTTCAACTACCTGCACCTCAAAAGAATCCTTTTGTGCAAATATATTTTCAGCTATAACAATCGGGTCGGCATCTTCAGTAGTAAAATTATCTAAAGACAAAACTATTTCCCGGTTTTCTGGTTTAGCACTTATTTGTGATTTTTTAAAAGTACCTTCTTTATCGTCTCTGTCTATCAAGTGCCTATCTTTCGTGCTTGATTCGGACTGCTCTAAGTCTAAGTCAGGCATGGGTAATGATTCAATCGATACTTCTTCGCTTAAAGTAGGGGTTTGAGAGATATTCTGCTCATAGATTTGCCGGGTTAAAACTACGCTTATTTCCTCATCATATTGTTTCTTAGGGTCGGGTGTTTCAGCCAGCTGTAACGGTTCAGGTGTTATATGTTCCTGATTTACCTGCTCTTGAGAGCCATATACTGTATTTAAATTTATCTCGCTTTTATTTGATATCTGTTCAGTTTTAGTGGCTGCTTTGTCCTGATTATTCTTTTTAAAATTACTGCGTAATGACGCAAAAGTTTGTTTAGTGGCCTCTTCTTTGGTTACAGGTAGTTCTTCTCTTTGGATGCTTAAATGAGATATTGACACAGACTCAGTAAAAAGTCTGTTGGCTAATTCGGGGTTTTTTTCTGCTAGCTCAGCCAGGAACCGGCACACCTTCTTAGCACCTTCATAAGTTATTTTTTCAAAATCTATATTATCGTGCGAAGATTTAACCTCTTCAGAAAGTTGTACTGACTCTAATATATTATTAATTGAACTGAATTCATCTTCCAGAGATATATTTTCAGATAATTGAGCAAGTAAGCGGTCATTGGTAATCGTGGCCTCCTGATCAATAATAGGAGCAGAGCTATTTTCAGCTCGATAATTCATTTACCAATGCCTTTTGCTTTTATATCTACCTACTATCCGCACTATGAATCCGCTCTTACATTCCAAGCATTTGTTGGGCCCTAAGGCTTACAGCGTCAAACATATCTTTATAATCTTTGTCATTAGGACTCATCACTAGAAATGTAAAAATCATATTAAGGGCTCGAGGGTGATCATATGCGGCCCATTCAATATAGTTAATTAAACTTAGTTTTTTGCCATCCATCTCTACAACTTTACCGTCTTGTGCCATCAAGGCTATAGTCTCAGGATTTTCGGTAACTTTTGTAGTTTTAAAAAGCCTTGCTGACAATTCTCGAGCGCAGTCTACATCTTCTCCGTCACTATCAATATATCGCTCGATTATGGAACTGTTGTCAAGTTCTTCCAGATTTACCTTCTCGCTGGAATCAAATTCAGGATTCATGTTGTATATATAATAGGCTTTATATGGTCTTGGGCGCAATATTTACCGCTGCGTGATGGTTATTGATGTATCCTTAACGGTTAGATTGGAAAACTGTATATAATTAGGATATGAAAAAGATACTTAGTGTAGTTTTAATAATCGGTTTTCTATTTGTTGATTTGTTATTTTTCCATGACATATTTAAGCCAGGCGAAATTACTACTCTCCCACAGTACTTAACTGGAATTTTAAGTATAGGGGTTATTGTCGTGGCTATCCAAAATTTAATTCATGAAAAAGTATAAGTTATATATTTCTTAAGATATGAATGATAAGAGTTATTTCCGGATTAGCGTAAAGGGCATTGTAGTTGATGAAGATGATAGATTCCTGCTCAGTAGGGAAGACAACGGAAAATGGGAATTATTAGGTGGAGGACTAAATCACGACGAAGAACCTCTAGCCGGCTTAAGACGGGAAATTAAAGAGGAGACGGGTCTGGAAGTTAGCTGGGTGTCTAAGACGCCAATATATTTTGTTACTACTAAAAGACTTAACAAAGCGACATACATCGCTAATGTCATATACGAAATTAAACTTAAGGATTTAAACTTTACTCCATCCGAAGAATGCCAGGAGTTAAAGTTTTTTAATAAGGAAGAGGCTCTAAAACTAGAGTTGTTTCCAAACGTAGTGAAGTTTATTAAGGTCTTTGACCCGGCTCTTCATCGATCTAGCTAACGCTTCTTAGGGCAGCTTCAAAACGAGGTCTATCAAAACCTAGGATTTTCTCAATGCTGCCATCGTCGTATTCAATAGTACTAAACGGCACGCCCATTTGGCCACTTTGGCTAACCATCATCTGGGCCGCAAAAGGATTTTCATCAACGCTATAGTTGGTATAGCTAATCGACTTGCTGTCTAGCCAGCTCTTTAGCATCCTACAGTATGCGCAGGTCTTTGTGCTATATACAGTTATTTTCATTTATTATCTCCTTATCTTATATTAAGCAATTCTTACATATACCACTGATGACTAGTCGCCCGGTTATCTGACAATCACAGATTGAATCATTAAGCATAGCGCTCAACTTATGTTTTACGTCTATGTCCATCAATGAACCGCAGTTATCACATAGAAAATGATCATGGGCTTTTATCTTAGCGTCGTATCGCATGGACCCGTCCCGAGAGGCAGGAGCTACGCTAATTTCGCCACGGCTTGCTAATCTTGAGGTAGCGCGATGAACCGTAGTAGCACTTAAATCCGGATAGGTCTGCCTTAACTCATATAGTAAATCGTTGTTAGTGGCATGACCTAAATTAATCAACGCTTGTTTTATAGCGTTGCAATATTTGGTCTGCCTGGCCTGGGCTGTATTCGCATTAGTCACTTTCACATTTTACTAAAAATATTTGCTAATGTAAATCATTTACGTTAATATATTTTTATATCAGGAGTAAAAAAATACATTATGGATCAAATAATTATTGATGTTCGCGAACCGCATGAATATATGCAGAGCCACGTCGAAGGTGCCTTAAATATACCCCTATCCCAATTGAGCCATACGCACGAGAAGCTTGTTAGCATTCCTAAAGATAGCTTCGTTATCCTTTACTGCCGAAGCGGTGGACGTTCTTCGGCTGCTTTAAGTGCATTAAAAAGCATGGGTTACACAAACTTAATTAATGGCATAAACGAAGAACGCGTAAATTCTAACTATCTTTAAGTTATGAACAGGACTACTTGATTATCCTTATGCTTAGGATTATGATGTGTCCGTAAATTAAAGAAGAGAATAAAATGGCAAACAAAAAGACGGACAGAAGATCTATCGACAAATTATTAACTTCACTAGGCATACTAATGGTTGCTGTTCTAGTGGTTGTAGGAGGAATAGCCTGGTGGGCCTATTCGTTTACTACTAATAACGTAAAAAGCGAGTTGGCATCTCAAAAGATATATTTCCCTCCTAAGGGAAGTTCGGCCCTTGCCAGCCCGGAAATTGGTCCATTTCTTAACCAGTATGCTGGTCAGCAATTATTAACCGGCCCTCAGGCTAAAGCTTACGCTGATCATTTTATTGCCGTACACTTATCCGAAGTCGCGGGTGGCAAGACGTATGCCCAGGTTAGTACCGAAGCTATGGCCAACCCGACAGATGCAACACTGCAAGCACAAAAGCAAACTCTATTCCAGGGAGAAACCCTGCGCGGACTTTTACTGGGCGATGCTTATGCCTTCTGGACCGTTGGACATATTGCTCAGATAGCAGCAATCGTCTGCTTTGTTGCAGCCGGGCTAGTGATAGTCTTGGTAATTCTTGGCTTTGCTCACCTATCGATGCTTTGACTTTAAAAAAAGTCTAATCTTGTCTATTCTATGTAGAGCTTAAGTTAAATTTAAAGTAGATATTAAGGCTGCATGGAACACTTAATAGTTTCGGAAATTAGTCGGCACGGTTACCTCGCAATATTTTTACTGATGACCTTGGAGTCAGCTTGTATTCCTGTTCCAAGTGAAGTAGTTATGTTGTTTGGCGGAGCCTTAACCACGGGATTAACGATTGCTGGGGTATCTTCGCATCTTAATATATTAGTCATTGGGCTACTTGGTGTATTGGGCAATTTACTCGGGTCATTAATAGCTTATTGGGTTGGCAAGACAGGCGGAAGAGTATTGGTAGAAAAATGGGGACGCTATGCTTTGCTTAGACATAAAGACTTAGATAAAGCAGAAGCCTTCTTCGCAAAGTTTGGCGAAGTTGCAGTACTGATTGGTAGAATACTGCCAGTAGTGCGTACCTTCATTAGCTTTCCTGCCGGAATAGCCGAAATGCCGGTTGCAAAGTTTAGCTTGTTTACACTAATTGGTAGCTTGCCTTGGGTTTTTGCCCTTGCCTACACCGGTCGAGCCGTAGCAGGAAACTGGAATAATATATCTGGATATTTCACACCAATTAGCATCTTATTCGCACTTGTGATAGTCGGACTAATTGTTTGGTGGTATGTTCGCCGACGGGCTGAAGTTACTGATTCAAACTAGTATTAATTGCCGTTAATGATTTGGTTAACAGCCGCCTGTATGGCACTGAAGTCGGTGACCCCCGCTGCAGGTACGAGTGCGTCTTGATTATCAATGTAGTAGTTAGTTAATAAATTCTGGCCTTTGTAGTCATTTAGGGTTACTTGATTAGTGGTACCGTTAGAAATACCTTTGACGTATTTGTACAACCATTCCATTTGACCTATTTTTAAGTTTGTAACCACATTGTTACCAACTGTATTGACTAGTTTCACAATGGTTAACGGGTTAAACAAAGTCGATGCATTAACTACCTTATCTTTTAAAGCTACCAACTCCTTTTGCTGATACATAGTACGTGTAAAATCTGACAGAGGAATACCATAAGAGCCTGGTCCATCTCCCCTAGTGCGTGCCAAGTCTAAAGCCATCTGTCCATCTAAGTGAACGTTGCCATTAGGCAATTTAAGATGAGTATACGGATCATAAAGACCGTTTGGATTTTGCGTATCCTGAGCACTAATATTAATATTTATGCCCCCGACAGCATTAACTGCATCTTTTAGTGCTGTGTAATCAATTAAAGCGTAGTAATCAAATTTGATTCCAAAGTCCCGACTGATTATCTGCTCTAATAGACCCATGCCTCCTGGGAAATAGCCGGGTTTATTAAAATTGATACCATTTTCATAGGCCGCATTAATTTTAGACTGCCCATAACCTGGTATATATACCCACAAATCCCTAGGCACGCTAATTAAACTACTGGCTTTAGTTTTAGGATTGATAGATATTATTATGATTGAATCCGTTAACTGAGCCCCTTGATGGTTAGGGTCATCAGCAGAATACCCGGCTAAAAGAATATTTATTCTACCGTTTGACTCTGCCGGCGCGCGTGGCCAAAGAGAGGCTATAAGAGAAAACGGATTGTGTTCATTAGTTAATCTAGATGCAGAGTTATATAGTTGCCAGCCAAATATAACTGCAACTATAAATATTAATGCAATAACAGATAATATAATTCTTTTGACACGTCTTAAGCGCTTAGGTTTCTTAGTTGGCTTATCGGGTTTGGGGGTGTGTTCTGGCGGTGAGACTTTTTCGAATTTGGTACCAAAAGTAGGACTGGAAAAAGTTAGATGTTGATTGGATTCTGAATTACTAGAGTTCATAACTTTCTATCTTACCAAATGTATTTGAGATTTCACTGATTTAATTATCCTATATTAATACACCTTAAAAATATATAGTTTGTTAAGATATACATAGGTTACGCCCTCTTAGCTCAGCGGATTAGAGCGCCTGTCTTCGGAACAGGAGGTCGCAGGTTCGAATCCTGCAGGGGGTACCAATTGAAAGTCATATCTGTCGAAAGTCAAAGAGTTAAGCTGTTCGAATCTTTTAGTAGTAAGAAATTCCAGAATACACGAAAATGAGGGTTGACTTATATACGTATGGTTTACTATAATGTACGTATGAAAACGAAACTTACTCTTAGTATAGATAAAGATTTAGCGCAATTTGCTCACAAACAAGCTGAGATTAGTAAAAGCTCTGTTTCTGGTATGTTTTCTGAGTATTTACGGCTATGTAGAGCCCACTATATTAAAACAGCTAGTCCAAGTATCGCTAGTATGGTTGGGGCATTGAAGCGCTATCCAATTGATGATTCAAAACAAGCGATACGAAGTCTCTATGCACAAAAATATTCTAGTTGATTTGAACATCATCTTGGATGTCTTGTTAGAACGTCCGGGTTATAAAGCTTCACAAGCAGTCTTAGAAATACAATCACCAATCGATTACACCGTGTTTGTTAGTGCACATGTAGTTACTACGTTCGCCTATTTACTTGAGAATGCCAAAGTGCCGAAGGAAGAGATAAAACGCAATGTTAATTGGCTACTACAAAGCTTTTCTATTGTCGCTACAGATAGTGGTATTCTAAAGAGTTCGCTCAAAAGTAATATAAAAGACTACGAAGATGCGGTTGTCGAGCAAGCCGCACAAGACTGCGGGGCTTCGGTTATCATCACTCGTAACGTAAAAGATTTCAGTCAAAGCGCGATACCTGCAATTACACCCGAAAAGTTTATATCAACTAGTGGCTCCTGACACCAGCACATAGGGAGAAGTACCCAAATACTGTTTGGCGAACTCTATTTCTTTTCCTATATTAGCGATAACCCCGTAATATTTCTGTCGTAACACATCAAGTATGGGATACCAATTATTGGTATCCGACATGTCTTTAATAGCCCCAGGGGGATGTTTAGAGCTATTTGCTACAACCATAATTGACGACGATTTAGGTCATATCAAAAAGTATGGCGAGACTGGAATAAGTAGTGTTTTTTTGAGATTATCCATGGATAATTGCCGAGAGTCTACCTCTAAATACTGTTATACGCTATAGCCGACCAGAAGTTATAGAACAATCTAAACGCATAAATGCATAGGGCATATCTCTGAGTCGATTTGCATAAAAGCCTAGGATAACGCTTATGTTATAATGCAGATAGTTTTTAAACAAACAAAAAGGAAAACTAATGAAAAAAAGAAATCCATTTGCAGTTTTTGGACTTAGTTTAATTACGCTTGGTATATATGACATTTATTGGATGGTAGTTACTAAGAAAGAATTAAATAAGAGTACAAGGATTAAAATTCCATCAATTTGGCTATTATTTGCTCCGGTTTTGCTTTTTATACCCGTTGTGATTATTGTGGCAATGAACAGTAAGCCGACTTCATCAACCACATTTACTAATGGCAGCCTAGCCACCTCTAGTACAAGTGTGAACAGTGGAGCCGTTGTTGGCATACTACTTTATGTGGTCGTATGGCTTATCTTGTTAGCTGTTTCCTTCTACTGGTTCTTTAAGTTTTCTAAAGCAGTAAACGAATATACAAATGGTAAATCTTCAACCGCTCTAACTTTTATACTTTTGTGGATCTTGCATTTTATAGGTGTGGCGATCGTACAAGACTCGTTTAATGACATGATGGACAATGAAGTACCCGTACCCGCAATGCCAAGTAGTGAACCAGCACAAATGACTTCTCCCGTTCAACCCACCGCAACTACGCCAACCAACTATCAAGCCCCTACTCCACCTACTGACAATAGCACAACGCCACCGCCTGAAATCCAATAGCCATTAAAATAAAACTGTAAGATAATTACTAGCTAGGCATGCGCCCGTAGCTCAGCTGGATAGAGCATTGGTTTCCGGTACCAAAGGTCGGGGGTTCGAATCCCTTCGGGCGTACCATCGACTTTTGCAGCGACAACCGCTGTTTCTAAGGTTCTAAATATTTTGAGATTTAGTAAGTGAAGGAGAGTAACTTCTTATATTTGGTTCGACTACTGGAAGAACAATTCCCAAAATTCACAACAAATCTCTCCAAGGTCATAAAATCGTGGCTATTTGACACATGTTACTCTTTTGGTGTACACTAAAAGTGTAAGTTTAAGGACAATACCATGACAACTACTACAGCTAAAAAATTAAGGGACAATCTCAGTGAATACCTCGATAGACTACAAAGGGGGGAGGAAATTGTCATCATACGTCACTCAGAAATTATTGGCGTTCTCAAGCCTACACAAAACTTACGTATCAATAATGGCTCTACCTTGGCAGCAATGTTTAACCGAAACAAAGACTTTTTCAGTAGCAATAAAGGTAAAGTAAACGCATCAATACCTACCGATGAACTGTATCATCACTCCTTGAACGAGTCGTATCAGCAATGAATCGCACACTGGTAGATGCAAATGTTTTACTTGAAATTCTATTTGCCCGCAAGCTCTTAGATGCATGCCAGAAATTGCTGAGCGACCCAGCAAAAGAGTATGCAATTAGCGCATTGACTCTCCATATTATCTGGTACATGGCTGAAAGGTACAAATTATCACCAGAGCATATAAACGATATGCTATCGGTACTTACAGTCTTACCCTTAAGTGATCAAGCCATTAAAATTGCTAATAAGCGCTATGATAATAAAGATTTTGAAGACTGCTTACAGGCAGCTTGTGCAGAGGAAAACGACTGCCAAGAAATAATCACCATTGACAGGCATTTTCGAGAATATAGTCATACGTCATTGTCGGTTACTATTGTTGAGTAGCTTTTATTGTTTTTTACTCAGCGCCCAACCCTAATTTATTAAGTAGCCATAGCTTTACATTCGCATCCTATGCTCACTCTGTATACACTGGTTCTAATTCAGCCTGGTAGTCACTACGTTAGATTTGGCAGAGGTGATACTTTAAATGTCTCTTGCCACCGCAGTAATTCGCTCTTGAGGCGGTTCCAAGCGGAAACGGGAAGGTGTACCAATACAATCATTTAACTTGATATACTTTCTTCATGGGACATCTATTAAAAGTTGTTGTTACTGTGCCGGAAAAAGACGCGGAAATGTTACGTAAAAACATTGGTGATGCCAATGGTGGTCGCATAGGTAGTTACAGCCATTGCAGCTTTTCAGTAAAAGGAATCGGTAGATTCCTACCAAAAGAAGGAGCGCATCCTAAAATTGGCGAAGTCGGTAAATTGGAAGAGGTTATAGAAGAAAGAATTGAGATAACCTGCGAACAAAAGAAACTCAAAAACATAATTCAAGTAATTCGCAATAATCACCCCTACGAAGAACCAGCTATAGATATCTATCCATTATTAACGGAGGACTAATATCGGTCTAACTACTTTAATAGCCTTGCACAAAATTTAACATGGGTAATTAAAATTAACTAGACTCTCTTGAAACATTAATTGACTTTTTAGAGTTGTTATGTTTTTATATATTTATGTCAGACGTTCTTGAAATACCTAATGACCTACTGCTCCCAACCGACGATACTGTACGGTTGCCCGATGTATCAGATGTAGGAAGGTTTTTAGTAACTCCAGATCAAATGATTAAACAGCTCCTCTACGGAGTTCATAATCCTGGGTATGGGCATGCCGCGCCTGATGATGCCATTGAACATTTAATAGCGTGGCGGAATAACGTAATTGAAACTGACAAGTCTTTGAAAAATGGCGATCCTTCATTTCATGGATCGCACCTCACTAATTCTGTAGCTAGAATAGCGCTTTCACCGTTATCAATGAGATCACAAACAATGTCGTTGAAAGATACTTTTAGGCAAGAAGAGATGCATTTTCCCAGACAAAGAATAGGCAGAGATCCTTCCGAGCTAGCAATTCTGCATCATTCTTTAACTCTACTTCTACTTAGCAAAAAATAGTTTTAATTATTATATTGCTTTTAGAACTTCTTCTATAAATACTATAAAGCCAGCTTAATACTTAATTCCTAGGGCTGATAATTCAGTGTTTAAGTTCGCGACATTGGTATAAAGTACTCCTTTTATGCCAACCGCTTCGCATCCATGCACATTTATCTCGTTATCATCAATAAAAATAGCCTCATCGACCTTGATATTTAATCTATATAGTATGAGGTTAAAAATTTCCGCATTGGGTTTTATGAGCCCTACCTCGCTGGATATAACTATTTCGTCAAAGTACTTTTCTAAATCATGCTCTTTCAATAATGTTCTTATGAAATCTGACGAAGCATTTGAGAGTAATCCGACTTTATAGTTTGCTCTAAGGTTTTCGACAATTTCAATAACTTTATAGTCTATAATGACACCGCCTTCCATTTCTTCTAATACTTCCTTGGGTGACTGATTTGTAATATCTCCCAGTTTTTGCAGAAATTCATCGAGACTTATAATGCCATGGTCCATTTGTTCAACAATCTGTTTAAAATTTCCTTCCCGCTTAAATCCGTGCAGATCGAGCCAGGAACGGTAGCCGTCTGTGTGTATCACGTCAAAGAAATCAAATATTACAGCTTTGTACATTTAATAAAAAGTATATCAGCTCAGATATGGCCTGATCGTTTATGCACAACATATATGTCATTAAGCCAAATTAATTGTTGATTACCTAAAAAGGCTGTGCTAACGTAAAACATTATTAAACAAAGGACATAAAAATGGGAGAATCTAAAAGAATAGAGCTTGGGCCAGATAGCTCAATCACCGCTTCTGTATTCATTGAAGGTACACAAGTTGGATTAGATCCGCATGACTGTGTCGATACTTTCATGGGTAGAGCACTTCTTTCCCAAGAAGGTGTGGAGTATGACGATATTGCCTATTCTATACCGGCAAATCATTTTAAATGCCTGCTTAGACACTTCCCAGACTTGAGGCCAAGCAGCGTTATTAGAGATATATACTAGACCTTGCTAAGCTATTAGCTGTTAATAGTTTACGGCTTGCTAGTCTGCTCTAAAATGTTTATGCTAATTTACAGTTGTGCCTATAATTTTATATTTATTGATTGGTTTGGTTTCCGGAGCTCTTACAGCTGTAATTGGCACCGGAGCCGGATTGGTAATAATTCCAGCTCTTATATTCTTTGCTCATTTTAGTACCAAAACAGCCATTGGAACTTCTTTAGTGCTACTCTTGCCACCACTAGGAATATTTGCGGCCTATGCCTATTGGAAACATGATGCAGTTAACTTAAAGGCTGCCCTGTATATAATCGTTGGTTTTTTGATAGGAAGTTTTGTTCTATCTAAATATGCCTCTACTCTGCCATCGGCCTTGCTAGCTCGCATATTTGGAGCAGCAGCCATTGGTATTGGCATTAAGATGCTTTTCTTTTAGTTTAACTATTTTTACTATCTTGGTTGTGTTCAGGATGCTTAGATGACACATAAGCAAGTAGCATAGACATTAACAGTGCACCAATTGCAACTAGAGCGAAGGATCTAAGTAAGTGCTGATGGACATGTCCATAGTACAAAAGTATTATTGCTACGACGAAGTTAAGCCAACCCCATATAACATTGACTATAGCTGATGAGGGGCGGCCAAATGGTGTCTGGTGTTTCTTGCCTAATACTCCTTTAATAAAATTAGGAAGTCCGTTTGCGCCAATAACGCCTGCTAAAAAGCTATACACATATAATTGCCAATCCATTTTTATCTCCTTTAATTTGGTTATATTATCACGCTATTTGCGAAAGTTGGCAATAGTGCTAATGGTTCTAGTTTTGAATTGGATTACCAGTAGCAGGTGTATTATCCCAGTCCTGGCCTAGAACAACTACAAAGTCAGTACTGTAATTAGCTGCTTCACTAGCTTCGTTTGATGAACTTACAGAAGATGTGACCTGCCCTTTAATATCGTTCTTCAGTTTAGTAAGCGAGGCTGGTTTAGCAGCGCTAGAGTTATCTATTATTAAAGATTTAGGGTATACCGTGCTGGCATCGGAAACGTCTAGAACATTAAAACCCTGTGCCTCTAAGACCGTTTTTTCGCGGGAGGCTAAACCAGTAACATCACTGGCATTTAAAATTGTGACTGTAGGCGCTTCCTGCGTGATTGGGTTCGATGATGTCAGTTGCTGATAAAACGCCTGGATATTTGTAAAATTGTCTATGCCCAAGGTTGGTATTAAAGCATCTTCTCCGTCAGGTGCTAAGTAACTTTGAAGTAAGGCATTCGTCCCGCCATAGGCGTAGGAGACAGATTGTAGGTTAGCTAGACTTATACCACCGGTTGCATGAATCAGAGAGGTAACATCGCCCAGGGTTAAATTAGTTGTTACGTTATTACCGAAGCTATTAAATAAGTTAGCAACTTTAACCGGGTTAGACAAAACTCCAATTGAAAGAGATTTCTTAAATAGCGCAACTAGCATTTGGCGCTGGTGTTGAGTCCGGGTAAAGTCGGCTGTTGGAAAGCCGTATGCACCAGGTCCGTCGCCTCTAGATCTGGCGAGATCAAGCGCTTGCTGACCAGTTAAGGTAACTTCTCCATTTGGTAGTTTCAGATGCGTGTATGGGTCATATAGGCCACGCGGATCAGGACTTTGAATATCTATTGTTATGCCGCCGACAGCATTAACGGCATCTCTAAAGGCTGTATAGTCAATGGTTGCTTCATAATCTATTGGAATGCCCAAATCTGTTTGAACAATTTGTTGGAGCTGGCCAATACCGCCACTTGGGTAACCTGGTTGCGAAAAATTAATAACTGCGTTTGCGGCATTTATCTTCTGATGACCCCAGCTGGGAATGTCTACCCATAAATCTCTGGGTATACTTAGAATAAAACCACTTTTAGTTGTCGGATTAAAACTAATGACCATGATTGAGTCGGTTAGTATAGCTCCTTGATGTCCCGGATCGTCTACTGAATCTCCGGCTAGTAAGATATTAATTCTACCGTTAGACTCTTTTAGTTTGCTACCACTAAAAATTGCATGAACATCCGAGAATACATTGCCATGAAACACCTTATTAACATTGCTGATGATAGACGAACCGTAGTATATGCCACCGCCAATTAAAATAACGGCCAAACTTAGTAGGCTATATTTTACAATTCGCCTGCCACGCGACTTTCGTTTAGTGGCTGGTTTATGCCTATGGCGCGCTATGTCTTTAGGCAAAGACATGTTAAGCAGTGACTGGTCAGGTGTCGTACTCTGCGAAGGTCTATCCATGAGTTGAGGTTGGGTAGGCAAGCTGATGTCTTGCTGTTTTGCTAGATTGGGGGAGTTAAAGTCACTTATATTTGCGGTTGGTCTTACCTGCGGTCTTGGTATCTTGCTACGACTATACTGCGAATCTCTTGATGGAGGTCTAGATACGCCGTCAATATAGAAGTTCCTCCGGTTCAACGCAGCATCCCGGTCGCGTCCTTGTTTTGGTTCTTCCATATGCTAAAAAATAGTATAGCAAAAGCGTCATGCCAAAACACACTAAAATACATCCTATTTTCTCAGTTTTACGTCAAACCTTAAATATATTTAAAACAGGCTGTATATCGCCGCTACACCGGAAAAACTCATTAGTCCTACCAGTATCCAACCAAATGCCCCACTTAGCTTGCCGTTTTTCCACTCTCCCATAACTTTTTGGTTCCTGGCTAAAAGCATAATCTGAACTAAGATGATTGGTGCCACGATACCGTTGGCTACGGCTGAGTAGATAAGCGCCTTAATAGGGTTAATTCCTAGAAAGTTTATGCCTAAACCGACCAGCATTGAGATAATAACTACGCCGTAAAAAGCGTAACCTTGCTTTAGCTTGGAATTTAGACCCTGCCTCTTACCAAGGCTTTCACTAATTGCATAAGCACTGGATCCGGCTAAAACCGGAATGGCTAACAAGCCCATCCCAACTATGCCGGCAGCGAATAAGTAGTAGCTGGCTGATCCGGCAAATGGGCGGAGCGCTTTAGCTGCTTGAGCCGCCGTATCTATGTGAGTAATGCCGTGCGAGAATAAAACGCTGGCGCAAGCGGCAATGATAAAAAACATTACTAGATTTGAAAAAAACATGCCCGACCAGACATCTATGCGCATTTTTTTAACTGCTTCTTTATTACTGCCACGACGCTCAGCAATAGTCAGTTTACCTTGAGCTATTTGTTCTTCTACTTCCTGAGATGTCTGCCAAAAAAACAAGTAGGGTGTAATTGTTGTACCGAGTACGGCGCATAACAAGATCAAATTACTTTTAGTAAAACTAATATGGGGCACAAAAGTTCCGCTAATCACGCTTGACCAGTGCGGTTTAGCGAGAATGGCTGAAGCTATATAAGCAATTAGGACCAAAGCCAGCCATTTAAGATATTTTGCATAGCGAACGTAGGGAGTAAATATTTGTAGCAACAATATGAAAAGAGTTGTGCCGATAACTAATAACGTGGTGTTTAGATTAAATACCAGCTGGGTGGCATTAGCCATCGCACCAATATCTGCACCAATGTTAAATGTATTGGCCGCAAACAGCAAAATGGTACTCCAATAAAGAGTTCGTTTACCGAAATGTAGGCGAATATTAGATGCTAGGCCGCGTCCAGTGACTAGACCAATTCTGGCACAGGCCTCTTGAATGACTGCCATTAGAGGAAAGGTAAACAGGGCGGTCCAGAGGAAACCAAAACCGGTCTGCGCACCAGCTTGAGAATAGGTTGCTATACCAGATGGGTCATCGTCAGAAGCTCCTGTAGTTAAGCCCGGACCAAGTAGGTACCAATAATCCTTAGCCTTTTTAATTGGTTGTCCATAACTACCTGAAGAAAGGTTATGGGCAAGTTTCTGACCACTCTCAATACCATATTCAAGTGCTTCTGCTGGAGCCTCAATTGTCTTTTCAATTATGTTTTTTGACATTGTTTCTATGGGTAATCTTAACAATAATCATAATCTAAACATAAGGAGTTTGCCAATACATTCTAGCTAAGACAACTTAAACTAAGTTAACTTCTTCCAAACCGGGCAGCAATGAGCTGCTGTTAGGGCCAGCTAAAATAAGCAGGTTTTGTGGCGTGTGATTCATATGGTATTGCCGTTCAACTTTAACAATCCGAACTGGTCCAATTGCTTCTTTATATACACTTAAAAGTTTACGGGCTGGTTCAGACTCATCCCCAGAAAGTGCTGATATGCAATTTGTCGCTACGATTCCTTCGGTTTTTTTAATTCGGTTAAGCTCTTTTGCAAAGTCTAAGCTTAAGAAGATATCTGGCGTAGAAAGATCATTAAATAAATCAGTAATGATTAAATCGTAACTACTGGGAGGAAATTTAGTTATAACCTTAAAGGCATCGTCAACTATAACTTTTAACCTGGGGTTAGGGATAAAGTCAAAATGCTCTGTGGCCAACTTAATTAGGTCAGGATTAATCTCGATAACTTCAATCTCGCTTGATCTTAGGTGTTCGACTATTTTAGAAGGTAATGTTAAGGCGCCACCACCTAGCACTAAAATGTTTTTTGGCTGCATGGCTTGAGTTAGTTCAAATAAGCTTTGGTTGTAGTCAAATAGCATTCTCGGGTCATTGTCTAATGCTATGCCGGATTGAGCAGAATGTTGCGGACCATTAAACAGTACTCTTGAAGGGCGTCCGTTATAAGTAAGCTCTTCAACACTAAATTCACCAAACTGGCTATTAATTTTTTTTAAAACACGCTTTGGCAATAGATTCATTAAGTTTAAGTATACTTTTGCTTAATCTATTTGACAGGCTTATATGCGTATAATTGATTTTAGGTTATGGAAAATAAAATCAATACGATAGTTAATTGGATAAGTAAGCGACAAGTACTAGTTGCTGCCTTTTTAGCTGCCGGTTTCATAATACTAACCCTAGGGCTGGGTCATATTTCTAACCAAACTATCCCAGGTAATGTTGCATCTGCCAGATATAATGCTGAGCCGGGCACTCATCTTGACTTTATGGCAGAGTGGGATGGGATTCATTACCTTCATATTGCAAAGCATGGTTATACTGATAATTCATTAGTGGCGTTTTTCCCTCTCTATCCGTTAGCAATTAGATTAGTAATGTTTCTTGTAAGCTCTCCTCTAATAAGCGGGCTTGTGGTAAGTTGGCTGGCACTATTTGGATCATTAATCTTCTACCTAAAAATACTTAAAGAGTACTTTGATAATGACAAGGTTACATCGGTTATGGGTGCGTTACTGTTTTTGTTTTTCCCAACAGGAGTGTTTCTGGCTGCGACGTATAGTGAAGGTCTGTTTACTCTTCTAGCTTTAGGGGCTTTGTACTTTGCTCTTAAAAACCGCTATATACTAGCAGGCATACTAACCGGATTGGCAACCGCTACGCGACCAGACGGGGTTTTTATTATCTTACTTGTCGCCGCTGTTTTGTATGAAGCTAAGGCCAAGCTATGGCAGATTTTAGTAGCTGCTGGCAGTGGCATGGTCGGCTTAATCGGATATGTAACCTACTTAGGCATTAAGTTACATAAGCCGTTTGCATTTATTAGCGCTCAAAAACATCACCTAAAATGGGCTGTCGGCAGTTTTATTCAGCCCATGATTAACAGTCTGTCTCCTATAGCGCTAGTTTTATTTATTTTAGCCATAATCTCAACCGTTTATTGGTACTCAAGACGCAAAAGCTTCGCCCTATATAGTTTGTTATTTGTTTTACTCCCAATTGTAACTACAAACTTTGCAGGATATCCGCGTTACATGCTTATTAATTTCCCCCTGCAAATAATGCTGTTAAACAAATTTAAGCGCTCTACGCTTGCCTATTCGTTGGTGCTGGTGCTATCGGCAATCTTGTGGGGATATTTTACAATGCATTATGTGGCCGGCTACACGGGCGGTTCTTAATAAGGAAGATATAAGATGGCAAAAAGTGGGTACTTTCGTAAAGTTAAAATCAGTATTCCGGCTTGGTCGGCCAGACTTTATGTAATAATCTCTGTTTTACTAATTCCCTGGGCCGTTTATTTAAGTTTTGCTCTACCGACACATCATCTGTCTAGAAACTGGGATATTACCTGGGTTGGCTTGGACGCGGCCTTAATCGGTTCACTTCTAACAACCGGTATTTTAGCCAAACTTAAGTCCATATATGTAGTGATTACATCTACCATAACAGCCACTCTGTTTATTACCGATGCCTGGTTTGACATATTAAGCTATCATGCTGGTTCAAAAGGATTTAACGAAGCCGTCACCATGGCCATATTAGGAGAAATACCAATGGCTATAATGAGTCTGCTTTTAGCAGTACACGTCTTAAAACGATTACATTCAATCGGTACTGCAAAATAGATACAATAACTTAAAGTTTTTTAGGTTTTGCTGGTGTAGCAGCAGTTTTTTGGGCTATGCGGTTGAGATTGCCAAGCATCTGTTCAATGGTCATTTATGTATATGCCTTTATAAAAATTATTGATTTTAAACACCATAAAAAGCATATAACCGTAACATACTCATATCTGTAATAATTCTTACGCTTTTTTTCCCGGCGGGAGTAATGGGCGCTTAGTAGCGTATTTAGCATACGTAAGAGCAGTGTTTATAGCTTTTTGAACTTCATGCGCTGTTTCGTAGCTCATACCTAAACGGGACACCGTAAATGGCTTGCCTATAGGAGACGATTGAGAAAAGCTAAGGGTCATACCCTTACTATTAACGTCAATGTTCACGTTATCCGTATATATGGTACGGCCATCAGTTGCTAAGACCATTATTAGCTGCTTTGCTGCCGTTACTGCTTCTTCAATATCTAAATCAACGTTGTCACTATAGCCCGCCAGTTCCCATAGCTGAAGAGCCCGCTGGTCGTTTACGCGATAGTGATTAATCAGCAAGTTGAGGATTTCTTCGTCAGGACGATCCATGCCAGTTTCAAAGCGCTCTAAAATATGCTCTTCAATCTCCACGGCACCAGACACTTCAGCCAGACTCTCTTGGCTTGATTTGCGCAAGGCTTTTAGTTTTTCCCCTAGCTTAATAAAAGGTTGTGGCCCAAATGAAGGTTGATTCATGCCAATATGTTATAGCGAGAGGCAAATCTTATGCAAGTCGTTTTGCTATAGTTAAGGGGTATGGAAATACAAAAGAACATATCGCTTAAAGATTACTCGACTATGCGACTTGGTGGTCCAGCTTCATATCTTGCCATTGCTGAAAGCCAGGAACAATTAATCGAAGCGGCCAAAAGTGCTAAATCCAGCAATATACCAATCGTAGTCATTGGTCATGGTAGCAACATTATATGGCGTGATGAAGGGTTTCCTGGACTGGTTATTGTTAATAGGATTAAGGGTTTTGAAGTTGTGAGCGATAGTGAGTTTGGTACATATGTCTCGGTTGGTTCGGGTGAAGTTTGGGATACGGTAGTAGAGAGATGTGTCAAACTAGGCTTGTCCGGTATTGAATGCTTAAGTATGATTCCGGGAACTGCCGGAGCAACTCCTGTACAAAATGTTGGCGCATACGGACAGGAACTATCGCAAACCTTGGCTACTGTAACAGCCTTTGATCTTGAATCGTTAAATATGGTTACTATACCGGCATCAGATTGCAACTTCTCATATAGGGACAGTATTTTTAAATCATCGTCTAAGGGACGTTATTTAATAACTTCAATTACTCTGATGCTTAGCCGAAATAAACCAATGCCACCATATTATTCAGCAGTAGCTAATTACCTGGAACAACATAAAATTACCGATGCCAGTGCGGACACCTTACGACAGGCAGTCATGACGATAAGAAAGGAGAAGCTGCCCGACCCTAAAGTTACACCAAATTGTGGCTCTTTCTTCGCCAACCCAATCGTAGACAACTCTTTGCTACTTGCGCTCGAGGATCGCTACCCATCGGTCCCTAACTGGCCCGCAGAGAATAACCAAGTTAAGATTCCTGCCGCATGGCTCATCGAACAGGCTGGTTTTAAGGATTATTTTGACCAGGAGTCAGGTGTTGCTACCTGGCCTATACAACCATTAATATTGGTCAACCGCTCGGGAGACTCAACCACAAAACTATTGGCTTTTGCGGATGAAATTAAAGCCAAGGTCAAACATCAGTTCTCGATAGATTTAGTAATGGAGCCCCAGATTTTACCAAGCTAATCCGGCAAGGGGAACTCACTGGCAAACTGCTTAACTTCTTTGGCAAGCTTATTAAGCTCAGTTTCATCATTGTGACTTTTTAGTGCCTTGTGCATCCACTGAGCAACTTTTATCATATGCTCTTCTTTTAGCCCTCTAGTGGTAATTGCTGGCGTACCAAGACGAACACCGCTTGGTCTAAACGGAGGTAAGGGGTCATCCGGTACAACGTTCTTATTTAAGGTCAGCCCGATTCGATCAAGCGTCTTCTCGGCCACACCACCATCAAACCCGAAACTGGTCTGAATGTCAGCTAGAACCATGTGGTTATCCGTTCCGTTGGTAACTAACTTAAAGCCAAGTTTCATAAGTTCGTCACCTAGAACCTTGGCGTTTATTAATACCTGTTCACAATACAGTTTGTAGGCTGGCTGAGCTGCTTCATAAAAAGCGACCGCTTTTGCGGCAATAATGTGCATATGAGGACCCCCTTGCAAACCGGGAAAGACAGATCTGTCAATTAAAGTAGGTAGGTTATCTATGGTCTTATCTACTGGTTTTAATGGATTGCTTACAATGCCCCGCGATAAAATCATGGCGCCTCTTGGACCTCTGAGCGTCTTGTGCGTCGTAGTGGTCATTATATGAAAACCGAAATCAAAAGGGTTATTAAGCACTCCGCCGGCAATAAGACCGGCAATATGTGACATATCTGCCATTAGGACCGCACCGACTTCTTCGCCAATAGCAGCAAATTTTGCATAATCTAGCTCTCTCGGATAGGATGAGAAGCCGGCTAGAATAATCTTAGGCTTGGTCTTAAGAGCCGTTTCACGCATCTGAGCATAGTCTATTTTTCCGGTTTCAATGTCATCTATGCCGTAACGCACAAAATTAAACAACTTGGCAGATATAGTACCGGGGCGACCGTGAGTAAGGTGGCCACCGTGGCTTAACTCCATGCCCATTATGGTGTCACCCGGTTCCATCCAGGCATGATAAACCGCTTCGTTAGCAGGAGCCCCGGAGTGAGGTTGTACGTTAGCGTGATCTGCCTTAAATAAGGTTTTAGCGCGGTCAATAGCTAATTTCTCCACCGCATCAGTGTTAACCTGACCACCGTAATAACGTTTACCGGGAAATCCTTCCGAGTACTTGTTAGTAAATATGCTGCCCATCGCTTGCCTAACTTCACTACTGACATAGTTTTCGCTAGGTATAAGTTCTAGTCCCTCACTCTGACGCTTTTCTTCGGCAGCAATAAGTTTAGCTACGGCTTTATCTTGCATATATGATTCCCTTAAGATCTTAGTGGCTATTGTAGCAATTGAACAAAAGGAATAAAATGCATTTTACAACTCAAAAACAAAACACTATTGCTATTTTAAAATCATATATGGTATAACAATCTGATGCCTTCAACTAACCAACAGATAGGCCAGTTAATATCTCAAATCCGACAACAGCGTGGAATGACTCAAAGCGAGTTTGCCAAGCAATTATCTACATCCCAATCAGCCGTTAATCGAATGGAGCACGGCAGACAGAATCTTAGTCTTGAAACACTTGGTCGTATAAGCGAGGTTTTAAATAAGCAGATTATTAGCATCACTGGCAGTGCAGTTAATTTAAAAATAGATGGTGGGCACGAGCTTAAGGGTGAAATTGCTCTTAAGACTAGCAAAAATGCAGCCGTAAGCTTACTTTGCGCAAGTTTACTTAACAAGGGAACTACAACACTAAAGAATGTCGCTCGCATCGAAGAAGTGAACCGTATTGTAGAAGTTTTGTTAAGCATTGGTGTCAATATTAAGTGGCAAAATGTTAATGATCTGGTGATAAAAGTACCTGATCGCTTAAATCTAGCCTCAATTGATCATGAGGCAGCTAAGCGAACTAGGAGTGTCTTAATGTTTATCGGGCCTTTGATACACCGTTCAAAAGAGTTTGTTATTCCCTACGCCGGAGGTTGCGAACTAGGGAGGCGAACAGTACTTCCTCACCTTTATGCTCTTGAAGAGTACGGCGTGGACGTTAAGACCGTTACCGAACACTACATTGTGCGCACCAAGCTAAAATTACCTTCTCGCAACGTAGTGCTTTACGAATCCGGAGATACAACAACTGAGAACGTACTAATGGCGGCAGCGCTAACACCTGGAGTATCTGTGATTAAAATGGCTAGCGCTAATTATGCGGTTCAAGACTTGTGCCTTTATCTAATCAAGCTTGGCGTAAAGGTTGAAGGAATTGGCACATCCACCTTAGTCGTACACGGCTTAAAAGAAATTAACCGTAACGTTACCTACTCACCCAGTGAAGATCCGGTAGAAGCAATGACTTTTATAGCAGCAGCTGTCACTACTGATTCGGCAATAACCATTAAACGTGCTCCTATAGAGTTCTTGGAACTGGAATTACTTAAATTAGAGAAGATGGGACTTAAGTACGACATGTCTAAGCCCTTTAAGGCAGATAACGGTTATACAGAGTTAGTTGATCTGCATATACATAAACATAACGGTAGCTTGATTGCTCCGAAAGAAAAAATTCACCCTAACGTATTTCCCGGTCTTAACATCGACCATTTGCCCTACTTTGTGCCTATTGCAGCAGTAGCTAAAGGCCGCACTCTAATACACGACTGGATTTATGAGGATAGAGCCTTAATGTTCACCGAGATGAAAAAAATTGGCGTTGATTTAGAGTTGGCCGACCCGCACCGTGTTTTTGTAAACGGTCCGACTAAATTTAAACCGGCTGATCTAGTCAGCCCCAGCGGCATCAGACCAGCTGTCATGTTACTAATTGGCATGCTTGCGGCGCCTGGCACATCTATGCTTAGAAACGTTTATACAATTAACCGCGGCTATGAAGACTTGGCTAGTCGCTTGAATTCACTTGGTGCACACATAACGATCCTTAACGATATATAAGACTTAACTCTAAGAAAACCGCACAAACCGATAAAAGATGATATAATCGCCCCTGTTGCGGGTGTGGTATAACGGCCATTATTCCAACCTTCCAAGTTGGAGACGGGAGTTCGACTCTCCCCACCCGCACCACTTACGCCCCGGTAGCTCAGCTGGATAGAGCAGAGGACTTCTAAGCCTAAGGTCGTTGGTTCGAATCCATCCCGGGGCACCATATTTATCCACAATATATGTGGATAAGCATAAGCGGTAAATCTATTTTTTATTACAAAATTATTTGTCCTTTAACAGATTATATAGATGTCTTATCCACATAGTTATACACGGATTATTTTTCGCGGGCTTGCAATAAAACCCGGGACTGCTAAACTAATAAGTACCATCGTTGAGGTGGTTGCCATCGAAAGATGACAGACTAAGCCAGAAATGACTTAGCCAACAAAGAGACCTAGCAATAGGTCTTTTTGTTTTTTATACCGTCTTCTCTTCTCTTACTCTTGTATTTCTAATGCTTTTGTTGTATTATATTGCTATGGACCCTTCAGAGGTTAGTACGCCTGAGACTTTTCGTGTGCAGGGTTTTGAAAACCTCTATGCGAAAATTGAAGAAGTTCTGCCTAATCCAGACAAGGCTAGAGCTATGTGTAGCATGCTTTCTGAGCTCTGCAACTTTGATTTATATGGGGTAATTCCCGCTGAAGCTGTTTCGGCTGATTTAGAACCACTTAGAAATTATGCTATAGAAGTAATAGTTAGTAACTCCGGCGATAGAAAGCAATTGTCTGTATTTTTAGGCCATGCAACAGGCATGGTACAGCAATCTATTGAGGACCATCAAGAAGAACCAGTCAGGCTACCGGAAAAAGTCTCTATATCAATAGATAGCTTTAGGAAGATTTGCGAAGATTATGGTTTTGCACCAAGACTAGTAAGTACCTGTGAAACTATTATAAGAAGAGATTGTATGGGAGAAGACGGTTTGATTGATCCTGGGAAGTTCCAGCAGTTAGTTAATAGGCCAGTTCAATCCGTCCGTGGTGCCGGCAAGAAGGTATATCCTCTGCTTAAATCGGTATTTGAGGCAATACCAAAAGAATAGATAACACCGTTCTGCTTGCCAAAACACCTCAAAATCTCGTATAATCACCCCTGTTGTTGAAGCATGTGATCCATGGCGAATGTAGCTCAGTTGGTTAGAGCGCTGGATTGTGGTCCCGGAGGTCGTGGGTTCAAGTCCCATCATTCGCCCCATCTTATAACCAAACACGAGGGTAATTTTGAAAAAAACCATCATTAACTTATATAAATTTTTTAAACACTACTGGCTTTTTAGTGCCGCCTTTGTTGCCCTTATAGCCGGCATAGCTACCTATTTCAGCGGTCAACATACGATTGCCCTATGGATTATGGGCACTGTATCAATCTTAGAAAGCCTGCCCCTTATTAAATCGATGTGGGAAGATATCCGCATTGGTACGTACGGCATAGACATACTGGCTCTTACCGCCATCATATCCTCCGTTATATTAAGAGAAGATTTTGCGGCCATAGTAGTCGTTATTATGCTTACTGGTGGCGAAGCGCTTGAGGACTACGCCGAGAAACGCTCGCATGCTGAACTTGATTCCCTGCTTAAGGGGTCGCCTCAGCAAGCCCATGTTTTAAGAGGCAGGAAAGTAGTTGATCTAGCTGCCAGCGAAGTAAGGGTAAGTGACAGGGTTATTATTAAGCCCGGGGAACTTGTACCAGTTGATGCCGTTATTATAGAAGGGTCTAGTAGCTTTAATGAAGCTAGCTTAACCGGTGAAAGCTTGCCTGTTTCAAAGGGTGAGGGAGATCAGATACTAAGTGGTTCGCTAAACGGTGAACATTCAATTACCGCCAAAGCTATTCATAGTGCTGAAGATAGTCAGTACCAACAAATAGTCCACCTTGTTGAATCAGCCCAGGCTTCTAAAGCGCCTTTTGTGCGTTTAGCTGACAGATATAGCATACCTTTTACAATTGCCGCTTACATTATTGCAGTCAGTGTATGGATAATTAGCGGGCACCCACTTCGTTTCTTAGAGGTAATTATTGTTGCTACCCCTTGCCCGCTCTTGTTGGCTGCCCCTATAGCCTTAATATCTGGCATGAGCCGCTCATATAAGAACGGGGTTATAGTTAAGACCGGTTCAGCTCTTGAAAAGTTAGCTGAAGCTAAGACTGTTATCTTCGATAAGACCGGTACTCTTACTAGCGGGCACTTAGCTTTAGATAGCGTTACTGCCTATTCTCCATATAACAAAGACGAAATACTAACCATGGCAGCTAGCTGTGAGCAAAACTCAAATCATATTATTGCAGAGGCGATTGTTAAAGCTGCAAAAGGCAAAGGGATTAAGCTAGCTAAGATCAAGGGAGTTAGTGAAGTTGCTGGCCAAGGCTTAGTCGCTTCATATAAGTCAGATCAGCTGCTAATTGGCCGGATAGACTTTCTCTCTAAACGCGGTATTGATGTAAGTAAGGTTAAGGCGAGTGACGCCAAAACCATGGTACTAGTTGCCGTTAATGCCAAATTGGCGGGTGCTTTATTCTTAAGCGATCAGATAAGAAAAGAATCAAAGATAACTATTGAGGAGTTGGGTAAGCTTGGTATTAAGAAGACGGTTATGATTACCGGGGATAATCAAGCCACTGCCGATAGCATAGCTAGACAGGTTGGCATTAAAACAGTTTACGCAGAAACTCTTCCGGGTGAGAAACTGCATGCTTTAGAGGATATTAAAGAAAGGCCGGCTGTCTTTGTTGGTGACGGAGTAAATGATGCTCCGGTCTTAACCGGGTCAGATGTAGGTATAGCTTTAGGTGCTAGAGGCTCAACTGCCGCCAGCGAATCGGCTGACATAGTCATATTGCTTGATGATTTAAGCAAGGTGTCTGATGCTGTACAGATCGCCAAGAAAACATTTTCTATAGCTAAGCAAAGTATTGTTATTGGCATCAGCTTAAGTCTGGTGTTGATGCTCATATTCGCAACCGGTAAGTTTATCCCAATATATGGCGCGGTTCTTCAAGAAGTGGTGGACGTAGTTGTTATTTTCAACGCCCTAAGGGCACACAACATAAAAGTAAATCAGCTTACCTAAATTTATATACCATTACAGCACTTCTATACTTGAAATAGAGCTGTGTGGGGCTTTTCTGTCAAACAAAGGCACTTCATAGAAGCGCAGAGCTTGTCCTAAGACAATTGCGCCGTTCCTAGGGTTAGACGTATAGAAAGGTGCGGTGACCTCAGCAGGATTATCCTTGCTGATATTTTTATGAAATTTGTCTGCTTCTGAAAAGCCTTGAACGTAGCTTTTTGCGTGAATTGTTTTTCCGTTTAGAATAGCCGCGGTCTTAAACTGCGCATCACCTGTCAAAGCGCTAATCGCCAGTTCTGCTAATCTTCGCTGTACTCTCGATTCTGACCAGTTTTTAATTGCTTCGTTTAGGTCTTCAGATCTTGGAAGAGTACTTATATCTAATACGTCATCGAGGTTAGCTCCCACAAAGGCTGTCATAGCCTCGCTTAAAACGATTGCCTCAGTACTTTGCTCTTCCCTTAATTCAAACGGGTACATGTGCTCTAGTATTTGTATTTTTTGATACGCTTCTCTTAAAATATTTACGGCTTGATGCGCTATTGAAGGCTGTTGAGTTATTTCTGGATTTTGACTACCCAATCTGTCACTCCTGCTTTGCTATAATAGTGTTTTATTTCTTTATTTTTAGCAAGCAGTAGCAAGATGGAAATTGGTCGGGGTGATCCGATTTGAACGGACGACCTCAGCGTCCCGAACGCTGCGCGCTACCAAGCTGCGCTACACCCCGATTTAACTTTCCAAGTATATCACTCGAGTGCATCTGTTTGTCTTAAGTTATTGATCTTGGATAGATTAGTACCACGAGAACCTGGGTTCCAAGCTTGCTGGAAGTGCTAGCATTCTTTGTTTGTTCTATAAGCCTGAGACGAGCATCTCGCAATATCTCAGCTGTTGGAAGGTCAGATATATCTCTGGCAAGCGGAAATGTATGTGATAATTGATCAACTCCATCAAGATGATACCTAGCAGGGTGAGCGAAAGAATCAGGTACCGCCTCTATATGATCAGGAATTTGATCTCTGGATTCAAACTTAAAGCTACTTTCTGTAAATACTTGGTGCATCAGATTAGCTCCTTATGCTTCAGTGTATATATTTACTTTATGCCGTTTTTAACAAAAATGAATGAAAAATATAACAATATAATAAAATATACTTGCTTTTATAAAGCATTAGTGTTATGCTTTAGTTTATGAATCAATATAAAACAGTAGAAAAAACTTCACCAAAACACGCTAGGCAAGAAAAATATAAGCCTGGACCGTTACGAAAGCTTGGCTTTGTCGCATTATCTGCTCTTACAGTAGCTGCTGCTTATAATACGCTTAGCAAAGACGGCAAGGTAAAACCTGGCACCATTAGTGAGTTGCAAGCAAAAATAGGTGATAAATATGGTAGTCCTAATACGATTAAGGGCTTTAATAATTTAACCTTGGTGCCGACTAATTCAGACATTGTGGGGCTAAATAATAACGTGATCACAAATTCTGACGGCACCCCTGCCGGAAATGAAGAAGGAACCTTAAAACGAGGTAGTCCACCAGAAACTTTTTACTTTGCTACGCTTGTCGAGGGGCAGTCGGGTAATGTCGATGTATCAAGTAGCGACACTTATGCAGCTACTGTTAATAAAGAAGGTCAAGTTACTTACTACGATATCTCGGCAGCCGTTAGAGCTGGAGATGAAGTTTTAGTAGGCACTAACGGAAGTCCTTTTGGTAAAACAAACGCCGTTGCTCATGTAAATGCGTCAGGCACTAATTTAACTGTGCAGTCATCAAAATAACAAATAGGTGCAGAAGTTAAAATTAAAAACCCGGTTAAAGTCCGTGTAGCTAAGTGTCTAAATTCTTCTTAGATAATTATTAAGTATGGCCTAAAAGTTTTGCCTAAAGAGTCGCTTAGGTGTTAGAATTAGCGTTATCTTTATCAACTTAAAGGAAAGGGCGCATTAAGATATGGTTTCAAAGATGATTACACGCGGACAATATCCAGCCGCCCTATCGGTGTGCTAGGTCACTACCACTTTAAGACACTCTTTAATACATTTAAACATACTAATCAAACTAAACGCGTGAGCGGGAGGCTCCGCTATGTCTGATAACTCAACAACTAAATTAACACTTAAATTTTTCTGGCATCATGTTTGGCGCTACCCTGCTTACGTAATCGCTATACTGATAGCCGTGCCTTTATCTGTTCTGTTCGAACAGTATCTGCCCCCGTTGGTTTTAGCTTTAGTTCTAGGCCGTCTGGCGAAAGGAGATTATTCTTCGCATAACATCTTAGGCAGTTTTGGTCCTGAAATTCTTCTTTACATAGGTCTATTAATAATAGGTGGGGTTGGGTGGAGAATTTTAGATTTGTTCCAATGGAAGCTTGAAGCCAATGTAGAACGAGATATTGCCCGAAGAGTATATTCGCATTTGCTTGATTTAAGCGCTAATTTTCATGCTAACCGTTTTGGCGGATCTTTAGTATCGCAAACCAACAAATTAATGGGTAGCTTTATCCGATTTTCAGATACTACTGTCTTTCAAGTGCTTCAACTTCTATCAAGCATGGTATTTACGGTAATCATTCTTAGTGGTCGGGCTTTGCTTTTCGTAATTATACTTATTATTTTTGCCCTGCTATTCATAGTGGGAAGTATTTTTATAACCAAGAAAGTTCGCATGCTGAGCGCTGAGCAAGCGTCCATGGAAAGCAAACAGACAGGATACTTAGCAGACAGCGTAACCAATGTCTTAGCTATTAAAAGCTTTGCAGGAGGTGCATATGAGCGAAAACAGTTTGACTCAGTAACCAACACGACCAGAGAAGGCACTCTTGCTATCATGCGCGCCAGTCAGAAGCAGAACAGTTTCTTTAGCTTCTCAACAAAAATTCTATCTTCCTCAGCCTTAATTATGGCTATCCTAGGTGTTTTGTTATTCAAAGCAAACGTAGCAACAGCATTCTTAATCTTTAGTTACACCAGTAGCTTGGTTGGACTGCTTTGGATGTTTGCCAATAGTTCGCTTAGAAATTACAACCGGGCATTTGGCGATGCCAGTGACATGGTGTCGATTCTGCAAATTGAGCCAGAGGTTAAAGACCCGGCGCGTCCAGAGAAAGTCAGGATTCGTAAGGGCAAAATCAATTTCGCTCACGTCGATTTTAAACACGACGGTGCCAACGATGCCCTGTTCAGTGATTTTAATATCGAGATTAAGCCAGGTGAGAAATTAGGCTTGGTTGGCCACTCCGGCTCAGGTAAAACAACCTTTACACGTTTAGTGCTGCGTTTTAGTGATATTGACGCCGGCGAGATATTAATTGATGGGCAAAACATTGCCAAAATAACTCAAGATGACTTGCGCAGCAAAATAGCCTACGTTCCTCAAGAGCCAATTATGTTTCACCGAACAATTAAAGAGAACATTGGCTACGGCAAGGAAGGTGCGAGTGATAACGAGATTGAAGCGGCATCAAAAGCGGCTCACGCCCATGAGTTTGTAAATCTATTACCAAACAAATATGACACTTTAGTCGGAGAAAGAGGCATAAAGCTCAGTGGTGGTCAGAGACAACGAATAGCAATAGCCCGTGCAATGCTCAAAAATGCTCCTGTCTTGCTGTTGGACGAGGCTACAAGTGCGCTAGATAGTGAGAGTGAAGCCCTAATACAGGAGTCGCTCTGGAAGCTAATGCAAGGACGAACCGCAATTGTTATTGCTCATAGACTAAGCACGATTCAGAAGATGGATAGAATAGTAGTGTTGGATCAAGGAAAAATTGCCGAGCAAGGCACGCACAAAGAACTGCTCAGTAATAAGAACGGCATATATGCAAAGCTTTGGTCTCATCAATCCGGTGGTTTCTTAGAGGAATAAACTGGTCTGTGATGGTATGTGGTCGGGGATAGAGGACTCGAACCTCCGGCCTCCGCGTCCCAAACGCGGCGCGCTAGCCAACTGCGCCAATCCCCGATATATATCAGGGGCAGTATAGCAAAAAGTCTGCTCTATTCATAAGTGAGATTAATTGGCTCGATTTTTAGCGCCCTGCCGATCTTTGGATTGACATCAAAAATTAGACCGTTTAATTGCCATGGTTTGCTTGTTTCTATCTCGTTGGTGTTTATTTCATTATCCCGCCAACGTTTAATAATTATGTCTGCCTTTACGCCCAAGCTGGCATTTAAAGCTCCCACCATGCCTACGTCGCTAATATGTGCCGTTCCCTTGTTTAAAACTCTGGCATCGGCGGTTGGCACATGCCAATGATCGCCAATTACGGCACTTACTCTACCGTTTAAGTAGTGTCCAATAACTACTTTTTCACTACTGAAATCTCCATGGAAATTAACTATCGTTGCAATGCGCGAGACATGTTGCTCCTGCTCTAATATTTCATCTATAACTTTTAGCGGACTATCCAAGCTAAGCTTTCTATCCTTGCCGACTATCTGCCCGAGCAAGCTAATTACAAGAACTTTGCCGTATTTTGTCTTGGCATACTTATAGCCCAGCCCAGGTGTCCCGCTTGGATAGTTTGCCGGGCGAATGATAGGTTCGTTGGGATCTTCTAGAACAGGATGAATGGATTTTTGAAAGAGAGTCCAGTTACCGCCGGTACAAAAATCCACTCCTGCCTTTTTAAGTCTTTCAAAGTCTTCTTTTATGCAACCTTTACCCCCGCTAACATTCTCGGCCTGAGCAATGACTACGTCTATCTGTTTATCTGTCTTTATTTTAGGAAGTTCCGACTCAATTAAATTAAGCCCGGTGCTACCCATAATGTCACCGACATATAAGAACCTGACTTTACTTGGCAAACTCAATTGCTCTGGTCTCCCGAATCACGTTGACCTTAATTGTACCTGGATATTGCATGGATGATTCAATCTTCGTGGCAATATCTCGGGCTAAACGAATAGCGCTTAGATCGTCAATCTGCTGGGGACGAACAAATACACGTACTTCCCTACCGGCACTAATAGCATAACTCTTGTCTATGCCACTAAAGCTGTTAGCAATATTCTCAAGCTCTTTCATGCGCTCTGTAAAGTTTTCAGCACTTATATTTCTGGCGCCTGGGCGACTGGCACTAATGGCATCAACCACCCGTATAATTAAAGCTTCGACGCTTGTAGCTTCAACGTCGTCGTGGTGTTGTTCAGCTGCCAGAGCTACTTCTTCAGGAGCTCCGTATTTGCGTAGCATCTCGCCAGATATATGATGGTGTTTACCTTCCATCTTATGAGTTAAGGCCTTGCCTAAATCATGGACTAGAGCGGCATACTTGGTTGTCTTAATGTTAGCGCCGACTTCTTCGGCAATCATACCGGCTAGATGAGCCATTTCGGTTGAGTGTTTAAGAACATTCTGGCCGTAGCTGGTACGGTACTTAAGCTCCCCAAGTAAGTGAAGAATCTCTTTAGGAATACCAATGATGCCAGCTTCTCTGGCCGCATCTTCTCCGGCTCTAACAACATCTTTCTCAACGTTTTTCTGAGCCTTTTCAACCACTTCCTCGATGCGTCCTGGGTGAATTCTTCCGTCCTTCATGAGCATTTCAAGCGCCTGGTGGGCAACTTCTCGCCTAACCGGGTCAAACGAGCTAAGAACTATGTATCCTGGTGTATCGTCAACCATTATGTCTACGCCGGTCGCGCGCTGTAGAGCCTGAATGTTACGGCCTTCTTTACCAATAATGCGGCCTTTCATTTCTTCGTCTTCCAGCTTCATAGAAGTTATGGTGCGTTCAGCCGTTACTTCACTACTCATTCGCTCCATTGCGGTAGTAATTATTAAAGCGGCTGATTCTTCGGCGTTTTCCTTAGCTTCGTTTTGTAGTTTAGCAACCAATCCAATCAGATCATTCTTAATATCCCGTTCGGTCATCTGCATTAGCTTATCTGCAGCCTCAGCTTTAGTCAGCTTAGCAATTTTCTCTAGCTTTTCTTGCTGCTTAACTCGAATATCTCGGATTTCATCTTTAAGCTTATCTACTTCATCCTCGCTGGCACGCAATTTCTGATTGCGCTTATCTAGTTCATCAAGTTTTTTGTCCAGCGACTCTTCTCTTACGACCAGCCTGTTTTCTAAATCCTTAAGTTCTTTCCTTCTGTTCTGCTCATCTCTTCTGGCCTCTTCAGAAAGCTTAGCAGCCTCTTCTCTAGCTTGAGATGTGATTTTCTCAATCTCTTTCTCAGCTTCTTTACGTTCTTTTTCGAGTTTACTTTCAATATCTGATGTTTTTTGTTTGCTTACATAAAAGCTGGCTCCGTAGCCAACGCCAATGCCCACCACAGCTAATACTATGGATAATATAGCCATCATCTTCCTTTCTACTATTGGAGGTCGTATAAAGAGTGGACTCTATTGAAATTGTTTACGAACGATCGCTGTCACTTCACTAGTCCGACAAAGTCAGAATATGGTCCTGTCTCTAAAAAATTAACCTCAAAACTAATTAAATACGGTTATTGCAGAGGCCTGACAATAGGATAAGTCTCTCTAGAATCAAGCTCTAAGAATAAATATACGCTGTTTAGCAACACATGGTCAATTTAAAAGAGATATATTTGACTATTTCCTAGGCAAAGTAATTCTAGCTGGCGCACCGTATTCAGGCAGAACTATGTGCTTGTCCTGGCCCTTTTCTAAAAGATCTATAGCCTGCTCTTTCCAGTCTTCATCATTGGATTGAACAATCGGGATACCTAAACCCAGGGCAAGTGCATTAGCCGTACTAAGACCAATTCTAAGTGACGTAAAACTGCCCGGGCCGCTATATACGCCGATGCCGTTTAAATCTCCAAGCTTTTTGCCGGCTTTGCTTAGCAGTCGATCAATCTCGATGTTGATTGTCTCAGCTAGTCTTCGCTCTGCATTCCATGAATACTCAGCCAGGCATTTAGTATCGCTAAACAGATACAATTCAGCTACTAGCTGGTCGGTCCTGATTAATAGATTAAGCATCTTAGTATTATGCCTTAGTGGCGAATAAATATTCGTATCTTTTTGCATAGCTAAGCTTAAGCAAACGCGAATCATCTGCCTGCGGAACAAATTCAATCTTTACATGTTTATCTGGTAAAACGTTCTTTATTGTGTCCGGCCACTCTATAACTGAGACTGTGCTAGATTCATTAACTGATTCGTTTAAGAGTTCACTTAGCTCACCCGGTTTGCTTAGTCTAAAAAAATCGTAGTGAGCAATAGCCAGCTTTTTAGACACATAGTCGTTACGAATAGTGAAGCTCGGACTACTGACCGGTTCGTCAATATTAGCTCCCTTGACCAAGCCGATGACGAAAGTGGTCTTGCCCGCCCCAAGGTCACCAATAAGTTCAAACACTTCGCCTCCCCTTAACCTTGCACCAATACCGGATGCAAAATCTTTAGTTGCGTTGGCTCCTTTAAGCTTAATCTGTTTAGTCTCTTGCATAGCTAACCTATTATCTGATGGATTTGGCTAAAACTCCAGTCTTGGTTATTGGCGCAAGACTTAGCTTTAGCCTTATACTAAACTTAAGTATTATGCTGCAATTAAGTGCCACATTAATCAATAAGCCAATCATGTCTTTACGCACAAGCGATGAGATAGGTAGAGCTACTGTGCCAATTATTAATCCAAATAACCTAAAGGTTGAAGGCTTATATTGTAAAGACCGCTTCAGCAACAAAACCATGGTCTTGGTTTACCAGGACATACGCGAGTTTCTTCCAAAGGGCTTTATAGTAAACGACCATGATTCACTGAGTGACCCGGCCGATTTATTAAGACTTAAAGATGTTATGGGCATTAACTACTCGTTAATTGGCAAGCAGGTGGTAACGGTTAGTAAGAAAAGAATTGGCAAGATTAGTGATTACGCGGTTGATTCAGAGTCTATGTTTATACAAAAGTTGTACGTATCCCAGTCGGTGTTTAAAAGCTTCACTCAGGGCAATTTAAGCATTGACCGCAGCCAAGTCCAGGAAGTAACCGATACGAAAGTAATTATTTATGATTTGGAGGCTAGTAGCACGGCAACCGCTCCGGCAACTGCTACCTAAAACTTAGGTCGCTCCGGCGAACCAATCCGTTTAGCAATGTCTGAATAACTAAAGCCCTGGCGCAGTAGATAGCGGAAAAAACGTGGCTGCTCATTTAGATACTGGGATTGTTTGCTGGCAATCAACTTATCCAGAGCCTGGTCGTTGTCGTAATTAGAGCCAGTTATAGTTTCGTTAATTATTTCCGGGTCAATTTGCTTTTCTTTTAGCTTATACCTAAGCAGTTTCGCGCTCATTGGTTTTAAGTTCTTAGCATCATTTACAAAAGCATTAGCTAGTTTCATTTCATCTATCACACCAATCTCAACCAGTTTGTCTATAATTTGCTCAGTTGTTTCAATGTCGCAGCCATGGCTTTTTAAGTATCTTTTGACCTCAACCTTTGAGTGTAGTCTGCGGTCGGCAAACAAGAGTGCTTTATGGTAATAAGTCGTAAACTTTACCTTTTGAGCTAAAACAGAATAGACTCCAGAATCAATCTTAGAGCCACTAACTATCCCTAGGTTAGCAACATCTTGAGCCGAAATAAAACCAACCGGCTTATTATCTATGGATATTCTAAATAGACCCGGCTTATGGGCCATTTGCTTAATCGCCGTGACTATCATACTTTACCTGCTGCTAGTCTTGATCAGTTTTTTCGCTAGCAAGTATGTCTTTAGTAAGTTCTTCTAAAGCCTTGGGATTATTCTTTAGATAGGTTTTAGCTGCTTCTCTACCTTGGGCAATCTTTTCACCCTTATATGCGTACCATGCGCCAGTTTTCTCAACCAATCCCCGCTCAGCTGCCAAATCTATAACATCGCCGGTTTTTGAAATGCCTTCGTTATACATGATGTCAAACTCGGATTCTTTAAACGGTGGGGCAACCTTGTTTTTAACTACTTTGACTCTTGTGCGGTTGCCAATAACTTCATCGCCTTGCTTAATCTGACCGATACGACGAATGTCCATGCGTACGCTTGAATAGAATTTAAGCGCGTTGCCTCCTGTAGTAGTTTCCGGGTTGCCGAACATTACCCCGATTTTCATACGAATCTGATTGATGAAAATAACTGTGGTTTTTGACCTAGCAATAACACCAGTCAGTTTACGTAACGCCTGGCTCATCAACCTTGCCTGAAGACCGGGTAAGCTTTCACCCATATCGCCTTCAATTTCCGCTCTTGGAACTAAGGCTGCAACCGAGTCGATTACAATTAAATCGACCGCGTTAGAGCGCACCAAGGTTTCGGTAATTTCAAGTGCCTGCTCACCATTATCCGGCTGCGATAAAAGCAGATTAGCTACATCAACACCTATACGTTTGGCATAGCTGGGGTCAAGTGCATGTTCAGCGTCAATAAAAGCGGCTGTGCCGCCCAGTTTTTGCACCTCGGCTATGGCGTGCAAGGTTAGCGTGGTCTTACCAGATGATTCAGGTCCGTAAATCTCGACGACTCTCCCCTTTGGTAAACCACCACCTAAAGCAATATCTAAAGATAAGCAACCGGTGGAGCTAAACTCCATGTTTGCGCTTATGTGGCTTTCGCCCAACTTCATAATTGAGCCTTTGCCAAATTGTTTTTCAATCTGCTCCAAGGCAGCACCTAAGGCCTTGGTCTTACCTTCTTTATTGCTATCACTGGCAACACTGCTTGTTTTGCCGGCTGATTTGGTTTTGGTTTGCGCCATATATATCTACCTGATGTTCCTTTCTTCAAAAACCCACCATATTGCGTAAACTCTACTATACTTTTATTGACGGTAATAGACAAAGCATTTCAGTTTGGTCTTTAAGAATAAATTAATCTTCTCTTCCTTAGCTTTTTTAGTCGCTGGTTGGTATACTAAACGCTAAAGGTTAATGTGGGCTCATAAATAAACAATCATGCGCATCGCCGACAAAATCGTCGAGGATTTCCTTAAGCACAGCGGCAAAGTTAGCGCTGAGCAGCTGACCCAACTCCGCGAACAGGAAAAATCTGAAAAACGACCGTTACAAGACTTGGTTGTAGCGGGTAATATCCTAACCGATAAAGAACTAACCAAACTTTACGCTGACGCAGTAGATGTTCCCTTCGTTGATTTAAACCCGAAGAACATTAAACGGGAGCTGTTTAAACAATTACCGGAACGTATTGCTAGACAATATAACGCGGTGGTCTTCGATATGGATGAAGACGGAACTATCCACATTGCTCTAGCTGACCCGGATGACATACAAGCAGTTAACTTTTTACGTAAACAATTAGGCAACAACTTAAAAGTTTACGTAGCCTCGGAAAGCCAAATTCAAGCCGCGCTAGATACATATAGGGGTAATATTGAAGGAGAGCTGACTAAGGTAATTTCTAGCGATGAACTGGGTGATGATGAAGATGAAGAGACGGTTGATGAGAACGACTTAAAAGAAGATTCTCCAATTGCCCAAACAGTTAACTTAATTATTGAATACGGTGTTAAAGCCGGAGCCAGTGACATTCACATTGAGCCTCGTGAGAAATACGTGGTAGTGCGCTACCGAATCGATGGCATACTACGTGAAGCCAACAAGTTACCGCGCAGAGTACTTAATGCACTTGTCAGCCGTATTAAAATATTAGCCAACTTAAAGATTGACGAGCACCGGGCACCTCAAGATGGACGCTTTAAGATAGCGGTGGGAAGCCAGGTGTTTGCCTTGCGTGTATCGACTTTGCCGATTGTTGATGGCGAAAAAGTAGTCATGCGTATTCTAAACGAGTCAGTCAAAGCATCTACTCTTGAGGAGCTTGGCTTCTGGGGAAATGCCTTAAGACTACTGCAGCAAGCCATTGTTCAGCCTCACGGCATGATTTTAGTTACTGGACCAACTGGTTCGGGTAAGTCTACTACTCTGTTTAGTGTTCTGTCTCAGCTCAACACGCCGAGTGTTAATATATCTACCGTTGAAGACCCGGTAGAATACAGGATCCAAGGAGTAAACCAGACCCAGGTAAACCCGATTGCTGGTATGACGTTTGCTAACGGGCTTCGCTCTCTTCTAAGACAAGACCCTAACATAATTATGGTTGGGGAGATTCGTGATGTTGAAACGGCTGATTTAGCTATCCAAGCAGCACTAACCGGGCACTTAGTCTTTTCCACGCTACACACTAGTAATGCAGCTACATGCTTGCCTCGCCTAATGGATATGGGAGTTGAGCCTTTTCTGATTGCTTCGACAGTTAGGGCCGTAATCGGTCAGCGCTTAGTACGTCGTTTATGCCCTGATTGCCGGGAACAATATACGCCAGATGAAGGCATTATTACACGAATTAAAGAAACCTTTGCTCTGCAGTCCGTTCATGATTTCGCTTCTATTAACGCCCTTGAAATCCAAGCTCTTAAAGATGGGATCGGCATAGATAAAGTTGGCGATGGCAAAGGTTCAGTAAATGATTTGAGCAGTACGGATAAGACTATTGTCAGACTCTGGCATGCTCACGAAGACGGTTGCGCTAGCTGTAACCATACTGGGTATAAGGGAAGAGTTGGTATATATGAGGTGATGGACAACAGCCAATCAATACAAAAGTCTATTGTTAGCAACACTACCAGTGAGGCCTTAGAAAATCAGGCCGTAAGTGATGGCATGATTACCATGCATTTTGATGGCCTAATTAAGAGTTTGCGTGGACAAACATCTCTAGAAGAGGTTATGCGTGTAACTGAGGCGAGCAAGGATTAATAAATGGCTGAATTTGAATATACCGCTCACTCCAAAAATGGTCAGGTCCAAAAAGGGACTATTACAGCCAAAGACAAAAATGCTGCATTATCTGCTCTGCGTGAACGCCAACTTTTACCTATCGTTATAAATGAGATTGGTAAAAATAAGGGCCTAAAGATGAACATATCGCTACCCGGCGGTAACAAGGTTAAGTCTAAAGACTTGGTCATATTTACCAGACAGCTTTCTACGATGGTTAATGCCGGCGTGCCAATACTGCGTTCACTGTCATTACTCAGAGACCAGACACAGTCGCCAGTTCTAAAGAAAGCCCTAGACAGCGTGGTCTCTGACATTCAGAGTGGTACAAGTTTAAGTGATGCGCTTGGAAAACACCCCAAGGTTTTCGTTCCGATTTATGTCAATATGGTGCGCGCAGGTGAAGCCGGCGGAATTTTAGACAAAGTGTTGGATAGACTTGCTTTTCAGCAAGAAAAAGACTCAGCGTTACGTAGCAAAATCCGCGGAGCCATGATCTACCCTGGTGTTATATTTTCGGTAACTATGGTAGCCTTCTTTATCTTGATGACCTTTATTGTGCCTAAAATTGGCGCAATCTTGACCTCTTTAAGTAACGGTAAGGCCAAGCTGCCGATTTATACCCGAATCCTGTTATCTATTAGTCACACTATGAAAAGTCCGCTCTTTATAATTATTATCATTGTTGGCTTGCCGGTGGCATTCATCTTATTTAGAAGATATATAAAAACCAAAAATGGTCGATTTGTATGGCATTCTTTCTTGTTAAAAGTTCCGGCGGTTAACGGGATTATGAGCAAAACTGCTATTGCCAGATTCGCTAGAACTTTTGCTTCCCTAATGGGGGCCGGGGTTTCAATCGTGGATTCAATTAATACAACCGCTCAGGCAATCGGCAATGCGGTGATTGAGAGAGATCTAATTGCTAGTTCAAAAGCGGTTCAGTCAGGCAGTCAGTTATCTACCGAGCTGGGAAAGAGTAAACATTTTCCACCTATAGTAGTGCAGATGCTGGCCGTAGGTGAAGAGACTGGACAAACTGACACAATAATCCTTAAGGTGGCGGACTTTTACGAAGAAGAGGTTGATGCTGCTGTGGGAGCCATTTCCTCAATTATTGAACCAGTTATGATTATTGTTCTAGGTGGTATGGTGGGTATTGTTGCACTAAGCGTCTTTGGTCCAATTACCCAATTATCCACTAGCGTATCAGGATAGAGGTTTTAACCTTAGAATAGAGGTTATTGACTTTATTTTAAGCATAAGAAATAATATTAGGCATTAAGGTCGTAATAAAAAATAATTAATAAGATATAACTTCGCCACAAAGAAAATAGAAAGGTGGGAAATTCTATGCGTAAAAAATTAAATTCACAAGGCTTTACACTTATCGAGCTGTTGATTGTGATCATCATCATCGGTATTTTGGCCGCTATTGCCTTCGTGGCATACAACGGTGCTACTAACAAAGCTCATACGGCAGCTGCTCAATCTGAGCTATCTGAGATTAAAAATAAGCTGGCTGAGTACTACGCTTCTTATAGTAGTTACCCGGCAGTCGGTGCGACTGTTGCTACCAGTAATGTAGACAACTGGATTGCAAGTGCCGCCGGTGGCAACAATACCACAATGGCTACAACGTTCGTAGCCAGCACTAATGGTTATGGATACGCCGTTACACCTACTGGTTGTGGCGATGCTGTAGATTCTTCTGGAAACGTTACCCCTGGTACAACTGCTTGCACTGGCTTTACATTAACTGCCGGTACAGCTGTAGCTCCAGACGGTGCTATTACAGTCCAAAACTAGCAGAGTTTAACAATCTAAGGTCAAATGATAAAACCGTTTGGGTGTAAGCTCAAGCGGTTTTATAATTAAGCTAGCTAATTCTATGACATGGGCACCATCAAATGTGGAAGAAAATGAAGCAGGCTTTACGCTAATTGAACTGCTTCTTACTATCATGGTTCTAGGGATAGTCATTGCCAGCATGACTGGCTTGTACTACTTAATGCAGGTCACACAGACTAAGACCGCTCATTATGACCTTGCAGTTAGAGCTGCTCGTTCCGAAATTGAAGATTTACGTAATTACGGCTACGCCACACTAACTCCAGGGAGCACAATAAATTTTAGCTCCTCTTTACCTAACCAGCTACCAAGCAATAAGAGTGGAACAGTAACTATTAGCGAGCCAGCCACTGGTTTAAGACGTGTTGATGTAACTATTGCCTACAGTGAATATGGCGCAAACACAACAATTGAACTAAGTTCAGATATTGGATTTATTGGGCTGGGGATCGGGCATTAATGAGAAGAATAAAGGATCAAGCCGGTTTTACTCTTATAGAACTGCTTATAGTACTACTTGTTGTATCAATACTTTCTCTTGCTTTGTCTAACTTTATTGCTACATGGCTAATTGCATCTGGGCAGGCCAATGCAAGCAGCGCCTTACAAACCAATGTTGAGACCGCACTTGATCAAATAACATTAGATATCGAGCTGTCTGGCAGTGCTGAGTCTTCACCGCATAATAATGATCCGAATGCACCATCAGGTGGATGGCAGTACGGGCCAACCACCCTTATCTTGGCGCATATAGCAACTAATAGCTCAGGTAATGCTATTTACGTAAATTCAATTTATAAATACATAACCGTAAAAGACGACTATATCTATTATCTAAGCGGAACCACTCTTTATCGACGTATCATATCTTCAGGGGTTAGTGGAGACACTGCAGTTACTACTTGCCCGCCTTCCCTTGCAACGGCAACCTGCCCAGCAGATAAAACAATTGCCACAGGTGTTACTTATTGGACAGCTGCCTACTATAACGGAGACAACTCAACTACCAACACAGACGGTTCTGCTGTAACGCCAGCTCAGGCGAGATCGATCCAACCATCACTAACTTTAACCAGCACTTATGATGGCCATACGATAAATGCAAGCTACACTACAAGGATGGTATTTAGAAATGTCTAGGCATAATTTGATATCAAAGATTGATTCTAGAGATGAAAACGGGTGGTTCTTAATATCTACTCTTATCATGGTAATGTTCATTACCTTAATAGCTTTATCTTTAGCGCAGCTAGTTTCAGCTGATTACCAACACACCACAAGAGAATCGTATGTTCAGAATGCTCAACTAACGGCTGAGGCCGGCATTGAAGAAACAGTCAATGATTTAAACTCTGGGGTATCTCCTCCGTCAGGAGCACAAGTTTACTTTAATAACTCTACACAAGGAAAAGCAACATACACAGTTACCATTACGGATAACTATGATAATCCTAATTATCCCACAAAAGTAACTTCTATGAACCTTGTGTCAACCGGGGACGTTTACCGTAACCCGTCAGATACCAACCCATACGTCGAACGAAAGATAACGGTAGTTGTAGTGGGCACTGGTGGTAACGGATATTCAGTACTAACCGGTCCCGGGGGGTTAATTTTGGGGGGCAACGCTGCTATAACAAACTCAGACGTTTATGTGTCCGGAACAATAAATATGAGTGGCAATTCTTCAATTGGCACATATAACCAGCCAGTGGGTGTAAACGTTGCTAATAACGCCTGTCCAAACACTAATCCTCCTGGTTCTACTTACCCTCAAGTCTGTAGTAACGGAAGTCAGCCAATTAGCTTATCCAGCAATACCTACATTTATGGATCAGTCTGCGCAACCGGGCAAACAAGTACTGGACCGAACAACAACATACAAGGCGGTAGTACCGGACTTGGTTTGGAAGCTAATTGCACAGCTCCAGTAAATTCACCACCTACATATGATCGTCTTTCCCAGATTAGCGCGGTAACTACAACTACTAGCGGAAGTAACGCATGTAGTACTTCGCCATATAACGGAACCTGGCCGGCTAATTTAGAATTTACTGGGAATGTAACAATAAATAATAACTGCAGTTTAGTTGTTACTGGGAATGTATATATTACCGGTAATTTGAAAATTGATGGTTCGGCTAGTATTACAGTGGCGGATAGTTTAGGAACTACTCAGCCGGTCATTATGGTAGATGGCACAATTACCGTTAGCGGCTCATCATCCTTAATTACCAATAGCAGCGGTACTGGCATAAAGTTTATCTCATTTGATAGCACAAATGACTGTACTACGGGTACAACTTCAGCCACCTACTGCCCTACTCTTAGTGGCAATGATCTTTATTACTCCCAGCAATTAAACACAATTACAGTTAGCGGTGGTATAGATATACCTGGTATGGTTTTTGATGCATATTTCAGCGAGGTTACACTTAGTGGTAGTGGCATAATGGGAGCTGCAACCGGGCAAACCGTAAACCTGCAAGGTTCTGGGGCGGTTGTGTTTGGAACAGCGCTTGCTTCAGATACGGAAATCTGGACTATAACAAGTTATGTGCCGGATTATTTATATTAGACTTATATAGATGAAAATTAACAAAGACTCAAGCGGCTTTACCTACATTGAAATACTTATTATGCTCGCTTTGGTAGGTGTATTGTTTATGATCGTATTATTTGATTACTCTGGTGCTAAGGCCAGAGCTAGAAATGACACCAGAACGGCAGCAATTAAAAATATTCGTGATTATATTGAAATTTTCTACTCACAAAACACCTACTATCCAAGCCTAGCAGATATGAATAACCCCAAGTGGCTTGCGGATAATCTTAAAAAGGTAACACCAGATATGCTGAAGGATCCGCTTTGGACGCCAAACAATAAGGTATGCACAATTAATGGCAGTCCTGAGTTACTAGCTAAATCACAGTTAGGCTGTTACGGATACGACCCGACTAACGGGGGTACTAGTTGCGAGAAAGACGATACAACCTGCAGTAACTACACATTAACTGCTACTCTAGAGGCTGGGGCCGGAACATACACTCTAAGGCAACTTGATTAATCGATGGGTAAAAATTCTAAAATACTCTATACTTATACCTAAGGTAAAGCGTGGATGGGCAGCAGACAAAAACTTCCGTATTTCTTTAAGTCAAAACCATTATTCGGTTTAGATATCGGCAATGGTTCATTGAAGGTTATGCAGACCGAACCAGGTCCCGATAGAGACACTGTTGCTCAAAGTGCGAAAAGCTTAAGCCGGCTGATTGGTTATGGCAGTAGTCACTTTGATACCAGCGCTATTAAAGACGGGGTTGTAGTTAAGCCGGAAATCATTGCTGAAGCAGCTCAAAAGCTGTTTGCAGAACGTTTAGTAGGAGATATTACGACTAGACGTGTAGCAATGACAATACCGGCCTATAGAACCTTTACTCGTTCCATAAATCTTCCTGATTTGTCTTCTAAGGAAATGAGCAATGCTGTAATTATGGAAGCAGAACAATATATTCCTGTACCAATAGAAAAACTATATTTAGACTATCAGCCTATCCGTAAACTTAGTGAGGGAAACGAAATTCTGTCAGCGGCTGTTCCTAGAGAAATAGTCGATTCATATATGGAACTAGCTAGTATCATGGGGCTGGAGCCAGTATTTATTGAAACTACTATGAGCGCAGCGGGAAGATTATTCTCGCACGACTACCAGAGTGATGTGCCAACAGTGATTATTGACTTTGGGTCACTTTCTTCCGACATCGGTATCTTTGATGGCAATATGCTCACCGGTAGCACCGTCCAAGGCGGAGGCGAAATTTTTACCAAGACAATCGCCTCGGCTTTAAATGTCTCTCCTCAAGAAGCACATATTATTAAAACGCGTTACGGTTTAGGTGTTAGTAAGCGCCAGAAAGAAGTTCACGCTGGCTTAGAGCCGGTATTAGAGCAAATTATTAAAGAAATCCGGCGCCTGATTAGATATTATGATGAGCATTACGGCATTGAGAGACCGATAAAACAACTTGTAACTCTTGGCGGGGGCAGCAACATCCCTGGATTAAATGAATTTTTAACCGAAAGGTTAAGATTAGCTGTTAGACCATCTGATCCATGGCAGTACTTAGCAACCCATAAGCTCAAATTGCCAC
>JAJYJU010000027.1 GCA_021789195.1 bacterium | reverse complement strand
ACCTTAGCTTGGGCGGATAGGTCCAGCTGACCATGAATCAAGCCGACCTTAAATTCAGTAAATTGTTTTGAGTACTGTATGAAAATTTCCTCTGCCGCTACATCATCGCTTTTGTCATTGGGATGAATTAAAGGACAAACCACGTATATCTGTCGTCCCGCGCTAAGTTGTGTTACTAATTCATCTTTAAGCTTACTGCGCTCGCCTGGTGCAATTAAGCTGGACTTAATTTGTCTCCTGCCCGAAGGCATTTCTTTAAGTCTTGAAATGCTTAAATCGTTAAAATAGGTTAGGGCTAAAGATCTGGGTATTGGTGTGGCTGTAATACTTAAAAAATGAGGTAGATGGTTGGTTTGTTTTTGCAAAGACATCCGCTGATCGACACCAAAGCGATGTTGTTCATCAATTATTAATAGGGCTAAGTTGCTCCAATCAACTCCGCTGGTTAATAGACTGTGCGTTCCGACAACAAAGGCACCGTTTATTTTATTGGCTTTCTCAATTGCCGCCTTCTTAGAAGCTGATTTCATCCCGCCAGTTAGTAGTACTAAGCTGTCATTTAATCCAAGTGGTGCAAGCAGTTTATTAATAGTTTCGGCATGTTGGTTAGCTAATAATTCAGTCGGAGCCATAAATGCCACCTTGTATCCCTCAGCCATAGCCATTAAAGCACTCATTACAGCGACCACCGTCTTTCCGCTGCCAACATCTCCCTCTACCATTCTGTTCATTGGCACACTTTGCCCCATGTCCTGATATATCTGCCAAATTACCCGTCTTTGGTCGTTCGTTAGCTTAAAAGGCAGCTTGGCAACAAATTCCTTGGCAAGCGATGCATTAAACGGCACTTTTATAGTCTTTTGTTTCAGTCTTTCAATATTGGCTAATTCATTTGCTAATAGTTGCGGGAATAATTCATTGAACTGAAACCTCTGTCTAGCCTTATCTAATTCATCGATTGAGCTCGGTGTATGAATATTAATTATGGCCGTGTCTAGCTTTTCAAGCTTAAGTGAGCTAATTAGATATTCTGGAAGCATATCTTTTACTTGGTTTGAAAGTGGCAAGGCAGCTTTAACAGCCTTTCTAACCATCCATGAGCTTAATAGTTTGCTTTCGCTATAGGTTGGTAGGATTCTGCCAGAACCATTATTAAACTCTCCGGCCTGCTCTATGTATGGGTTAATAATATTCAGACGCTGGTTAGACAGCTTAAACTCACCGGAAATGTAGTACTGCTCACTTAGTCTTATCGAGTCCTTGCGGTAAGGCTGATTGAACCAAATAATGCGTACGCTGCCTGTAGAGTCTGATGCAATTGCTTCGGTAATAGATAATCCACGTCTAGCACGGCGGAAGGTAACCTTGCTAAAGTGCGCCTTTATGCTCACATTACCTGGTTTTAACTTCGATATGTCTGTTATGTCTGTATAGTCAATATATTTCCTGGGCAGATACAATAAAAGATCATAAACGCTGTCGATACCTTTAGCATTAAACGCCTGCTCAAGTTTCGCTCCGACCCCATTTAATGTACTGACTGGATCAGACAGGCTGGGCATAATTAACCGTCTAACTCAACCAGAGCTGAATCACGGTAAGCCTTGCCGCGACGGATTAAGAGTCGGTTATTATTAAAATCTTCGCTTTGAAAGTTGTCGCGCTCAATGCGTTCATTATTTACATATATTGAACCGGAACCTATGAGTTGTCTTGCGGCGGTATTGGAATTAGCTAGATCGCTTTTAACTAATGCATCAATTATGCTGCCCGACGAATTAGTTTTAACGTTTGGAATTTCTCGCCTTAATATACTTAGCTCTTCTTCATTTGCGTCCGATACTTGAGCTTTACCAGCCAAGAATTCAGTAACTTTTTTCGCGCTATTGGCAGCCGCTTCACCATGCACTAGCTTAGTTACTTCACTAGCAAGTCTAAATTGAGCTGGACGATCTTTCCTGTTGCCACCGTTTTGCTCAGACATAGTTTCACTTATTTGTTGCTGGTCTAGCAAAGTGAATATCTTTAGGTAGTTTTCAACGGCTTCGTCCTCGGTGTTAACCCAAAACTGATAGAACGCTGTCGGAGAAGTTTGATTTGGATCCAGCCAAACCGCCCCTAATTCACTCTTACCAAACTTTATGCCTGTTAAAGGATTAACAATTAAAGGAGCGGTCCAAACGTGCGCCTCGTCTCCAGTTAAACGCCTAATAAGATCTACGCCGGCAACTGAATTACCCCATTGATCAGATCCGCTAACCTGCAGATTAACAGCATGCTCTTTATGAAGGTACAAAAAGTCGTAGGCCTGAATCATGACGTAACTAAACTCAGCATAGCTAATACCGCTATTTTCATTTTTCAACCTTGATTGCACAAATTCACGCCCCAACATCTGGCTAAGCGGAACATTTTTACCGATATCTCTCAAAAAGTCCAAGTAATTATAGTCTTTAAACCAGTCCAGATTATCTACTATTTGAAATTCTTTTCCTGAAAAGATAGCTTTATATTGCTCGGCAATTGCTGCCTTATTAGTAGCAATTTCCTCTTTTGACTTTATCTTACGTTCTTCGCTTTTACCGTCTGGATCGCCAATCATTCCTGTCGCACCGCCGACAAGAAGATAGGCTTTATGACCATGGTCAATAAAATGTCTGACCATCATAGCCATAGCAAGATGTCCTATGGTCATAGAATTTGCACTAGGATCAACACCCCAATAAAAAGTAAAGTTTTGTTTATCTAATTCTTTAATATCTTCTAAAGTGGTTTGACTTATGAAACCACGCCAGGTTAGCTCTTCCGAAAGTAATGACATAATGTTTTAAATTTCCTTCATTTCCATTTTAGCCAATTAAACGCATAAGACACAAATATGGTTAATAAACATTATTAATTTTTCTTCAGTTTTCTTTGGTATAATTTAGCTATTATTTGAGAAATATAAGCATAAGGCAATCTAGGCAAAGATTTAAAAGTGGCAAAAAAACGATCATCTTCAGCGAGTCGCCCTAGGCGAAGCAATGTACGTAAAAAACCGGCTGCTATGCAGCTTAACCGAAGCATTACGTCTACTCACAAGGAACGTAAAGCCGCCCGTAATGCTAAGAAGGCCGAGTATCTAGCCAGCTTACCTAAAGAGCCAATTAAGCGTTTGCTGGCACGAATGAGGCCAAGTCACCTTATTGAGTTCTGGTTTTCGCGCGACGGCGCAATTATGTCACTTAAGATTATTGGCATTTTTATAGTGCTTTGTTTCTTACTTATTGTGGGTATGTTTGCCTACTTCAAGAAGGATATCTTAGCCTTTAACAGTATTGATGGCGCTAATTTAGGCGGGAGCATAAGCTACTACGACCGAACCGGAAACGTACTTTTGTGGCAAGACTATAACTCTATTAAAAGAATTCCTGTTTCGCTAAACAACATCAGCCCGTATATGCAGGAAGCAACTGTCGCTATTGAGGACAAGCACTTCTACCATGAGGGCGGTTTCGACTTTATGGCCATTCTAAGGTCTGGAGTACACGATATTTTACATAGCGGTGGTGGTTTACAGGGTGCGTCTACGATTACAGAGCAGGTGGTTAAGTTAAATAAAGGTTGGCAGGATCCATTATCTATCCAGGAAAAGATTGAAGAAATTGGCCTATCTGTTGTATTGAGTCGAGATTATACAAAGCACCAGATATTAAACGCCTATTTAAATATAGCTCCGTACGGAAACATCGATTATGGTGTTCAAGCAGCAGCTGAGGATTACTTCCATACAACGGCAGCCAATCTTACTTTAGCCCAGGCGGCCATGCTTGCTTCAATTCCGCAGGCGCCAACGGCCTATTCGCCTTATTCAAGTCCGGTATATAACCCAGCTGTCACAACAAACTACTTTGACTCTAACGGCCTATCTATTCGAGCCCACTATGTACTCGATTTAATGGCTCAGCAAGGATATATTACTCAGGCTCAGGCCAATGCCGCCAAGCAAGTGAATGTTTTAGCCCAAGTGCAGTCCATCCAGTCTGAATATTCAAACATTAAGTACCCTTACTTTGATCTTGCGGCCAAGCAACAACTAATTAACACTTACGGCACCAAACTAATAAGCAAAGGCACTTGGAAGGTGGACACGACTTTAAGCGTTCCATTGCAAGATTTAGCCGATAAAGTTACGGCCGACGCGGCGCCGATTGCTGCCCGATATGGCGCTGATGAAGAGGCGCTCGTCGCCGAGCAGGTGCAAACTGGTCAGGTGGTAGCTCTAGTTGGCGGTGAAAACTTTAACAGTCCGGTCGATGGTCAAATAAATTATGCGCAAATAAATATTAATCCAGGTTCAACTATTAAACCTTACGTTTATTCAACTTTAATAAATAACAGTACTAATGTGGGAGCCGGTTCGGTTTTGTATGATGTTCAAGAGCCCTTGCCGGGCTATCCATGTACAAATCATGCCCTTCCGTCAAACGGTGGAAACTGTCTCGAGGATTACGATTTCAGATACCCTGGCGCCACGTCTATCCGCTATGCGTTAGCCGGATCAAGAAACGTACCAGCCGTTAAAGCCGGCTTAATAGCTGGGTTGCCAAAAATTCAAGCTACTGCCAGCGCCATGATGGGCTATCCAGACGCATATAGGTGTTACCAACCCAATACTAACGTCTTTAGCGACGGCAAGGCTCAAGAAGTGCCATGTTATGGCTCAGCTGCAATTGGTGATGGCTTCTTGCACCTTGACCAAACTGTAAACGGCTTGGCAACTCTCGCCCGTTTAGGAAAAGAAATTCCTCAAACATATATTTTAAGCATTACCGATGCGTCAGGACATTCAATTTATCAATGGACACAGCCTAAGCCGGTTCAAGCAATCAAGACCGACACTGCCTACATTATTGACAATATGTTGAGCGATCCAAGAGCATCCTATTTGCCAGGCTCCTGTAGCGCAACCACCTGTACCCCAATAAGCTCTTTTGGATACAAATGGCAGAGGTACAACGGCTGGGATATTGCCGTAAAAACCGGTACCACTAACAGCGGGCAAAGTGGCCTTATGGCGGGCTGGAATACTCAGTACGCAGTCGCTTCATGGGGAGCCTACCATACTGTTAATAAGCCGCTGACTGGAGCTATGGAATACTTTACCGAGCCAATGACAAGAAACTGGATGCAAGGTGCCTTATCTATGCTCAATACCAAGCCCGTTAACTGGGTGCAGCCAAGCGATATTAAAGTTTTGCCAGCCTTTGTTCAGACGGTTCACGTTGGTCTAGGTTCAGAGGAACCAGGGCCAAGCAAAGAGCTCTTCCCTTCATGGTATACGGGACATAACTCAAGTGGTTCTAATGAAGTTATAGATAAAGTTTCAGGCGGTATTGCCACGTCATGTACGCCGGCAGATGCTAAAGAATCACTCTTTAGCGGCGGTAATGCTCAGGCATTCTCAATTGATGAGTTCTGGCCAATAAATCAATCCACCTCAAGCACATCTACCGGGAGTACTACATCTACTTACGATACCGTGCACCAATGTAGTGACACGATGCCAAATCTAACTGTGACCGTATCAAATAGTAATGGTCCAATTAATAGCACGAGTGGCGTTTGTAGTAATACAGATAATAGCCGTAATGGGTGTCAAATTGTTATAACGGCGTCACAAGGGACTCATCCGTTAAATGGGACCAGCTTTGGCGGGACAGTTGATTTAAGCATCAACAACACAGTAGTGAAGACATTTAACTTATCCGATCCGGCGCTTGATACAGTGCAATATAACTATGTGCCGACTGCATCCGGAACTGCAACTATCTCTGCCACGGTGACTGACAGTGTATTGTACCAATATACATACCCGGCATTTACAATATCTACTAGCTACGTGCCAACTACCACTACTCCCGCCCCTACAACTCCTTAAGACAGAAAAGTATTTAATGCGCTCCTGACATCTGAAACAGATTTTAGAAATTGTGATGGCTTGGATTTTAGAGGCTTTGGTCCGATTGCGTATGTAAAGCCCAGTTGCTTAGCCTCGGCAATACGTTTGTCAATGTTAGATACGTGACGTATCTCACCAGACAGACCAACTTCTCCAAAGACTACTGCGTTATCTTTTAGCTGCTTAGCCTTAGAAGCAGATGCTATAGCCATTGCTATGGCCAAATCGGCTGCCGGTTCGTTAACTTTAATACCGCCAACTATATTTAAATAAATATCTTTGTCGCCAAGTTTTAACTTAGTCCTACGCTCAAGCATAGCTATTAGCAGATTGAGTCTCCCGAGGTCCAGTCCGCTGGCTGCTCGTTTCGGATAACCGTAGCTAGTAGGATTAACCAGAGCCTGAACTTCTACCAGTATGGGGCGATTACCTTCCATGGCGGCTAATACTACCGATCCGTCACTAACCTGTCTTTCGGCTAATAAAAGAGCGGATGGATTTATGACTGGCTTTAGGCCACTATTTAACATTTCAAATATGGCTGTCTCGTTTGTCGAGCCAAAACGGTTCTTGCCGACCCTTAAAAGTTTTAGACCAACACTTGTATCGCCTTCTAGGCTAAAGACAGCATCTACGGCATGCTCCAGCTGTTTAGGCCCGGCAATACTGCCATCTTTAGTTACATGCCCAACAATAATTAATGCTGTGTTGCTCTGCTTAGCCGCCGCCGTGAGTAAGTTAGTGCTGTTTGTTACTTGACTGACAGAACCGACGGAAGCACCTATTTGGGCGCAACGTAAGGTTTGAATTGAATCAACAATGACTAATTTAAACTTCGCGCTTAATATTTCGTTTGCTATATCGTCTGTTAAGTTCGAAGAGGAAATTCTTAGATTTGCTTCATTAATAGCTAATCTATTAGCTCTAGATGCCACCTGATGAGTAGACTCTTCGCCGCTGACATAAAGCACAGGCAAGTTTTTAGACACCATTCCAGCCAACTGAAGAAGCAGTGTGCTCTTCCCCATGCCTGGCTCACCGCTTATTAAGCTAACACTTCCGGAGACTATCCCGCCACCAAATACGGCATCAAGGCTCTTTTCATTAATTAAAATTCGATTCTCGCTATCTGACAGACTTTGCTTAACTGTTTCGATTTTTAACTGACTACCTACCTGATTGCTATTACTTAGGTTGGTTAGCTGAATATCCAGCGTATTCCACTCGCCGCAGTTTTCACATCTGCCCGACCATGTTGAATAAGTCGCATTGCAGTTACTACAAATGTATTTAGCAGGCTTAATTGTTTTAGAGATCGACATTTAAATAACATTTTACCTTATTTTGTCGACTGAGTGGTCGGCGTTGCGCTAATCGCGCTAACTAGTTGCTGTTCTTCAATTGCTATAGCATTGGCTGTATCTACTAAATTATTGTATTGGCTTATATCTGACTTAGTAGAATTAACAAGTGAGTTATATTGATTCACCGTAGCGTTATATGAGTTAACGGCTGAGTTGTAAGCATAGAAGTTGTTGCTAAATCTATCGTTATTTAAAGTTAATTGTTGGCTGTTTAGCTGCGACTGCAGAGTACTTAAACTGCTTTCTAGGGCGTTAATTTGATCCTTTAAGACAGCTAACTGAGCTTTAATTGAAGCTATCTCTTGCTGGCGGTCGTTAAAGGCCGACTGATAGCCGTTATATGCTGCTACAATCTTTGCGCGGTTAGAAAAGTAGATTTTATAGTGATTCTCTAGATAGCTGGGTATGGGGCCAACCTCAGTACCTAATACCGAATACAGCTCATCATACTTTGCGCCAGGCTCACTGATTGCGTACGAGGCCATTTGCTGTTTTATGGCACTACTTATATTGGCGCTAGAGTAGTATTGCCACATAGCGTTGTCTATCTTGGTTTTGGTGCTTGAGCTTAGTCTGGCATACCCGGCATGAAGCATTTCATATGCTGCCGTAACTTGAATTATGCCATTAAGTCTACTATCCGTTACATTAAGCAGATAAATACCGTTGTCCCCGCTATGATAGCACCCAATAACGTGGGTTGAATCACTACTGCCGGGACATTGAATTGCAAACGCTGTCTTCGACTCAATTAAAGGCTTATTAACATAAAACAGTTTAGTCGCATAAGGCGTCATGGTGTCGTAACTAGCCAGGGCTTGAATTGTACTAGGCGGGTTATAGTTTAGTAGAATGTACCAATCACGGATGGTAGTGAAGTTAAAGAAAGACCAAACCGACGCTCCAGCAATTAAAACTAGAAAGACGATTATTACAATGTGGCCATATTTAGACTCGCCCGGTGGTGTTTGATTTCGGATTTTATTTAGTTTTTTTTGGTAGCTATTCATTTTGGGTGGCGTATGCAAGCTCACCGTTCTTGGTGGCCACCTGTATGATATCGCCCTTGGAGTAGTGTTCGTCAAGCACTTCTAGGGCCATTTTATCTTCAATTGTGTCTTGGATTAAGCGTCTTAAGGGTCTAACTCCGTTTTTAGCGTCATAGCCATGTTCTAATAAATAGTCCTTTGCTTTAGGTGTTAGAGTCAGGCCAATACCTTTGCGGCGCAATCGGTTTTTAAGCTCTTCAATCTGCAAATCAATAATATGTTTAATGTCTTTCTTAGTTAGAGCGTTAAATACAATTATCTTATCGATTCGGTTTAGAAGTTCAGGTCTTAGCATTTTCTTTAACTCGTCAGTAACCAATGTGGCGTTTTCGGTATGCAATGTATCCAACTGCTTAGTGTCAGAGTTATTTTCAATCCTAAAGCCTAGGCTGGCTTCTTTTTGAAGCTTCTCAGCGCCAATATTGCTGGTCATTATTACTATCGTATTTGTAAAATCTATCTTGCGTCCTTTTGAGTCGGTAAGATTACCGTCTTCTAAGATTTGCAGAAGCATATGGAATACGTCCGGGTGGGCTTTTTCAATTTCATCAAACAACACGACACTATACGGTTGGCGACGGATTTTATCTGTCAATTGTCCGCCGTCATCATAGCCAACATAACCAGCCGGGGCACCGACTAATCTAGAAACATTGTGATGTTCGCCAAATTCACTCATATCTATTTTGACTAAGGCGTTCTCGCTTCCGAAAAATTCACGCGCTAGCACTCTTGCCAATTCGGTTTTACCAACTCCAGTTGGGCCAAGGAATATAAAGGAACCGATTGGCCTGGCTTCGCTGCCTATACCACTGCGGTTACGACGCACGGCTTTTGCTACGGCTGATACCGCTTCACTTTGACCAATAATGTATTTACCGAGAGTTTTTTCTAGCTCTAGCAGGTACTTGGCCTCCGAGCGGATAACTTTCTTAACCGGAACTCCGGTTATTCTTGAGATGACATCGGCTAAATCGTCGCTCGTTAAAACAATCGATTTATTACGTTTAATCTTAGCTTCTAGCGCATTTAGCTCATCAGTAATTTGACTGGCCCTTGTCTTAAAATGAGCCGCCAACTGGTAATCTTCGTGTTCGCTGGCTTCATCCTTGCGCAAATTAACCAACTGCAACTCCTTATTAAGTTTTCGTACTTCAGGTGACGTCTTGACTCTCTCGACTCTAATATGGGCAGATGCTTCATCAATTAAATCAATTGCTTTATCCGGTAGAAAACGATCTTGAATATAGCGCTTAGATAACATGACGGCATCTTGCAATATCTCATCGCTCATCTTTACGCCATGAAACTGTTCATAACGGGCTCTAAGACCCTTTAGAATTGCAAACGTTTCAGCCGGAGTTGTCTCGGGTACCTGTATTGGCTGGAAACGGCGCTCAAGGGCAGCATCTTTCTCGATATGTTTAGTGTATTCAGAGGTTGTAGTTGCGCCAATGAAGCGAATCTTTCCTCTAGCTAAAGCAGGCTTTAATATATTTCCGGCATCCATTGCGCCTTCTGCGGCGCCGGCGCCAACAATTAAGTGCATTTCATCCACAAAGGCAATAGCTTTTTTATCACGCTCCAATTCATGCATGACTTTCTTTAGGCGGTCTTCAAACTCACCCCTATACTTCGTCCCGGCTATCATACCGGCTAAATCAATCATGATGATGCGTTTATTTAGCAGGCTGTCTGGAACATCCTCGCTTACTATGCGTTGTGCCAAACCTTCAACAATTGCCGTTTTGCCAACTCCGGGCTCACCAATAAGTACCGGATTGTTCTTCATACGGCGATTTAAGATTGTGATAACACGGCCAATTTGAGCTTCGCGCCCTACTACTGGGTCTAATTTGCCCTCAGTTGCCAACTGAGTAAGATCTGTCCCGAAAAAGTCTAGAGCTGTTTTCTTGCTGTTAAGCGGTCCGCGCCGCATGCCTCTGTTAATACCTGGCTGAGTAGCGTCTCTTCTTTGCTCATATTGCTGTCGGGACAGGAACTGCTCAAGATCTTGCAATAAAGCGTCAAGATCAACATTCATATCCCT
>JAJYJU010000026.1 GCA_021789195.1 bacterium | reverse complement strand
GCTGGCTGAATCAACCAAAATTTTTAGCTCATCGCCAACGTTACCGTCGCGGTCCTTGGCGCTTATCTTACCTTTAATAAGCACGACTTTATCTATAGTCCATAAGTGACTGAATTGAGAGTATGCTGCCGGGAATAATATAATCTCAATGTCCCCGCTTAAGTCCTCAATTTTAACAAAAGCCATACGTTGACCACGTTTAGTCGTTATCTCCCTAATTCCATTTACTATCCCGCCAATCTGAACTGACTCGCCGTCCATTGTCTGGTTAAGTGATGAAATTTGTTTAGTGCGGTCTTTTAAGAAATCCTCATACATAGTTAGGGGGTGTTCCGACAAATATAGGCCTAACAGTTCACGCTCCCAGGCTAAGTGATCGCGGATTGTATGTTCTTTTGCATTAACCATCGGTAAATTAAGTCGAACGTTCGAAGTTAAATTGGTTCCTGCTTCTGTTCCGAATAAATCAGTCTGACCTCTTTCAGCCTGTTTCTGAGTACGTGACCCGTAAGCCATTATTAAATCGAGTGAACTAAGTAGAAGTCCGCGGTCATAGAAACGGTCAAATGCACCGGCTTTAATTAAACTTTCAAACGATTTTCTATTTACACTTCGGTAGTCCACACGGGATAAAAAGTTTTCAAAATCGGTAAACGGACCGCCTTTATCTCTAGCACTAATAATCTCATCAACCGCATTACTGCCGACGTTTTTAATAGCATTTAGACTGAACCTTATAGCTGACTTATCTTTGTTTTGGATTACGGCAAACTCACTGAACGACTCGTTAATGTCGGGTGGAAGAACCGGAATATTCATTTTCTGACATTCGCTTATCTCTACTGCCAGTCTTTCGGTGTCTTCATAAACTGATGTCATGAGTGCGGCCATAAAGGCTGCCGGCCAATGAGCTTTTAGATAGGCTGTTTGATAGGCAATTAATGAATAACAAGCCGCGTGGCTCTTGTTGAAACAATAGGCGGCAAAGTCCTCCAACTGTTGCCAGAACTTCTCCATTACAGGCTCTTTAATGCCTGACACCTCTTTGGCGCCATCAATCATGCGCTGTCTCATCTTGCGCATTATGTCTATCTTCTTCTTACCTATAGCCTTCCTCAGGGTATCTGCTTCACCTCCGGAAAACCCGCAAACATCCTTACTAATCTGCATAACTTGTTCCTGGTAGACTACTACGCCATAAGTATTTTTTAGGGCAGGTTCCATACTTGAGTCTGGGTAGGTGATTGGTCGATCGCCTCTCTTCCTGGCGATAAAGTCATCAATAAATTGCATCGGTCCTGGTCTATAGAGGGCGTTCATCGCAACGATGTCTTCAAAGTGGTTTGGCTGCAGTGCTTTTAAATAACGACGCATGCCGGCTGATTCAAACTGAAACACCCCGGTCGTGTCACCGCGCTGAAATAGTTCTAGCGTTTTTTTATCGTCCAGTGGTAAGTTATCTATATCTACTTCTTGGCCATAAACTTTCTTAATTATTCTTAGCGCATTCTTAATAATTGTCAGGTTACTTAAGCCTAAAAAGTCCATCTTTAGAAGCCCAAGTCGTTCGATTGGTCCCATTGAGTACTGAGTAGCAACCACCCCTTTTTGAGCCATTTCGAGTGGCGCATATTTAACAATGTCATCAGGTGCAATAACTACTCCGGCAGCGTGTACGCCATGCGATCGAATTGTGCCTTCAAGCTGAGTTGCTAGGTCAAATACACGTTTAGCTACTGCGTTTGTTTCATACTCATGCTTTAAGTCATGGTCTTTTTGAATTGATCGTTTTAAGGGTATATGTATACCTTGGATAGGAGGAGGTATCATTTTCGCAAGCCTATCGGCATCGGCGTAGGGGACTTCAAGCACGCGCGCAACATCCCTGACTGCATTTCGGGCTGCCATGGTACCAAATGTAACTATATTAGCGACTCGGTCATGACCGTACTTGTCTGCGCAGTAGGCAATCACTTCATTGCGTCGGGTATCCATAATATCTATATCCACATCAGGCATGCTAATACGATCTGGGTTCAAGAAACGTTCAAATAGTAAGTCGTATTTAAGCGGATCGAGTGATGTTATATCTAGACCATAAGAAACGATTGAACCGGCTGCGCTACCGCGTCCTGGGCCAAATAAAATGCCTTGTTTCTTACCCCATTGAATAAAGTCGTTAATAATTAAGAAATAACCTTGGAAACCCATCGTGCTTATGACTCCAAGCTCATACTCTGCCCGTTTAATTATTTCTTTCGGCAACTGCTTCTTAGCCTGGTTAACATCTAACTTGTCTGCCGCTTCCTTTTCTAAATTAAGGTAGCGCCAGGCCAATCCTTTATACACTAACTTTTCTAGGTACTGACTTTCGCTACCCTCGCCTTCTGGAGTAGGGAATTTAGGGATTAAGATTTTATCCAGTTCAATCTTTAGATCAACTTTATCTGCAATAGCCTTACTGTTTAATATAAGTTCCGGGTGGTCGTCTCCCCAACGTGTAATGATACTTTCTGGGTCGGTCACGCTTAAATCGAAGTCAGCTAACGACATGCGATCTTTATCTCTTAGGAAAGAGCCGGTCTGAACACACAAAAGAATTTCGTGAGCGTCTTTATCTTCGCTTTTAAGATAATGGGCGTCACAAGTTAATACCGCTGGTATATTGAGTTTTTTAGCCAGTGCTAATAAAGCTTCGTTAACTCTCGTCTGCTCATCCCAGTGATAAGGATGATCCTTATGGCCGTGGTCCTGAACCTCAATATAGTATCGATCCCTAAATACATCCAGATATTTTTTAGCTGCTTCTTCGGCCATTTTGGTCTGGTTGGAGCGTAGATTGTCCGCAACTTCTCCGCCAATACAACCACTTAACACGACTAGGCCTTCGTTATGTTTCTTTAAAAGCTCAAAATCAATTCTGGGACGATAATAAAAGCCTTCTAGACTGGCTGTAGTAGATAAGCGCATTAAATTTAAATAGCCGGTGTTATTAATTGCCAATAAGGTAAGGTGATAACTGTTTTTGTCCTTAGCGGGATCACGATCGGATAAGGAGCGCGGAGCAATATATGCCTCCATGCCAATAATAGGCTTTATGCCTTTTTCGATTGACTCAGTATAAAATTCAATTGCACCGCTTAAATTGCCGTGATCAGTAATAGCTACCGCATTCATGCCATAGTCTTTCACCTGATTAATCAACGCCGGAACTTTGCTCAAGCCGTCTAAAACGGAGTAATGCGTGTGATTATGCAGATGTACATAATCGGAGGTGTTTAATTTGCTAACTTTAGCCATATATTAAATTGACCTTGTTATTTGTAAATTTTTTGTCTCTTTACCTAACCTCATTATATCCCCGGCTAACCTAGGATACTAGACTTTTATACGCTGTAATTTTTGCAAACTTTATTTACTGATCTTAAGCAGATATTTTTTGGCCTCTGATATAACTTTTTTTGACTCTTTAACCGCCACTTTAACAGCCTTATTACTTGTGCTGCTCGTTTCTAGATTATTTAACAAGTGCTCGAGTTTGGTTCTGGTTTTTTCGGCATTTTCTATCCAGGTCATAATGCGCGCCTGTTCATTACCGGCTATAGTTTTAAGCTCATAGCGAGCTGAGCTTAAAAGTTCGTTAATCTCTGCGATTAAAAGACTTAGCTTTTCTTCAATTGAGTTTTCTTTTTCAACTGAAGTAGCACCTGTCTTAGACTGATCTACTTCATGCTCAATCTTAAGTAAACTAGTAATTAAACTTAGTGCCCCAACGATTGCTGTGCCTAAAGCCGCCTTCTTAAGGATCTTAGCTTTGGGCATAATCTAGTCCCGCTTTTGATTGTGCGTACGGAAAAGGTACTTAACAAGCGCGACCAGGGGCAGTAGTGAGCCCTTTTTTGCTGCAGCATGCCGAATCATATCTGAAGCCGCCTCAACGCCATTAAGTGCCGACTCGGCCGTTTTAAACACCCGTTTTAAAGCCATAAAAAGATATAGACTGATAAAAGTCAGAATAATGAAGAAGAGGCTTAAGAATATACTTCCGAGAATTAGAAATGCACTGTCTAATGTACTCATATAAGTCAATTTACATCATTCACCTATTTAAGTACAGAATTAATACAGGCCTTTAGTAACTATTTGAGTTGTTCATCGATAAGCTGTCTGGCTAATCCCGGATTGGCTTGACCTTTGCTCTTGCTCATGACTTGTCCGATTAAAAAGCCTATAGCCTTTGCTTCCCCGGCCTGAATGTCTTTAACAGCTTCCGGGTTAGAGCTAATTACATCCTTAACAATATCTGTTAGCGCAACTATATCAGATTGCTGTAATAAGTTTTCTGCTTTTGCATATTCGGCAATATCTAAAGGTAGTTCGCTCATCTTTAAGCAGCGGTTAATAATTTCTTTAGCGTTAGTCGAGCTTAGCTGATTTGCTTTTACTAGATTTAGTACATCTACATAAAGCTTGTTGCGGTCAATGTTGCTTGCTTTAGACTCATGTTCTCGCATCAATGGTATATCTATATTTACCAGCCAATTGGCAAGTGATTTTACATCCTGGCCATTTTTAGCAAACTCTAAAATTAAACTGATGTACTTTGCAAATTCAAAATCTAGATTAGCCTCGATTAAAACTTCGGATTGAGTTAGGGTTAAGCCTAGTTTTGCTAACTCACCTCTTAGGTAATCCGGCGAATTTGGCATACTTTGCACAATACTATCAATGAAGGACTCATCAATAATTACGGGCGGCAAATCAGGATCAGGCATATAGCGGTAATCATCGGCGTTTTCTTTAGAGCGCTGTGACAAAGTTTTTTGTTTAGCATCATTCCAACCACGCGTTTCCTGAACTATAGGCCGGCCCTGGTCTAATAGCTCGCTTTGACGCTTTATCTCGTAAGCTACGGCTTTTTCTACCGAGCGAAAACTATTGAGGTTCTTTGTTTCACTTCGTACGCCAAGTTTGTCGGTTTTGCTCAGGCTAACATTAACATCAAAGCGCATGTTACCGTGATACAAGTCGCCATCTGTAACTCCTGCGTAACGCATTAATAAATATAGCTCGTGAGCATATGCTCGTGCTTCAGCCGGAGTGTGCATGTCCGGTTCACTGACAATTTCTAAAAGTGGTGTACCAGCTCGGTTAAGATCAACTAGTGAGTAGTCCTTATTGGCTGGATGGGTACTTTTGCCAGCGTCAGATTCTAAGTGTGCCCTGGTTATACCAACTTTAAAGGTTTTTCCATCAAGATTAAAGCTAACACTGCCCTTAGATATAATTGGCTGATCAAACTGGGTTATCTGGTATCCCATCGGCAAATCCGGGTAAAAGTAATGTTTGCGGTCAAAGGTTGAAAAAAGTTCCGGCCTACTGTTTAGCGCAATTGCAGCTTTACTAGCAAGGGCTATAGCTTCTTTGTTTAATACCGGGAGAGCTCCGGGTAGGCCAAAATCTATATGATTTACAAGCGTATTTGGCTCTGCTTCTCTAGCGTCATTGCCTGCGCCAGAGAACAACTTTGTATTTGTCTTAAGCTGAACATGGCACTCAATGCCAATCGTGGCTGTGTAGTCAGAGCTACTCATTTTTAGCAACCTTTTTTGCTTCATCTTTTTTACCAAAAGCATCCAAGTCTCTTAATGCTTGCCAAAAACCGAGAAGTGCTTTTTTAACTTGAGATTTGCTTATAACCATGTCCTTTTCACTGACTATTTTATTAGCCAGCTTATGGCTGAACCAGACCTTATCGTTGGCACTTAACTCGTGCTGTGCAGCAACTAGTCTTTCCCCCGTTGTACGGCCTTTATAGTGATGGTTCTTTAAGGCCATGTCGAGCAGTTTATCCGCCTCAATAATGGCATCTTTCCATGTAGATTTATCACCTAAAAGTTTTTGCAACATCTTCCATTTAGATAAGTAGTTAGCCTTTGAACGCAGACTAAATAAACTCGCCACTAAGGCTATGAATATAACCCCTAAAGCGGTATAGAGAACTATATGCTCCATAGAAGAATGTTTAGGGATATATTTGGCTAAATTTAGTTTGTAACTCATTTGCCTAGTTCCTCAATTGCCATAGCTAAACTTAACAAGTCTCGGTCTTTTCTCTGGCCGGCCATAATCTGTAAACCAATTGGTAGATTATTGGAGTCGGCACCAACTGGTACGGAAATTGATGGCACCCCTGCGAGATTTGCAGCAACCGTCATAACATCGGCTAAGTACATCTGGAGCGGATCGCTGCTTTTTTCGCCGATTTTAAATGCGGTCGTTGGAGCTACCGGGCCAATCAGGAAATCTACTTCCTTATATGCAGACTCAAACTCATTTATAAGTTTGGTGCGCACTGTCATGGCTTTTTTATAGTAAGCGTCATAGTAGCCACTACTTAAGACAAACGTGCCAATCATAATCCGTCTCTTAGCTTCTTTTCCAAATCCTTTGCCACGGGCATTTAAGTAACTTTCATCAAGATCTTTTGCATCTGGTTCGTGAAAACCATACCGTTGTCCGTCGTAGCGCCCTAGGTTTGAGCTGACTTCAGCCGGACAGATTATGTAATAACAAGCTAGGGCAAGTTTAGTAGACGGCAGAGATATGCGTTTAACTTCAGCGCCGGATTGCGTAAGTTTGTCTATCGTCTGATTAATCGCGCGCGTAACATCAGAATCTACATGCTCGCTTAGATATTCGTCTATGACACCTATTTTTACGCCTTTAAGTGGCTTTGCAGATATGTCTTTATAGCCTAATTCATCTTTATCTATGGTAGTAGCGTCAAGCTTGTCTTTGCCGGCCATAACATCTAAAACCAATGCAGCATCACTGACACTACTTGCGAGTGGACCGATACAATCTAGACTGCTGCCCATGGCTATTACGCCACTTCGACTAACCAATCCATAAGTTGGCTTAAGGCCTACAACACCGCAAAATGATGCGGGCTGGCGGATTGAGCCGCCTGTGTCGGTACCAATTGCAAACGGGGCAAGTCCAAGCGCTACTGCAGCTGCGCTGCCCCCAGATGATCCGCCTGGGACACGAGAAGTATCATAAGGGTTCTTAGTTACTCCATAATCGCTGTTTTCGGTACTGGCACCATGTGCAAACGCATCCATGTTAGCTTTTGCTACACAGATAGCTCCGGCCGCTTCTAGCGCGTTTACAGCACTTGCCTGATATGGAGGCATGAAACCTTCCAATATCTTACTGGCGGCTTTAGTTTCACCGCCTAATACTAAGAAATTATCTTTTGCAATAAACGGCACGCCGGCTAGAGGTCCCGGATCCTGGTTTGATTCAACTAATTCATCAATCTGCTTTGCTCTTGCTCGAGCTGCTTCATCTAAAACTAATATGATGGCGTTATATTTTGGCTGTGCATCTTTTATTAAATTGAGCGATAGTTCAACCAGTTTGGTTGCGCTTGTCGAGCGGTTCCTAACGGCGGCGGCAATGTCGTTGATAGAGTCCCAGGCAAAACTATCCATCCTAACCTACCATTCGCCTAACTTTTATCTGGTCTTGTTCCTTAAATGGAACATTCTTAAGCAAATCTAAAACCGGATAGCCGTAGTCAATTGTTTTATCTTCCCTTGTGACATTGATTAACCCCGTCACCTGATTGGTTGGTTTTAAATCTGAAGTGTCTTCGCCCTGAAGCTGCTCCACGTATTCAAGAATGGCATTAAGTTCAGTGAAATATTCACTGACTTCTTCCTCACTTAGCTCAAGTCTGGCAAGCCGAGCCAATTTGAGCACATCGTCTTTAGATAGTCTGGCCATAGGTTATTGATTAATTGTATAACAATCTCTGCTAAAAATATTACTAACTGGCTTTTTTTAGATCTTTAATTAAATCTCTAAGCTCGGCAGCCTTTTCAAACTGTAAGTTCGCGGCTGCCATTTCCATCTGGTTATTAAGCTCATGTATAAGCTGGGGGTACTCGTCCTTGGGTATTTTTTTAATGTTAATTTTATCTTTCTTGGGCTCAGACTCTAGTCGTATTCTCTCCTCTACTGCACGCGTAATCGTCGTTGGTTTAATGTGGTGCTTGAGGTTATATTCCTGCTGAACTTCACGGCGACGGTTAGTTTCATCAATTGCCTTTTTCATACTGTCGGTAGTTAAATCGGCATACATAAAGACATGGCCCTCGGAGTGTCTGGCGGCGCGGCCAATTGTTTGAATTAAGGCACCGTAGCTACGTAGAAAACCTTCCTTATCGGCGTCTAAAATAGCTACGAAGGATACTTCCGGTAAATCGAGACCTTCTCTAAGTAAATTAATACCTACTAATACGTCATAGATGCCCAGTCTCAGATCCCTTAGTATGTCAGTTCGCTCTAGTGTGTCTATATCGCTGTGCAGATATGCGACCTTAATATTTAGCTCAGCCAGATACTCAGCCAACTCTTCGGCCATTCGTTTAGTTAGAGTCGTAACTAATGCTCTTTGGCCTTTAGCTACAACGTTGTTTATCTCTCCTATTAAATCGTCAATCTGGCCCTTAATCGGCTTAACCGTTATTAAGGGGTCAAGTAGTCCAGTTGGTCGTATAACCTGCTCGGCTGGTGGCGGGCTTAATTTTAACTCATACTCTGCCGGCGTGGCTGAAACGAAAATTGCCTGATTAACATGCTTTTCGAATTCAGTGAACGTTAACGGCCGGTTATCTAAGGCGCTGGGCAAACGGAAGCCATACTCAACTAAGACTTCTTTTCTAGCCCTGTCGCCGTTAAACATACCTCTTACTTGCGGAATGCTCATATGTGATTCATCAACTATTAATAAATAGTCATCCGGGAAGTAGTCCAGTAGTGTAGCAGGCTGCTCGCCCGGTTCACGGTTAGTTAGATAACGGCTGTAGTTCTCAATCCCTTTGACAAAGCCGGTTTCTTTAAGCATCTCTAGATCAAAGCGGGTGCGTTGTTCGAGGCGTTGTGCTTCAAGCAGCTTATTGTGCTTTTTAAAATAAGACAACCTCTCATCAAGCTCCTGTTCAATTAAACCGAGGGCGGACTTTAACTTATCTTCCGGTGTTACGAAGTGTGATCCAGGGAATATAGTCAGCTCATTTAAGTCCTTAACCAGCTCGCCAGTCAGAGGATTAAGTTGCGTTATACGCTCTACCTCATCGCCAAAGAAGTCTATTCTATAAGCCGTCTCTTCACCGGCTGGAAATACATCAACTACGTCACCGCGCACCCTAAAAGAGCCACGGTGAAAATCCAGATCGTTACGCTGGTACTGAATATCTGTTAAGTGACGCAGCAGTTTGTCTCTTTTTCTAACTTCTTTGGTTTTAAGCCTTACGGCTAGGCTGGCATAATCCTCGACGCTACCGATACCATATATGCAGGAGACGCTAGCTACAATGATTACATCTCTTCTTGTTAAGAGAGAGTCGGTGGCGGCATGACGTAAGCGGTCAATCTCTTCGTTAATCTGACTATCTTTTTCAATATAAGTATCGCTTCTAGGAATATATGCTTCAGGCTGGTAGTAATCGAAATAACTAACAAAGTAGTGAACGGCGTTATTGGGGAAAAAACGCTTAAATTCACCGTAGAGTTGGGCTGCTAATGTCTTATTGTGGCTTAATACCAGCACCGGTCTATCGAACTGGCTAATGACATTGCTAATAGTAAATGTCTTGCCTGAACCGGTCGCACCGAGTAAGGTTTGATACTTTTCAGCGTTAGACACACCCTGAGCTAACTGCTTTATGGCAGACGGTTGGTCACCTAGCGGTTCATAGCTACTGACTAAATCAAACAAACTCATAAACTGATACCATTAGATTTAAATTGTACAGCTTTATATCTAGTATCAGTAGTAGAGATGTTTGTACTTACCGTGATCTTTGTCCAGATAACGTGTCAAATCATTAATTAGCTCAGTCGGGTCATCGCTAAAGAATGCTTCCATTCCTTCGCGCAAAGGGTGAGCAAGCGATATTAGGGTTTGAACCTCAACACTTATACCTCCCGCACCTTGTAAGAAGCCGATTGGAGTGTCACTTTCAACTGCGATTGTAAATTCGTGCAATGTACCCATGCGGCCACCAATTGAAACTACAGCGTCGCTTGAAGTGATTAGAAGAGTATCGCGGCCAATGTAATGCAGACCGGAGTAGATGATAGTGTCATACGCCTTGGTCGGCAAATGGTATTTCATAATATGTTCGACTTTAGAGCTGGCCGGGCTAATCCCGACACTCATTGTCCCACCTGCCTTCTTATATGCTTCGGCCGTATAGTTTGGCAGACCAATTGTCGCTCCGCTCATTAAAGCATGGCCTGCTTTAGCTATGGCCTGCCCCATGGCCTGGGCTAAAATCTTGCCGTCTTCTACGCTTTCACCTCTGGCTGCTCCGGATATGGCTATCTGATACATCTACTTCCTTCCTTATTTAGATAACTGCTGTTTCAACTGCTAATTTAGGTGCTAATTCGCTTCCGACAGCCTGGCTGAGTAAATC
>JAJYJU010000025.1 GCA_021789195.1 bacterium | reverse complement strand
AGTCTACGGCGAAGAAATGCAAAACTTACGCCTTACAAAGCAAGGTAAGGGCCCGGTTACAGCTAAAGACATAGCCCTAAATGCTGATGTTGAAGTTGTTAATCCAGACCAACTTATTGCTACGATTGATGATGAAAAGGGCAAACTTGTAATTGATATGGTTGTTGAAGTTGGCCGAGGATACAGGACAATCGAAGAAGGTTCTGCTAAGAAGGCTAGTGATATGATCGCTCTTGATGCTGTGTTTACGCCAGTACTTAGAGTGAGATACAAAGTAGAGAAAACACGTGTTGGTCAAATTACTGATTTAGACAAGCTAATCTTCACAGTTGATACCGATGGCTCTATAACGCCTAGTGATGCTTTTGAAGAAGCAGCTGCAATTTTAGTTAGCCAGTACACGGCACTAGCCGGCAAGACACGCATTACAGCTTCGGCTGAGCTTCAACCGGAAATCGGGACCGATTCTAACCCGGAAAACGACATGATTGGTGAAGAACTTGCAGCCTTAAACACTTCAATCGAAGATTTAAACTTATCTGCTCGTACAACCAATGCTTTAATCAATAATGACATCCACACAATTAAAGATTTATTTAGCCTAAGCAATACTGAGCTAAAAGAGCTTAAAGGCTTCGGTAATAAAGCTTTAGATGAAGTAAAAGAAAAAATGGCGGAGTTAGAGCTTTAATATATGCATCGACACGGATACAAAGGCAGAAAACTGCATCGAGAAACAGATCAACGCTTAGCGCTTATTAAAGGCTTGGCCAACTCTTTGGTTCTAAATCTTAAGATTGAAACAACTCATGCTAAAGCTAAAGAAGTATTGCCATATGTCGAAAGACTAATTACTAAAGCTAAAATAGGCGACTTGCATAACCGGAGACAGGTAATTGCCGGTTTACAAACACTAACTGCAGCTAATAAGCTATTTGACGATATTGCACCTAAACTAAAGAAGCGCACCAGTGGTTTTCTAAGAATTAAGAAAGTTAGCTTAAGAAAAGGTGATGGTGCCCAGATGGCAACCATTGAATTTGTCGATGATTTAAGTAACGATACTAAACCCATAGCTGAAGTTATGACTGAAACTAAAGAAGCGAGTAAAGTATGAATAAAACCTATTCAATAAAACCAAGTGACATTAAAAGAGTTTGGTATGTGATTGATGCAAGCTCGGATACTTTAGGGCGTGTTTCGACAGAAATAGCTAAGCTTTTACTTGGCAAAGGTAAGCCTCAGTATAGTACTCATATTGACTGCGGTGACTACGTTATCGTCGTTAACGCTTCTAGGTTAAAAGTTACTGGCAATAAAATAGACGAGAAAATGTATCACCGCCACAGCGGTTACCCAGGTGGTTTACATAGCCGTACATTGGGCGAACAAATGAAGCTTGACCCAACTAAAGTTATTTCTAAAGCAGTGAAAGGTATGCTACCTGCTAATAAACTGCAGGCAGAACGCCTAAATCGTCTGAAAATCTATTCAGGTAGTGAGCATAATCACGCACCACAACAGCCAATTGAAGTTAAACTTGGAAAGGTTAGTACTAAATAATGAACAAAGCCTCTTCAGCAGATAAGCCCTACTATTACGCTATTGGACGCCGAAAAAGCGCTACAGCGCGCGTACGCGTGTCTAACGGAAACGGCGAGATAACAATTAACGGTAAAAAAGTTAATGAATACTTTAGTGATAGTAAATACCTTATTAACAAACTAAACGACCCGTTTATAGCGATTGACGCACTTAATAAGCATGACGTTTCAGTTAAAGTTAGCGGTGGTGGCCATGACGGGCAAATCGAAGCTATACGCTTAGGCATTTCAAGAGCCTTGGTTGAACAAAACGCAGAACTTAAATCCACCCTAAAGCGTGCCGATTTACTTGGTCGTGATCCTAGAGAAAAAGAACGCAAGAAATTCGGACTTAAAGGTGCACGAAAGCAACGTCAGTTTACAAAACGTTAGACCGCCATTATGTACTCTTAAACTTGAATATACTAAGATATATATAAGTTTATGCAAAAACCTGTAATTTTAACCGGCGTAAGATCAAATGCTGATCTTACTTTAGGTAATTTACTAGGGGCAATCCTACCGTTAGTTAGGTTGCAACAAAAATACTCTCAAAATTACCAGATAAATGCTTTTTTGCCCGACTTACATAGCATAATTGGAACTAATGATTTCAATGATTTATATGAAAGAACCATATTAACGGTTAGAACTTATGCCGCTGCCGGACTTGATCTAAAAAATACTAATACGTCGATTTATAGACAGAGTTACGTTCCAGCGCACAGCGAGTTAGCTTGGATATTGGATTGCTTCATTTACTACGGCGAACTTTCCAGGATGACCCAGTTTAAAGAAAAGTCTGAGAACTCCGATAGTGTAATCGTAGGCATATTTAACTATCCAGCCTTGATGGCTGCCGACATATTACTTTATGACGCATCATATGTTCCAGTGGGCGAAGATCAAAGACAGCATTTAGAGCTCACCCGGGATGTGGCAATACGTATGAATAATCAGTTTGGGGATATATTTACCGTACCAAAGACCTGGGCTGAACAGATGCAATTTAATAACGCCGGAGCCAGAATACGTAGCTTAAAGCACCCTGAGCAAAAAATGAGCAAAAGTATTCAAGACCCAAGCGGAACAATTCTTCTCAGCGATAATCCTAAAGACGCCAGAGAAAAGGTATTAGCTTCCACTACTGATTCAGTCGGCAGTATTAACTATGACTATATTAATCAGCCAGGCATAAGTAACTTATTACAGATAATATCGGTTATTGAAAATAAGCCGATTGACGACGTTGTCTCTAAATGGCGAGGTGAATCTAGCTATTCAAAGCTCAAACAGGAAGCAGCTGACTTAGTTGAAGATCTGTTAACTAATTTCCAATCCAGTCTTGCTGGCATTACTGACCAGGATGCTTTGTCGGCTCTTATGGCTCATGAACAGAATATTAATCAGGTTGCGAACGCTAAATTAAAGCTAATTCAAACTAAGGTGGGCTTAAGAGCGTCACTTAATGACTAAAGATATTAAATTTGTTTTCAACCAAGAAAACCCTAAGCGCATCGACCATTTTTTAAGCCAGAAATTACCTGGCGTATCTAGGTCCCAAATCGATAAAGAAATAGGTAACAATAATATATTTATAAACGCTAAGCAGATAACTAAAGCTGGAACATTATTAAAGAACGGCGATATAGTTAGCTATAGCAGCAGTCTATTTGCGCCACCTAAGCTCAAGCAGATTTTACTACCAATTATTTACGAAGACGACTTTATGTTAGTGATTAATAAACCGAGTGGAGTCATTACTCATTCTAAAGGGATTACTAACTATGAAAGTAGCGTAGCAAGTTTCGTGAAAGATAAAATTAACCAAGAACTACTGGGCATAGATAAAAATAATAACCGAGCTGGCATAGTTCATCGCTTAGACCGAGGAACATCTGGTGTAATATTAGTCGCCAAGACTGAAGCGGCCAGAAAATACTTAAGTAATCAGTTTGCCAAGCGTAAAGTGCATAAAACCTATTATGCCGTTATTAATGGACAGTTAAGCAGGCCAGAGGCACAAATAAATATGCCCATAGAACGAAATCCAAAAATGCCTTCAACATTTAGAACCGGTCCAAACGGAAAATCTGCCATTACAAAGTACTCAGTTAAGTCATCTAACGATAAATACTCGTTAATTTTACTTTCTCCTATAACCGGACGAACCCATCAGCTAAGAGTTCATCTAAAAGCTATAAATCACCCAATCGTTGGCGACGTAGTATATGGCGGAGAAGATGCCGATCGGTTAATGTTACATGCTGCCAGTATTGAAATTAACCTACCCAAAATTGGTCTTAAAAAGTTTGAGGCTAAGTTACCTAGAGTTTTTAATAATTATCTCAATATTTCTTAAAAATCATGATATCTAATCAATCAAGCTTATTATTTAATAGGTCTACCGAAAATAAGATAGCTCAATTCTTATCTAACCCTTCGCACGCTTTATTGATTACCGGCCCAGACAGTGGAGGCAAGACTACTGTTTTAAATAGTATTGCTGCTAAACTCTTAGACCTAGCTGAGGATAGTCTTAAAAATAGTCCAAACGTGTTATTTGTCGTCCCAGAAGAAGATAAAAAGGGTATATCGATTGATGCCGTTCATAAAATAAATCATTTTCTCTCTCTAGCAATACCAAATCCAAGCAAAAATGGCATTAAAAGGCTAGTTATCATAGATGATGCCAATAAGCTTAGCTTAGATGCACAAAACGCACTCCTAAAAAACTTGGAAGAACCGCCGAAAGATACCGTATTTCTGCTTAGTGCACGAAATCATATTGAATTACTACCAACAATAATTTCCAGGCTAACAGTAATTAAGCTTACAAATCCACCCAAAAAAGAATTAAAGCAATTTTTAATTAATGAATTTAAAATTAGCGATGCAACAGCAGAAAAGGCTATTAATATGAGCGGTGGAATTGTCGGGTTGTCGATTGCCATATGTTTAAATACCGCCGATCACAACTTAATTAAGGCCTCAGAAACGGCCAGAACCTTATTAAGCGGCAAAAGATACACTAAAGTTGCGCTAATAAATAAACTAACTAAGAATTTAGACCTAACCAAAGACACTCTGTATATCCTGCAACAAATGGCTTCGCAAAGCTTAGAATCTTCTAAGAATGAAGCCCAAGCTAAAAAGTGGCAAGATATTTTAACTTCTACATATAAGGCTGAAAGACAAATCGATAAAAATAATAATCTACGGCTAACACTTACCAGTCTAATGCTTCACCTCTAAAGTGATATAATAGAAAGCTATTAAGTATGTATGAGCTATTAATAATCGCAGCATTTGCAACTTTTGCCGTCTATAACCTTACTGTCCACGATGACGAGATTGCGTCAGCATCAAGAAAAATTGGCGACAGAATTGGACGTCTATGGGACATTGCTCATCGCAGCATGAAAGAAAACCGCATGCTAAGAGCCGAGAAGGCTCTAATAACGATTCTAAAAATTGATGAAAGAAATGCTGCCGCCTACAATCGTTTAGGTATTTTATACGCCAAACAAAAAGAATATAGAGACGCAATTGACTGTTTTGAAATTGCAAGCAGTCTAGAAGCAACCCCATCATCACTTCATAACCTAGGCTTAATCTATTATGAAACTGAAAATTATGACAAAGCCGCTATAGCATTCGAGCAAGCTATTAAATTAGAAGACAAGCTCGCAGCCAGACACGTAGCATACGCCAAGGTGCAAGAAAAACTAGGTAATCATAAGCTGATGGTCCAAGAACTTGAAATTGCCTCAGAGATTGAGCCGAGCCGAGAAATATATGAATTATTGAAAAAGGCTTACCAGCATGAAGGTATGTCTGAATCGGCTGACCTTGTAGAATCTAAAATTAAGAAAATTAGTAAACAAACAAAAAGACCTAAAAAAGTCTTAAGGCCATCACAAAGAGTCGTTATTTAATCGTTAAGCTCGATTACTCTGCCCAAAAGCGATCTTAGAAATTTTAGGCTATGATTGTTCTGATCCAAAATTACTGATTCAAGAGGAACTTCTCGATTAGGTCGAGTATATAATTTATAGCCGTTTCTTAATACATTGTATTCATTGGGTCTAAATATATATGTTATGTCCGATTCGATGGGTAGCATAGAATCAGCTTCTGAATAATGAACTGCGTTAACGCTAGTTAAAACAGTCTCTGAGTCTAGATGTTGTGGTTGCCTCTTTACAATAAAATCGCCCTCAGCAATGTGTTGAGCCAAAGTAGTCATAACCACCATTCCACCAAACAACCGAATTCTAAACGATGTAGACCTATCAAAAAAAGTAACATTAGACAGATCAATTGGCTCTTTATCAATACGGGCATTATCTATAAGACGGCGAGAATCTTGTTCAACAAGATTGTTAAGAATGTTAAGATCGCTTTTAGCTGTATCAAAATTAATATCAAGCTCATCAAGATATCTACCGATGCCTGATACTAAATCTTCTCTCAAGTATACGAATCTAGGATGAGATGTTATTTCATTCATAAATTTACCGATTAATATAATAACAAAGTTTCTTAATCTTACCTTGCAGGTTTTTGTAAATTACTGCCATAGCTTAGATCTGCTACATTAACAAACGTATCCTTGTCTCTAATAATAGCCTGAGGAGGTAGCTGATCAGAACGGGTGCTTATACCGCTGACTTTTTTAACCGCTGTGCCTATTGCCAAGAACTCAATTACTCCACCACCAAGGTTATAAATATAAGTTTTAATGCCAAGTACATCATCTGCGCCAATTTCAGCGGCTTGTTCCTGTACCTTTTTAAGTGACTGCTCACGAGCACCGTATATTAAATTACTCAGTACTTTAACTTCACCTTTAACGAAGTTGCGAAACGCCGCCTGAATACCACCTACAAAACCTAGAGAATATACTGAAGTTCCTAATACCAACTTGATAGGAACATAGCCCATCTTTGTGACATTCCACGTTTCCTCGGCAGTTAAATCGCTTGTTATGACGCCTCCGACCGAATCAGCTACTTGCTGAATCTGCTCATTTTTTGAAGCAGTTCCAATCATGACCATTTCTTGCACGCCGTTAATACCAATCGGTAAAATAGTTGTGCGTATACCTATTACACTGTTAGCATTTTTCTTTTTGGCTTCAGCTATTATTCGTTCTAAAGCCAGATTCCTAGTTTTATTAAATATGTTACTAAACTGAGGAACTTCTCCTTTAGTAAATTCTTTAATAGTACCGACTACTCCTCTGGCTGCGCCGATTGAGTAAGCTACGTTGCCAAATACAAAATCTATCGGAAAATAGTTTGCATCAATCTGACAAAATAACTCCTGACCATCGCTCGAGGAAGTAAATTTTCCTAAATTGTAGTCCCCGTTAGCATGGATAGCCGACCCAACTGAAAGAAACTCGACGTTGCCGGGATGAAAAATTAAGTCAGATGTAACGCCGGTAGCCGCAGAAGCGTTACTTTGCTCAAGCTCGCTCTCAAACCTCTCAAGGCCTAATCTACGGCCTTCTGCAATCATATTAGTAATCTGAGCAAGCTCACCGCCTACAAACGTTCTAATGCTTGTCTTTACGCCTCCAAGAAAACCAAGTGCAAAAACACTGTTGCCAACTAATAAATTACCCGGCTGATAACCAACCAATGCAGCGCAGTACAGTTCATTGCCAGATAGTCCGCTAAATGACGGACCGTTTTTCTTAGTATTCGGTAGATTATCGGATTGATCTTTCAGTCTATTTTGCATTTCTTCTTCCATAGCTAATTTATTATATACATTCTTAAAGATTATTAACCTAAGTAGATTGTGGATTTTAAAATCTCAGAGTATAAACAAAAGCTAGTTGAGAGAAGGCAATTAATAACTTTGTACAACTTCGACCTCAAGCGCAGAAGTAAGCTTTCCAAATTCAATAAGATATTAATAATTTATTAATTACAAGATGCGGACTTTAATGATTAACAAAAGCTTATAGAATAAATACTATCTTAAACTAATGTATTAATCACTTAAATTTGTATCAATTATGCAGTAATCAGCAATAGCCATAACATAGGCAGCTCTAGCTGCTTCAACGACAGGAGCTGTAGCCTCTTTATTGCTAGTCACAAGTTCAAGTTCCATGAACGTATCATGTAACCTAACTCTAGCTTGCTCTCTGATATCGTCTTTTAAGGTGTAGTCAGACGGATTAGTTTCTTTAGAGCTACGTTCGATATTTTCAGGCATAATAACTATATTATACTATTTAGAAGCGTTATAGTCAAATGCTAGCTTGATGACTTTGTTATCTACGTGCTCGCCTGTCGATAAAAAACATTTTAAGATAAGTTATTTATAGTCAATGTATATAATCATTTTATAAAATAGAAAAGATAAAGCACGCATCAAATGATGCTATCCTCATTAATTCATCATATATTCTGAAATATTCTAAGAAAGTAAGGTGTTACTTCTAGCTTAAGTATCCATGAGAGATTAAAAATGTATCCTGGTCAGCGTGCATAGATTCAGGTAACTTAGTGAACCAATCTGCCTCAGTAGATTCTTTATTAGGAATAAGGGCACCCTCGTATGACTCAACCTCAAAAACAATACCGACAGGCGAGTCTAACCCGTGTTCATAATGACTTGGATACTCCATGTAGCCTACATTCTTCATTGCAATAACATTAACGCCAAGTTCGCGTTTAGCAATCCGCTTAACAGCATCTTGCATTGGTTCACCAAACCTAACGGTGCCACCGGGTAAATGCCATTGACCTTTGCACGGTTGAATAGCCCGTTTAGTTAAATAAACAGCACCGTTACCATTCTTAACTAGTATTTCGACGGTGAGCCTTGGTACTTTTGAATATATAGTTTCAAATTCTTTTTGCGTTAGAGGGTTATTATTTGAACTCATATTGTGCCTAATTAAAAATACAATGTTTCTAATGTTTAGAATATTTCAATTAATTAAGGTATGTTCCCAGGTTTTATTTAGACATTATACTCATGTAACAAAAAAACTTCTTAATGCTTCTATTCGTGGCGCAGGGAAGTGGACGAAGTTAGAGTGTAGTCTTATTTTTTTAGCAACGGGTTTAAAATAAGTAGCCCATCAATATGCTCAAAATCCTGTGTGTTAACCGTCCATAATTGACTATTGTTTTCTAAAGCTGTAGCTGCAACTATAGAATCTCCAAGACTCATTTTCTTGTATTGTCTAAGCTTAATCGCACTATCAATTATATTGTCAGTGAGAGGAATAGTTGTTAGAGCAGCAAACAACTCTCTAATTCTCTGCTCTTCGATAGATTTTATGCTTGGATAACCAAGGGACTCTAAACGCACAATTGAAGGACATATTATATGATCGTCACTAATGATATCTTCGCCAAGAGTGCCATTGGCAATATAAATAATTATATTTGTATCAAAACATATCATTTGTTTAGTCACGACCTGGCAAGTCTCTATCTTTACGAATTTCGCGTTGCCAAGCAACTGGGTCTTTAATTTCTGAATATGCGTGGACTTTATGCAAATTACGGATGGCAAGTTTAATAGCCTCTCGATTCTGAGAATGAGTGTCAGGAAGTGGATTGCCAACTTGGATTTTTTGCCCAAGTACTAGCTCAGCATCTTCGACATATCTTTTGGGCACACGCAAAGCATAGGAGTTACCAGTTTTTATAACTGTAGCGGTGTATTTACCCATAGTAACTACTATTATATATACGAGTAATATAAGTATCAAGCTTTTTATGTTTTTGCTTCAATATAAATACAACCATTACGAATATCAGAAATAATATCTATGGTGCTCGGTGGTGAGCCAGGCTAGAAAGTCTATCCTGGCTTGTACTCAATAAAAAAAGAAGGTTCAGAACCTGCGTAATCCAACGCTGCCGAGCCTTCAATGTTTACATTTTAACAAACTATCTCATTAATTCAACAACAACTTTATTGCTTTTCTCGATTAGAATTAGCCGTTTCATGCTTTTTGTAAGTTTAAATTGTTTGTCTAATTCTCGTCTTATTTTTGAGATATGGATTTTAGACCTGCGAGCATCAAATATGATATTTCGTGACTGTTTTAATCCGGTCTGTAGCTGGCGCTCTATATTATTCTTGCCTTTACCGGTCGGACTTTTAAGTTCCCAGATAATTCCTTTGATGAGGAAGTCGGGCGTCTTGTAGTTGGCACGCGGGATGAACTCCACGTCAGCTTTGAAGTAGCTTGCCAATATGCTTGCCGCTGATAGCTCATAACGCGCCGGAAAAGGTTTTAGCCCAGCCGGAATGATAACTTTATACTTCGACATATGCCGCTTATCGTAATAATCAGGTTCTAGCGTCCACAATGCTTCTATCAGTGGTGCAGGGAGAGGGATTCGAACCCCCGAAGGCGAATGCCAGCTGATTTACAGTCAGCCGTGTTTGACCGCTTCACTATCCCTGCATGATATATATCATGGAGCCACGGCCGGGATTTGAACCCGGGACCTCATCCTTACCATGGATGCGCTCTACCAACTGAGCTACCGCGGCCAATAATTGTCCGCTTAAATATAGCAAATTCTATCTGTTTTTGCTACATTATGTAATGACATTACGCCGCCTTAGCTCAGTTGGCCAGAGCGTCAGTTTTGTAAACTGAATGTCGTCGGTTCGAATCCGACAGGCGGCTCCATTTACTTACTATATATTATCTGATAGGATATACACCTATGGCTAAAAGAGGCGACAAACGAAAAATTATAGGCTTAGTTAGTGAGGAAAGTGGTGAACGTATCTATTACACCACCAAAAACACCATGAATACTCCAGATAAGCTATCTTTGCGAAAGTACAGCCCTAAATTAAGACGGCACGTAGTATTTACCGAGACTAAGAAAAATCTCGGCCGTAACGAAGCTCCTAAGCGTTAATATCGTAATAGTCTAATAGAGTATTAACTACTTCGGCATGACTCCAGACTAATGGAGCCACTCCTAATGGAGTACCGTTTTCGGGATCAAATTGCTCAGATAAAATACCGCTTGGAAGTCTTCTGTCTAACGCCCAGTTAATATATTTATCTGCCTCATTATTATTACTTGTAGCTATGAGGTATTGTGCCAACCAAAGCGTTGTAACTATCCATGGGTTACCTAAGAATTTCTGATCTTTTAAGAAGTAGTTATCGTGCTCATATCTTAGTACTCCTCCAACGGGCACAACGTTTGTAATCTTAGTTTCAACTTGCTCGGCTGTTTTAGTTATCATTGGATCGCCCAAAGGAAGACCGCTATACATAAACGGCCCGTATAGAGAGGATATGTCTACTACGTTGTTATACTCTATATCCGTTTCTTTTGAGTACAGGAAACCTTTAATAAAGTAGCCGTCGTTATGAAACAGTTTACTTAAGTTATTCCTGAGTTTATCTGAACTTTCATGCCATAATTTAGCGTCATTTTGATGATTCGTTAATTCTGCC
>JAJYJU010000024.1 GCA_021789195.1 bacterium | reverse complement strand
CTACTCGCACTATGTATTTTGGCTCATTTATATTACCACGATATGGTGCAGGTGTCAAATATGGGGCATCCGTTTCAAGGAGTAAATTGCTAAGTGGAATTGATTTAAACATTTTCTCTTGATTTGTCTTGGCAAAGGTTGCGATGCCATTAACGCCAATATACAAGCCTCTGTTTAAAGCTTCAACTAATGTCTCTTCTGTATCTGTAAAACTGTGAAGTACACCTTTTAAACTATCCGTATAACTATTAAATAGGGGCCAGAAGTCATTAAATGCCTCTCTGACATGGAATATAACCGGTAGATTATTTTCGATAGCTAAATCTAATTGAAATTTAAGAATCGTACTCTGATCACTTGGAGTTGAATGAGAATAAAAATAGTCTAATCCACATTCACCGATTGCTACTACTCTAGGCTGTTTAAGAAGTTCTATAAAGTCTTTCTTATATGCATTATTTGCTATAAAGTGTCTAGCCTCGTGAGGATGAATACCAACAGCGGCATAGCAGTTGTCATGAGTCTGGGCAAACTGCACTGCTTTTATGCTGTCAGCTAAATCTGTTCCAACACATATAAATTTAGTAATTCCGGCCTTATTAGCCCGCTCTATAACTTCCTCGGGCGATTGATTAAGCTCGCTCCATTTAGCTGCAGTATGCTCTTCGACATCTTTGCCAACTGAGTGGATATGGCAATGCGTATCAATAAGCTGTTCAGTCATCCTTTTCATCTAGCTTTGATTCATGCTTAGGAAATAGTGGGGCCGTAGCAGCAGTTAGTTTGTCGTCTTTAAACGCTTCTTTAATTTTCTCAGCGCTTAACGGCATAAATGGCAGTATTAAATCAGCGATTTCACGAATACTACTTACTAAGTAGGCGAGGATTTCGTTTACATGTTCCGTGTCTCCGGTTTTAGCTACTTCCCAGGGTTTAGTTTCATCAATGTATTGATTTAAGCCTCTGACCTGTTCCCACGCCAATTCTAGCGCTCGGTCAAAGCGACATTCGTTAATAGCCTGGGTAAATTGACTAATATCGTGTTCAGAGGGAGGGATATTTTCGACTCTACCGTTTAGGAAACGAGCGGCCATTGCTAGTATGCGCTGGACTAAATTGCCCAGTTCGTTGGCCAACTCATTGTTATATGCCTGCTCATACCTTTCCCAACTAAAATCACCGTCTTCATAACTTGGCATGTGTTTCAGCATGTAGTAACGAAAGGCATCAGCGCCGTACGGTTTTATTGCCTCAAACGGATCAATCACGTTGCCTAAAGTTTTACTCATCTTTTTGCCATCAGCGGTAATAAAGCCGTGGACATAAAGTAACTTAGGAAGTGGTAAATCTAAAGCCAGCAATATAGCCGGCCAAATGGCGGCATGGAATCTTAGGATATCTTTGCCGATAACTTGAGCATTAGCCGGCCAATACTGCTTAAAGTCATCGTGTTCAGGATAACCGAGAACGGTTATATAGTTCATTAGCGCATCAAACCAAACATACATAACCTGGTCTGAATCACCGGGCACCGGTATACCCCAGTCATTCTTTTCTTTGGGGCGACTGATAGATATATCTTCTAAGCCTTGATCGAGTAATGAAAGAATTTCGTTGCGTCTAGTGTGGGGCAAGATTTGGAAACTATCCTCGGAAATAGCTTTTTTTATCTGTTCAGTGTAGTTGCTTAGTTTAAAGAAGTAGTTTTCTTCAACTATTTTCTCGTACGGCCGGTTGTGAGCTGGGCAGATACCTTTATTGGCCTTAACTTCCGTCTCTGTAAAGAAAGCCTCGTCGCCAACACAATACCAGCCTTCGTACTTGTCTTTGTATATGTCCTTTTTTAGTTTCTTCCAGATTTCACTTGCCCGTTGCTCGTGTGCTTTATCTGTGGTTCTAATAAAACGGTTATTGCTGATTGCTAACGACTTGGTTAATTCACGGAAGCGTTCAGATACCTCGTCGGTATAGTCTTTGGCACTTTTACCTTGCGCCTTAGCAGTTTCGGCAATCTTGTTGCCATGCTCATCAGTACCGGTCGCAAACAATACATCATTACCCTGTTGCCTGGCATAGCGGGCTAAAACATCAGCATATATAAACTCAAGGGCGTGGCCAATATGCGGTGGCCCATTAACATAAGGTATAGAAGTGGTTACGTAATATTTGCCCATATTTCCTCTTTAGCTATTCTATCAGTTGTTTGGACTATTCTTATCAGTTAGATAGTCTATAAGCGCGTGAATTACGCGTTACTTGAGCAGTTTAGCAAATTCGTCCTGTTCTTCCGGATCTAAATCTGTAAATAAATCTGTCTCAAATTTCTCAGATACCTGGTATAAAAAGTCCTGGTTATACCTTGGATAAACATGGAAGTGAACGTGGTTTTGTTTAAGCCTGCCGGCTTTAAGAAACGGTCGGTAATTTTGGCGAATATCCGCACCTTGACCTAATTTTTTTACTAGCTTTTTTTCTATAAAGAAAATTAATTTAAATATGTCCTGAATTTCTGCTTCAGTAAGCTCCCAAGGTTCTTCAACATGCCTCTTAGGAATAACTAAGAAATGACCCGGAACTTTGCGCGGATTACTCAAGAATGCTTGGGCAAGCGTATTGCTTTTAAGCACTCTTTCGTTGATGTTACAAAACGGGCATTGATTGGTTTTCTGATTCATATTAACCTCTTAGACTGTTTGGTGGGGCTACATGGACTCGAACCATGGGCCTCAGCAATGTGAATGCTGCGCTCTAGCCAACTGAGCTATAGCCCCTTAATACTAAGCTACAGCCATTATATATTAGGTGAATTAATTCGGCTTGATTGGTATTGAAGTATGTGAAGGATGTCGGTCTTTAGCTTCTTTTCGTTCTTTCTTTTCAAATTTACGCTGATACATTCTTTTATCTGCCCTGTTAACCAATGATTCAAGAGTTTCATTCACATCAAATACTGCACCCCCCACCGAAACTCCACCAATATCTCCAAGGCCAATTTCTTGAATTTTAGCAAGGGCTCGTTTTTCTACACTTAGAGATGCGGCTTCTACTTGGTCCTCGGGAGATAGGTAGACCTCTCTAAGTTCCGAACTATCAGAATGCTTGTTTCTGGCATCTTCCAAGAAAAGCATGAAGTAAAACTCATCGCCACCAGAACGACCAACTACAAAGTCATTATCGCGAACCGAATCTGCAAATGCTCTTATGTATTCATCACCCTTAATGTGACTAATAGTATCGTTTACCTCTTTGGTTTTATCTAGGTCGGCAATTAGGAATGCAAAGGTACGACCGGTTTCTTTAGCTTCCTCAATATATTGTTCGAGTTTTTCACGAATAACCGTGTTATTCCAAAGATCAGTTAGTTTATCGTACTCAAGTACTCGAACTCTCTCTTCAGACCGTTCAAGTGCATAGTGAAGTTGAGCAATATCCGCCTGTGTGGATGGATATACTTTTCGCTCTGGTCCAGTCTCGTTCATATGGCAATATTTTAGCAAGAATCATTGCCAAAGTAAATATCTTATGGTGTAATAACTTTTAGCTAGAGATTAATCTCAAAAGGTTGGCCATCGACAGGTTTAATAAAGTCAATCTCATACTTAGTAAACAGGGCTTCTAACCATCCATAAAACCCGTCTCGAGCCTCATTTTTAAGGTGCCAATCGTGAATCGGAATTATATATTTCGGCTTTAGGCTTATCCCTATTTCGGCCGCTGTGGCAACTGTTCCCCATGGACCGGTCACAGGCAAAGCCAAGATGTCCTTGGTTTCTTTAAAACTGTGGCTGTCGCCAGGATGACTAACTTTACCGAGGTAGTGAACTCCTGTATTTTGACCTACCGCAAATAGTGGCTCCATTGATTCGTGCTCGGCATCAAACAATTCGACAAAATTATTGGTCGTTGATACCACTCCGCTAATGCCCGCCCCGGAAAGCTGTTGCGCTGCAGACTCGGTAGTAATAATGCTGGCGTTTGGAAACTTAGCCAGTATTTCTTTAATAAAAGGCAGGTACATATGGTCTTGGTGCTCGTGGGTTATCAGGATGTCATCTAAACGATTAATATTTTTTAGATCAAAAGAGCCTGAATTATATGAGTAAATGCCTGGGTCGATTAGTCCGACTCTACCACTCTCATTGTCATCTTCAACCAATAAACACGAATGAGTATATTTAGTTATTCTCATAACATCTAGTTTAACAAATATGGGCTTATATGTATTGTTTAGTGACTGAATCCAAGCCTAAGAGCGCGCGCAGGAAGCAATTTACTTCTTCTGTTTTTACTACTTTTTCTTAAATACACCGGTAGTATTAAATCTGCCGCTATAACTTTTGAAGCATAGGTTCCAAGTGCATTTCGATTATACGCCCGCCCGACCCTAACTGGACGAATTAGCTCATTCACATCAATATCTCTTCTAGAAGCTCCATGCATATTAGAACTTATGACTCCCTCAAGTTGAGATCCGCTTTTTGAGCCCGTGCAATAAATTACGCGTCTTTCAATATATGAGACCTCGCCAGTCAATTCGTCTACAACATGAGTCATTGCGGTTTTGCCAAAATAAAGAAATTCCGCAAGCATTTTTTGCGCGATTTCGTTAAATTCTTCTGTTCCGATTGGCTTGTCGCTAGATTGAAATAATCTGTGTGTATTTGTACTCTTAGCCGGCTTTGTCCTAGTATCTTCAACTACCTTAAGTAAACCTTCGCCACGCTCTAACAGTGGAAGCTGACTACCATTACTTACTGCTATTGGGTCGAATCCAGTAGCATTAGCCAACGTTAAAAGTGTTTGAATGTCTTTTGTTCTGCTATCTGCAGATACAACATAAATGCTACTTAGATCATCAACCAATCTATCGCGAAAAGATAACTCAGGAAGTTTTGCAATCGTAGACCAATAATCATCTGAAGCTATAAGCTCATGGACAGGGAGAGTTTCGGACATGTAAATATATTTTAAGTGATAACTTAATTTCGGCAAGCGCAAACACTGTATAAACTTTAGTTGATCATTTATGCCAAATTTGACCAAACTGTATTTTTGATTAAAAGATGTGCTAGTATTTCTTACTATGTTGTTTAATCCAGATACAGACCAACGCTTTGAAAAAGTTATCCTAAATAGCGAAAGCTCAAAAAGTGCTTTAAGAACTACTGTAGTTATGCCAAAGAGAGATTTCTATTCAGAAGTAATAACTGGCCTAACTGATCTTGCAACTAAAGATTCGGTAATTGAAAATCTTGGATGGGTTGGGTTGTTTAATGCTATGACAAGTTCAAAAGAAGCCTCATGGAATTCATGGGGAAATTCCCATCAGTTAAAAGTTTACGGCGATGCAAGAGATGTTTTACAAACACCTTTTCAAATCCGCCACACAGTTATTCGTCCCGGGCAGCATTTTGGAATACAAGAAATAGTGCACCCTGTAGAGATTAGCCTTTTTAATCCATCATCTGATCAAGGCGAGCTTAGAATAGTTCATTTTGAAGATTTAGATAAGGATGCACTAGAAAAACCAACTGAGTTAGAGGAAGAAATTGAGCGTCAAAGCAATGCATATAAAATTGAACCTAATTTGATGCATCTAAACTCATTCTATTTAATTTGTAGTTACGCTGCTGAGTTAAGTATTCCAAGAACATAAAAAAAGACCTCTATGGCAGAGGTCAAGATTCTTTTGGTGGAGCTGCCGGTAATTGCGACCGGGTCCGTCAGTTTACTATGAATAGTCTTCTACAGGCTTAGGCCATTTTGGATTGGTTCGGCGACGGGTATAAAAACGGTCAAACAACCGCCGCTATAGTCCGCAAAAGCTTGGGCAATTAACGCGGAACGAATTAATCGCTGCGTCCGGAAAATATGAAGCGCTTTGACTTTATCCGGCGTCAAGTGTGGCGCCGCTTTAGGTTAAACTAAAGCAAATGCATAGTTAGGTGCAAAGAAATTCTTTACAGCACTAGCTACGCGATTAAATGCGTTTGCATTTAAAAACGTTTGCCTATAACGCTGACAAGCGACCTGCTAATCTATTCTGTAAATCCAACGTCGAGCTAAATTCAGCCCCATAAATTGGTTTAAACTTGCTAACAACACTACCTCTGTTAGCACAACCCTATTATATCACTTTTAGGCTTATTTAGTAAATACTGCTTTTGTTAAGTCGGCCCATTCTTTAAGACTAAGTTCCTGTGGCCGTCTAGTAGGGTCGATGTTAGCTGAATGTAAAATTAACTCAGCAGTATTTTTATCTACTTTTAAAGAAGAGCTTAAAGAGTTTGATAGCATCTTACGGCGCTTGCTAAATGTGGCATTAATTAAGTTAAAAAAGTTTTCGCTATTATTTGCAGGAACTAGAGAGTCTTTTAGACGCGTTAGTTTAACGACCATTGAATCTACTTTAGGCGGAGGTGTAAATAGATAGGATTTAACTATCTGACCCGGGGTTACGCTCCAATAAGCCTGAGTAGTTACGCCCAGTAAAGAAAGCTTGCCCGGTTTAGCCAACAGCCTATCGGCTACCTCTTTTTGAATAAGCAAAACGCACACAACAGGAGGGTTTTCTGCCTCGCTTAAACGCCGAATTATATTAGCCGTCAAATAGTAAGGAATATTGGCAACTACTTTGTAGCCTTTTGGCATTTTATCTAAATTAAAATCTCTGATGTCTTTATTCTCAACTTCAAGCTTAGGGTTATCTTTAAAACGCTCGCTTAGTTTGCTTACCAGGTTTGTATCAATCTCAACTGCAATAACATGTGTTGCTTTAGCTAGTAAAAGTTCGGTTAATCCACCCGGTCCTGGACCTATTTCAAGAATGTGGTCTTTACTTGTTACTTCAGCAAGATCAATAATTGAGTTGAGGCTTTCGCTGTCATGTAGCCAATGCTGACCAAGATCCTTATTGGTTTGAATATCGTTGGAAGGTTCAGAGCTCATTTGTACTCCTACCACCAAGTGTAATTAATCCAGTGTATGTAGGCGTTATACCATCCACCGTACTTGCTAACTGCATAGCCGTTGCACCAGTCCAGTTGTGTAATCGGGTTTGTTTCCCAATCGCTACCAGCTGTAGCCATCTTATATCCCGGGGTTGCCTGACAAAGTCCATAGCCATAAGGGGTCATAGGATTGTCCGGTAAAGCTGGGCAGTAGTGCTCTCCCTGAGCCTTTGTTGGACACCAGCCGGATTCATGGCTAATTATGTAGTCCGCGTAAGAATAGTCGCTTGGTGCTATACCGGCCAGAGCCATATCGCCTTTAATACCGGACAGGTTGGTGCCAACAACCACAATCTCAGCCACAACCGGTACGGTAATAATTGTCTGAATGACTGTCTTATTGGTTACATAACCATTCTGGGTGGTTTCTTGGTAAGTTACAATTTCCTGTCCGGAAGATCCATTCTGACGAACGGCGCTAGTACCGTAGGCTAGGGAGTTATCGTAGATTGTTTGAACTGGCATTGAGACTGCTTGAGTGATTGAAACTAGTTTTACGCCATTTCTAATAATAAAAACTTGGATGTCTGGAGTGATTGGTGTATCCATCGCCGGCGTAACTTGATCGGTTTTTCCTAAGTGGACATCCTCCTGCTTTATTAGGTCAGCCACTGTTTTGGCATGAGTATGTAGCACAACAGGGGATCCATACAGATTCAAATTAACCGTGGTAGCCGGATTTATAACCACTTGCTCACCAATTGCGCCTTGTTTTAAGAAATTAGTAGTTGGTTCGGTGGTAACATAATCAGCCGGGTTAACACTTATGCCCGCCTGTTCGGCAATTGCTCTTGGGGTTGCTGCGGCAGAGAAAGTGAATTTATCTTGCCCGTTTATAACTATTTCAACCGGTACCGCCCGATAGATGTTAATTCTAAAATCATCCTGGATGATAGGGGTATTTAGACTAGGCTCAACAACATCTCCCTGATTAAGTGTAATGTGAAGCTTGGTTAGAAGCTTGCCCACAGTCGGTTCAATTGATGGCACTATTTGCTGGACATTGTCGTGATTAATAATTACCAGTTTAGGGCCAGGCAAATTTGTTTGATCGGGTTTAAAAATCAGGTATCCCGTCAAAGACAAAATTATTAGGCCAGAAAGAACAAACACTGGAACGGCAAACGGATGACGGCTAGCGTTCTTGGCTGCTTTAACGTGCTTCGTCTTAGCTCTTAAAAGACGTCGCTTATATAAATAGAACCTTTTATGCATAATCCTATGCAGGGTACAACCTAAGGTATAAGAATTTAAATGGTTTTTGCCTGCAACTCTCGTTTATTGTAACAGAGACTGCCATTCACAGCTTTTCAATTGGGGCAAAACCGACGTCTAACTTACGCGTTCCCTTGCCTTTAAAGAATATGGTCGCAACATCCCCGTCAATCTCTAACACCGTGCCTGTGCCAAAAAGCTGATGGCGAACATTGTCACCTTCATTAAGTTCAATAACATAACGCGGTTCATTGTTTGATTGATATTGCTTTTCAAGCGAGTTATAGCTACCAATAGGAGGAGTAGACCAATCAGATGTTACTTTAGCATCAATCTCGTTTAGAAAACGACTGGGTGGATTGTGTTGAACTCCACCAAATAGCATTCTTGAACCGGCAGATAATAGGTAAAGCTCTTGTCGTGCTCTAGTAATCCCAACATATGCCAAGCGTCGTTCTTCTTCCATTTGCTGTTTATCGTAAGCTGACCGGGAATGAGGGAACAAGGTTTCTTCCATGCCAGGGATAAAGACGACATCGAACTCAAGTCCTTTAGCTGAATGAAGTGTCATCAATGTTACCGCATCACTATTTAAATCAACACTGTCTATGTCGCTGATTAAACTGACGCCTTCAAGGAAATCGGCCAGTTGCATATCGCTATACTGGCGGGCTACGCTTAGAAGTTCTTTGACGTTTTCTTGACGAGCTTCTCCTTGTGGGGTGCCGTCTTCAAGGTAATCGAGATAGTTTAAGCGCCTTATTAAGGCATCAATTAATGTGTATGGGTTGGTTTTTTTAGATTGTTTTTCAAAACTAAGTAAAATGTCGGCTAAATCTTGGAGAGCCGAAACCGCTTTAGGATTCAAGCCTGGACAATTCGAGCTTTCACTTAAGGCTTTAAGTAAAGGCTGACGCGTTTCGCTAAACCAGCTCATAAATCGATTAACGCTAACTGCACCAATGCCTCTACTTGGAACGTTAACGATTCGGTCGAAACTTATTACGTCATCAGGTTGGTAAATTAAACGAAGGTAGGCCACTATATCCTTGATCTCCTTGCGGTCATAAAACCGCACTCCCCCGACTACTTTGTAAGGCAAGCCAAAACGGATAAAAGATTCTTCAATCGCACGACTCTGGGCATTTGTCCTATAAAGTACGGCGTAGTTTTTATACTTTCTTTTTCCCGAAGAGACTGCGCTACCAATCCTAAGACAAATTGCATCAGCTTCCGCTCTTTCGTCCCTTACCTGTAATACTTGAACCGGCAAACCTTCGTTAGAATCCGTCCATAGTTTTTTATCGCTGCGTTCAGTAATTTTGTTAATGATAGATTGGCCTGCGTCAAGAATGTTTTTTGTTGAACGATAGTTTTGCTCCAACTTAATTACGGTGCATTCCGGATAATCTCTTTCGAAATTTAGAATGTTGCGGAAGTCTGCGCCTCTAAATCCATAAACCGTTTGCCAATCATCGCCAATGACAGCCAGATTATGTTTGTCGTTAGTAAGAAGTTTTGTCAGTTTGTACTGCGCGGCATTGGTATCTTGATACTCATCAACCAAAACATACTTAAACTGATTCTGCCAGCGTTGCCTAACCTCACTTTGGCTATCTAACAATTTAACAGTTTTATTAATTAAATCGTCGAAGTCCAGTCCACCTGAGTTTTTAAGCTCTTCCTCATATAATGGATATACTTTTGCAGCCGTGTCAGAAGTTGGATTATTTGCTAATCCGGCATATTCGTTTGCATTAATCATCTCGTTTTTAGCTGATGAAATCAGTACAGCAAGAGTTCTTGGCGGAAAAGTTTTCTCATCAACGGATAATTTTCGGCAGACTCTTTTAATTGCTGCCAGACGATCAGCTTCATCAAATATGACAAACGTTTTTGGAATGTCTATACGATCGGCGTCTTGTCTTAAAATGCGTACACAAATGGAATGAAATGTTCCCATGAATGGCATAAATAAACGGCTGGTTGCATCAGCTCCGATTAATGCTGCAACACGACTGCGCATTTCTTGAGCTGCTTTGTTAGTAAAAGTAACGGCTAATATCTCTGGAGGAGTTGCTAAATTATTGGCCAGTATATACGCAATGCGATGCGTTAAGGTCTTGGTCTTTCCGCTACCCGCACCAGCTTGAATAAGAAGCGGTCCTTCGGTTGTTTTAACAGCTCTTTGCTGCTCTTCATTTAGCCCATGCAGTAGCCTGGTTAAATTCTCCACTTGATTCATATATCTAATTGTAAGGGGTCTACGGCTTACTGACAAAGAAGTGTGTATGTGGCAAGTTTAAGTTATTGCTAATTATTCCGGCGTCTAAGGCAACATCCACCCAGACAGCTGCAAGAATTACACAAATTACAGCTAATAAAATTACATTCTTTTGGTTTCTCCGCTTTTCTTTCATGTTAATAGGAAGAAAGTAATGTTCGCTGGATACTAGTTGGTCAAGTTTCTTAATGTGTTCTTTGTCTTCAGCTTCTTTTTGCAATTCTTGCTTCTTTCGTACAGCGTCAGTTGCGGTCGGTTGAACTGTAGTAGCCGAGGCGTTACTTCCAGATGATTCGGGTGTAGATATAGTTTCTGGCTGGACAGTTTGAGTTGTCTCAGGCTGAGAGGACGACGATTCTTCTTCTTGAGTGTCCTGAGCTTTAGTTTCAGCCTCTGGTTCATTTTCCGCTGAAGCGGTTTCTGTTTCGGGCTCTTTAGTTTCAGCCTCCTCTGCTTCTGCAGTAGTTTGGGTGAATTCTTGTTTAGCGGTCTCCTCTTTGACATCCTCTTCGGGCGAAGCTAAGGAATTAATATTATCTTGAGCTTCTACTTCTACTTTAGGTTCTTCCTTATCATTAGAATTAACGCTAATAGACTTGTCTTCCGGTTTATTGTCACTGTCTCCAAGTGGTTTTATAACTATTGGTTTAGCCTGGGAAATCATGCCCTCTTCATTAGCCGGCACGTCTTCTGAATCATCGCCAAGAATATTCATAGATTG
>JAJYJU010000023.1 GCA_021789195.1 bacterium | reverse complement strand
TTATTTTCTTAATTGGATCGGCTTTATGCGGATTATCTAAGACTATGAACCAGTTAGTGTTCTTTCGCGCCCTGCAAGGGATTGGCGCTGGTGGTTTAATATCTCTGGCCTTAGCAATTATTGGTGACGTTGTGCCGCCCCGACAAAGAGGCAGATACCAAGGATATTTTGGAGCAGTTTTTGGCGTTGCCAGCTTAGCAGGACCACTTTTAGGAGGTTTCTTAGCTAACGCTCATCATATATTCGGTGTGTCTGGCTGGCGTTGGATTTTCTATATTAACGTGCCGTTAGGAATACTTGCCTTGTTTGCGATTGCCAGGCGCCTCAATCTGCCAAAATTCGTGGCTAGTCATAAGATTGATTACACTGGAGCGGCCCTGTTATCTCTTGCATCCGGTGCGCTTATTTTCGTGTCGGTATGGGCTGGTGTCACCTACTCTTGGGGTTCTTGGGAGATAATCAGCTTAATCTTAGGTGGTGTAATTTTCTCAGCCTTATTTGTGCTTAACGAGCGACGGGCTAAAGAACCGATTATTCCGTTGCATTTGTTTAAAGGAAGTATTTTTACAGTATCGGTAATTATGTCGTTACTGGTCGGCGTAGCCATGTTTGCCTCCATCTTATATATCCCCGAGTACCAGCAGATAGTCAGAGGTTACAGCCCTATTAAATCCGGTTTAATGCTTTTCCCTATGGTGCTTGGCATGTTTGCATCGTCAATCGGCTCCGGACGCTTAATTACCAAATACGGGCACTACCGACCATTCCCAATTATTGGCGGAGTTCTGTTAATCAGTGGACTTTGGTTGTTCTCATACTTAGGTATGCATACCTCTCAAATAACCTTGTCTATATGGATGGTTGTATTGGGATTAGGCATTGGTATGTTTATGCAGGTACCGATTCTGGCCGTCCAAAACTCGGTTCCGTTTAAACAAATGGGGGCCGGCACTTCTACGGCTGCGTTTGCTAGAACGCTAGGTAGCAGTTTCGGAGGTGCAATCTTTGGTACGGTGTTAATCTTCCAATTAAACAAGCACCTGCAAACCTTGCTACCGCATCTGCATAACAGCATAAACGCTACTGCGGTATCTGGTGGACTAAATACTTTGAGCCATATGCCGGAAGCAATAAAGCAAAAGGTTCTATATGCTTTCGTATTGTCGTTCCATAGCATGTTTATTTACGCCATCCCGGTAGCTATTTTAGCGTTTGTATTTGCCTTTCTGTTAAAAGAGGTGCCCCTAAGGGAAAGTGGCATGGCATACGCTGAAGGCGAAGGCCTTAATCTCGGCGCTAAGGAATACTAGATGATAGACGTTAAGCATTTAAGTAAGCGTTTCAATGAAACTCTTGCAGTTAATGACATTACTTTTAGCGTTGAGCCAGGAGAGCTATTTGCGTTGCTTGGCCCGAACGGTGCTGGCAAATCTACAACCATAAAAATGCTCACAACTCTGCTTAAGCCAACTTCCGGTGAGCTATCTCTTGATGGACATGACGTACTAAAAGAGCCTCACTTAGCACGGAAAAGCTTTGGTATAGTTTTTCAAGATCCCTCGCTTGACACTGATTTATCTGCATTTGAGAACATGCAGCTTCATGCCGTGATGTACGGATTAACACTAAAACAGTCGGTTAAAAACAGCGAGGAGTTACTTAAACTGGTCGGCTTATGGGAACGCAAAGACAGTCTGGTAAAAACATTTTCCGGAGGTATGAAGCGACGGCTTGAGATAGCCCGGGGGTTGCTACATCATCCTAGAGTCTTATTCCTAGACGAGCCTACTCTTGGTTTAGATACTCAAACTCGCAATTTACTCTGGCAGTACGTGGATAAGATGGCAAAAGAAAAAGCCATGACAATTCTATTTACAACTCACTACCTTGAAGAAGCAGAAAACAACGCCACCCGTATAGCAGTAATTGATCACGGCGAACTGCTTAAAATTGGCTCGCTCAAAGAAATATTGAAGGACACCGATTCTAAAAATCTGGAACAGGCTTATTTAAAGCTTACCGGTAAAGCAATACGAGACGAAGAAGTTAGTCCGCACGAAACGTGGCGCGCGATTAGGAGAGCAAGGTCAATGCGATGAGAACTATCTATTTTCTTTGGCTCAGACAGATTAAAAAGTATTTCCGTAGTCGCTCGCGCATCGTCGGTTCGGTTGGTCAGCCACTATTATTTTTACTAGCTTTAGGTTATGGTCTCGGTTCGGTATATAAGTCTGCCGGGCAGGGTAACTATTTAACTTTCCTGGTACCTGGCATAATGGCGCAAACCGTTCTTTTTTCAGCAATGTTCTTCGGGGCTATGATCATATTTGATAAACAGTTCGGCTTTCTGAAAGAAACTTTAGTTGCCCCCGTTAGTCGTTTTAAAATTATGCTTGGCGGTGCTTTAGGCGGAGCTACGACAGCGGTTATACAAGGTATTCTAGTATTTATTATCTCGCTTTTTCTAGGCTTTAGACCATTGCATTGGGTAGATACTCTTTTAGTTTTAATTTTCATGAGCGTATTAGCCTTATCTATAACTAGTTTTTCGTCTGCGATTGGCTCGTTTGTAGAAGATATGCAAGGATTTCAAGCTATTAACCAGTTCATAGTTTTCCCGCTCTATTTCTTAAGTGGCGCCCTTTATCCTTTGACCAGAGTGCCGGACTGGTTAAGAATCATTGCGGAAATAAACCCTATATCTTACACGGTTGATGCTATGCGTTGGGCCATGATTGGCACTTCCCGTTTTGGTTTGTTACATGACCTTATTGCCATGGGGATTACTTTGGTCTTAATGCTGGTCTTCGGGGCAGTTCGTTTTAGATATATTGAAGCTTAATTGTGAACCTTGGGCCGGACAACCTTTGCCCGGATATGATCAATTTCAATCCAGCCGAAATGACGACTATCCGTACTGTTCTCTAGATTGTCGCCGACAAAGAACGCCTTACTATCCTTAATGCGTTCGACTCGTTTAATCATCTCCCTGCCGGCGTGATTGAAGATATACACCTCACCCGGCTTTATAACTCTAAACCAGGGACTGGCAATAACTACCTGTCCCGGCTTCAACTTCGGACTCATGCTACCGCCAACTACGCGACGAAAGATTAGTGGGCTTTTAGGCTTTTTTGGTTTGGTTGAAGATTTCGGCGATGGCATCGATTTGCTCAAGCAACTTCTCGCCCTCACTAATTTCTAGCGAGTGCTTGGTGGTTGAAGCTTGTTTAATGGCCAGCCAAAATAGCTGGTGTAAATCCGGATACTTCTCTAAGTGCTCCGGCTTAAAGTAATCCGCCCAAAGCACCATAAGGTGGTGTTTAACTAATTCAGCACGCTCTTCTTTAATAATGATTGCTCTTGTCTTATTGACGTCGTCTAGATTAGGGTATTTCTTTAGGATTGCTAGAACTGATTCGGCCTCAATGCGAGCCTGAGCAGGATCGTACACACCACATGGCAAGTCACAGTGCGCGTAAACCGGTTTAATTAAGTTAAGCAGTTTCATTTTTCTCCCTCCAGTTTTACTAGTATATATTATTACACTTTTTTAGATGCCGGTGAGCCTTTTTGGTTTGCTCTCCAGGTAGCGATTTCAGCGTGATGTCCGCTAAGTAACACCTCTGGCACGCTTAAGCCCTTATATACTTCCGGCCTGGTATATTGCGGAAACTCAATTTCGTCACCGTTTTGGAATGATTCATCGGCCGCTGATTGAGCCCCGCCCAAAACACCCGGAATAAGTCTAACGACGGAGTCGACAATAAGCATAGCTGGCAGTTCGCCACCGGTTAAAACGTAAGGACCGACACAGTACTGTTTATCTACCCAGTTAGTAACACGCTCGTCATAACCTTCATACCTAGGGCATAACAATATTAAACCCTTATCCTGTTCGGCAAGTTTATTGGCGGTTGCCTGGGTGTAGTTCTCTCCTCTTGGCGTAGGTAGAATGACTAACGCATCAGGATCATTTGCCTTAGCATGTTCAATTGCTTTTACTAACGGCTCAACCATAAGTAGCATGCCGTCGCCCCCTCCATAGGGGGTATCATCAACCCGTTTGCGCAGTCCCTTGCCAAAGTTGCGTAAGTTAATAAGTTCATAGCTGACAATCTTGTTCTTAGATGCCTTATATAGCATTGATGAATTAAGCACGCCTTCAAACATCTCCGGAAAGAGAGTAACTATCTGAATTTTACGCATACTAATGAACTCTAAATAAGTGTTGGCTTAGAGATCGAGGTCGTCCATTTCCTCTAGCTCACGGCGGGTCTTGCTATAGCGGTCATTGTCTTCTTCATTCGAGGATTCAGTTGGTAGGCTTTCTTCAACTTCAGGCTCATTTTCGACTTTTGCTTCTTCTACTACTTCGCTCTTAGGAGCGTCGGTTGAAGCTACAGTTTCATTTGTATCTTCAAACCTATTGGCTCGTTTCTCTGGCGGAAAACCGTTGTCTACAATCTTAAGGTTGTAACGGGCATCATTCTTGGTGCCTAAGGCTCTTAGAAGTGTTCTTAGGCTTTGTGCGGTTGCGCCACGCTTACCAATTACCCGACCAAGATCTTCCGGGTCTACAGTGAGCTCTAACAAGACACCCTTTTCGTCAATCCGACGCTCAATCTTTACGGCATCCGGTTTGCTGACAAGTGATTTTACTACATATTCTACAAATTGCTGGTCAATGCTGTTATTCATAATTTCAGTCTCTCCCCCTAAATATTAACAAATTAAAGTATTACTAAGTATACCATTAATGATTTGCCTGGCTAGATTTAAGCTTCGGCTGGAGTTGCTTCTTCAGTCTTAACTTCTTCTGCTTCGGCTGGTGCCTCAGTAGATCCTGCTTCAGACTGGGATTCTTCAGCTACCGGGGCAACTTCTTCGCTAGGGGTCTCAACTACCGGTTTTGCTGGAGCAGTTGAGCGGCGTTTTTCAGGATTGCGCACACTGCGCTGTATTTGTTTAACATCTGCTACCCATTTAGGTAGTTTAACTTGTTCTGATTTTAAGATAACTACAGCTCTTGGAGATGGTTGAGCGCCATGCTCTAGATAAAAACCAGCCTTATCTTTGTTGATGGTTGCTTGCTTTGAGTGAGGGTCATACGATCCCAGATAAGCTACAATTTTACCGCTGGTTGGCGTGCGACGGGCATCCTGAACTACCATGCGATACATGGCGTGCCCTTTGCGACCGGTCCGTTGCATACGGATAGCTAACATTTAATTCCTTACCTTTAAGTAGGTTTGTAGGCAATGGCTTTCTATTTTACAGATAGATAACTCCTTAGTCAATATATACATCCTTAATTTAAATACTCCCGGCTATTAAAATTTTAAAGTAAGACTTATTTTAAAAACTTATACAGCTATAATAAATTCAATTAATAGCGAAACCGACAAGCGACAGTTTGCACTTCTTTATCTGTAATATTGTATATTAATCGATTCTTTTCATCTATGCGGCGCGACCAATATCCTGCATGGTTTTCTTTTAAAGGTTCTGGTTTGCCAATACCGTCAAATGGATTTCTTTGCATCTCAGATATTAGCTTATTAATTTTCTTTATGGTTTTTCTATCCTGATTAACCCAGAACTGGTAATCTTCCCAAGCTTCGGTAGTAAAGAATATGCTACGCATGAGAACTATTACTCTTCTACTAAATCGTGCTTTTCTAGTTGGTTATCGCGTAAGGAGGCGATAGATTTTTCCAGATGCTTTCTATTTGACAAGCTGCTGTTTAAATAATCGGTTTCGACTTTAGAGTTGTATTAATCTATGGGCATAACGACGACAGTTTGTCCATCGTTTCGGGTAATTAATAACACATCTTTATCTTCAATGACACGGTCAAAATATATCCTGGTGTCCTTACGAAACTTTGAAATAGATGTAACAATCATAGTACTTTATATAGTGCTATGGGTGATACAAAACGTCATTTAGGTCTATCTCTGGTTTAGATAAGCTTTTAGAGCGGCTTCGGCGGCCTGCTGCTGACCGGCTTGCTTGCTTGGACCTTGGCCTTTACCGATTAGTTTATTCTCAACATATACTCCGACCGTAAACATCTTGTCGTGGTCAGGCCCTTCTTCAACAATGACTTTGTATGATGGGGTTAAGCCTTCACGGCTTTGCACCAGTTCTTGCAGCTGGGATTTAGGATCTATCCAGGCGCCACTGCTTAATATGCTGTCGAAGGTGGACAATATGGTCTTAGATATATACTTGCCGGCTATATCATAGCCCTGGTCAATATATATGGCACCAATAACCGCTTCATAGGTATTAGCTAGTATCTGAGCTCTGGCCCGGCGCGTACCCCTACGTTCACCCCGGCTAAGCCGTAGCAGTGACTCAAAGTTTCCCTTAGCAGCAGCAGCACTAATACTTTCAGTTCTTACTAATGCACTACGCCAGTTGGTTAATATACCCTCCTGCTCCTGGTAGTTTAGATACAAGTACTCAGTTACGACCAGCTCTAAGACGGCGTCACCTAAGAATTCAAGCCGTTCGTTATGTTCAAAAACGGTTTTTTTATGCTCATTTAGATATGAGCGGTGCGTGAAAGCCGTAATTAATAAATCAATGTTATTAAATTTTATGCCCAGCACTTCATTAGCAAATTTATGGTATGCGTTTACATCGTTTATCATAGGTTTATTTCTTTGAGCCCAATTCGCGAACTTTCTTGAGCCCGATTAAGATTAGCTTGCCAATGTCTTCGTAGGATATCTTGTCAATTGCTTCGTTTGCAGACATCCACTTAAGATCCTTAAGCCAATCCTCGCCTTTTAAGTCATCAGTATCGCCTAAACCATGAACCAAGTAAATATGCATGGTCATTAACACTAAGGTGTGGTTGCGGCGATAACGGAAGTTTACTTTGCCCAGCCAGTTCATCACCTCCATTTCTTTAAGTCCGGTTTCTTCTTGAATTTCACGCTTAGCGGTCAGCTTTGGATCCTCGCCCGGCTCGACATGTCCTTTGGGAATAGTCCAGCGGTGCTTAGGGTCTTGCATTAGAAGTAACTCTACCTCTTTTGTCTTAGGATTACGGCGCCATATAACTCCCCCGGCAGTTGTTTCATGTACTGCTTCGGCAATTTCCGGCCGGCGCGTCACAAACCGCTTAATACCCTTAATTGGATTGGGTCTATGCATACTACTTTTTTGCCTTGCTAGCTTTTTTATTTGGGCTTTTTTTAGTTACAACTGATTTTGTCGTCTTTTTTTTAGGAGCTTTACCTACTTCTTTGCCGCTATTGCGCAATAATGTACCAAGCACGCCATTAACAAAACGTGATGAGTTTTCGCCCCCAAAGGCTTTAGCTAGTTCTACCGCTTCGTTAATAACCACCTTTGGCGGCACATCTGCTTCATTTTTTAGTTCCCACAGTCCGATTCTTAGCACGATACGGTCCATTCTGGCTATCTGATTGATTGGCCATTCCGGTGCCACCGGCTGCAATTCTTCGTCCAGCTTCTCGGCATCTTTTACAACGCCCTTAACCAGCTGCTTAATAAAATCAGTATCATCAACCGTTTCAGCGTAACGTAAAATGTTACGGTCTAAAACTTCATCAAGATCAAACCGTTTGTCCTCGGCTTCGGTGCGAAAGTCGTATTCGTATAAAGTTTGAAGTACAACTATTCTTCCTAAATGTCGGTTTGAGGCCATATGATTGATCTCTTGCTTTAAATGTTAACTAACCTTAGTTTAAGCTAAATTGCTTAAAATAACGTTTAAGCTAAAGCTAAACTTTAACTGTCTGCTTTCCGCTTTCGCGTTTAGTAGTTCTGACTTTTACTGGTGAATTGGCGTTAACTCGCCTGGCTAGTTTTAACACCAAATGACTGCGGCGTGCACCGGCTGCGCGGGGACTAGTCCGTTTTTTGGGTTTACCCATATCTTGATTTATCTCCTCCTCTATTTTGAGGATTAATGATTAATTAAGCTCTACTTTAGCAGATTTGACGGGTAGTTTCCAATGTTTAAAGAGGTTACTTCTAACCTACAACATAGCTAAGCAGTTTATTTGGCACATATATAACCCGCTTAATTTCTTTGCCTTCTAGGTGTTTACTAATCTTTTCATCAGACAAAACAACCTTTTCGGCATCCTCCTGGGTAGTATTAGCTGCCAGGCTTATTTGGCCTCTTAATTTACCGTTTATCTGCACCGCCAATGTTATCTCATCTTGCTTGAGCCATTTAGCATCAAAACCGGGCCATTTTTGGGTATGAACCGACTCTTTATTACCAAGCAACTGCCATATCTCTTCGCTAATGTGGGGAGAAAACGGCGCTAAGAGCAAACTTAAGGTTTCAAGTGCCCACTGCCAATCGCTTGAGCTATATTTGTCCTTAGCTTTTAGCTTATACAGCTTATTTACGCCTTCCATCATAGAAGCTATGGCGGTGTTATAACTCATGTGCTCTAAGTCTTCGCTGACCTGCTTAGACATTAAATTAACCGCCCGCTTTATCTCATCGTTTTCACCGCCACTGTGTTCATTCACTAGATATTCATCGACTAGTGTCCAGACTCGTTGCAAGAAACGATACGTTCCGCCCAATGTTTCCGGGCTCCAAGGTGTTGTTTGATCATAAGGAGCTAGAAAAGTAATAGCTAAGCGAAGTGCGTCCGCTCCATAACCGCTGTCAATGACTTCTTTAGGGTCAACTACGTTACCTTTGCTTTTGCTCATCTTGGTATTGTCGGAAGCTAGAACGATGCCCTGGCCACGCCTGGCCATATATGGCTCAGGTGTCGGCACTAAACCTTGATCAAATAAGAACTGGTGCCAAAAGCGTGAGTAGAGTAAGTGCAGTGTGGTGTGCTCCATACCACCCAGGTACATATCCACGTTCTGCCAGTAATCCAGCTTATCTTTAGCCACAAACTCTTTATTATTCTTTGCATCAAAGTAACGCAGGTAATACCAGCAACTACCGGCCCAGTTGGGCATTGTGTCGGTTTCACGTTTAGCCGGCTCGCCACACTTTGGACAGGTCGTGTTTACCCAATCGGTTGCAGCTGCTAATGGACTGTCTCCGTTTTCGCTTGGTTCATAGTTTTCAACCTCAGGTAATAGGATAGGTAAATCGGCTTCATTAACCGGTACGGCTCCATGAATGTCACAGTGAATTATTGGGATTGGCTCGCCCCAATAGCGCTGACGACTAAATATCCAGTCGCGCATCCTGTAATTAGTCTTTTCTTGGGCGAGATTGGCTTTAACTAAGTCGGCACTAATTTTTTCCCTGGCATCTGAACTACTTAGGTTGTCGTATTTAGCGCTGTTAGTTAGGATTCCTTCGCCGGCATATGGAAGTAGTGATGCCTTAGCGGGCTTAATGACTTCAACTACGTCTAGATTGTGCGCTTTGGCAAATGCAAAGTCGCGTTCATCATGTGCCGGGACAGCCATAATAGCGCCGGTGCCGTAACCCATTAAGATGTAATCGGCGATCCAGATTGGAATAGGAGCCTTTGTAGCCGGGTTAATGGCATAAGCACCGGTAAATACTCCACTTTTATCCTTTTCATCTGTCTGGCGATCCAGATCGGTCTTAGTCGCGGCTGAAGCAATATATGAATTTATCTCGTCTCTTTGCTCAATAGTGGTAATTTGCTTAACCAACGGGTGTTCAGGAGCTAGGACAATAAAGCTAGCGCCGTATATAGTATCTGGTCTGGTAGTAAAAACTAAGATGTTATCGTCTGAATTCTTTAGCTTAAAACTAACTTCTACGCCTTTGCTTCTACCAATCCAGTTAATTTGCTGGTCAGCGATGCGAGATGGAAAATCTATACTGTCAAGGCCGTCAATTAAGCGGTCTGCGTAGTCGGTAATCTTCATCATCCACTGTTTAAGCTGCTTTTTAGTTACTGGATTGTCACAGCGCTCATGACGTCCGTTTATTACCTCTTCGTTAGATAAGCCGGTCTTACAAAACGGACACCAATTGACGGCTATCTCAGCCTGGTAAGCTAATCCGGCCTCAAAGAATTTCAAGAATAGCCACTGCGTCCAATGGTAATAGTCCGGGTCGGTAGTCTTAAAGCTACGCTTCCAATCGAAACTGAAACCCATTGATTCTAGCTGGCTTTGGAAGTTATTAACAGCCTCTTCGGTCGATTTTTGCGGGGCAATTTTGTTCTTAATGGCATAGTTTTCTGCGGGAAGACCAAAGGCGTCATAGCCCATTGGAAACATCACATTGTATCCAAGCATGCGTTTTTGCCTGGCGATAATATCTCCTAGAGTATATTCACGCATGTGCCCAATGTGCATGCCGGATCCGCTGGGGTAAGGAAACTCTGTCAGCATAATGTACTTTTGGCGTTTTTTATCAAAATCTATGGCGTCATAAATACCGCTTTTACTCCAAGCGCTTTGCCATTTTGGCTCGATATCTTTAGGGTTATATCTGCTCATAAGCTAAAAAAAGTATACTACAGGTGTTAATTTAGCTAAAAGTTAGTATTGTGACAGGTAGCTGCTGACAAAGGCGGTTGTTAGCTTCTTCTTGGCCTCGTCGCGCTCTAACGCCAGCTTAATTAGTTCTTCAACCAATTGAACGTTGGACATACCGGCGGCTCGCCAGTTGTGGGCATATAGACTACCCGGCAGCGGGTTAATTTCGTTAAAGTAAACAATCTTGGATTTAGAGTCTATTAGTAAATCTACTCTGGCTATGCCGGCACAGCCAATTGCCTTATACATATTAATTGCCGTGCTCTCACTTAAAGCATATAGATCTTCAGATATCTTAGCTGGCAAATTGCTGTAACCCTGAGAACCGTTTTTAGCTCCCTTGCCCTTTTTGCCCTGCCCCAGATACTTACTGTCAAAGTCAAATACGGCGTCATCTTTTTTGGGCAAAGGCTGCTCAACCAAAGCGGCTCTAGGTTCATCGTTGCCAATAATTGGCACGGTAACCTCAATTAAGTTATTAACGGCTTCTTCAACCAATAATTTGTCGTCATAGTGGGCTGCTACTTCAATCGCGTTAATTAGCTCATTCTCATTTTTAACTTTAGTTATTGCAATACTGGAGCCAAGATGGACTGGCTTAACAAACAGAGGATAGTTTAACTTTTCCAGGCTTTTAAGCACTTTCTTTTGATTAGCCTTAAAATCTTTGCCGTAAAACCAGACATATTTAGCCGTAGGGATATTGGCGCTAATAGCTAGACTCTTAGCCAGCGCCTTATCCATAGCAATGGCAGAAGCCGGCATCGGACAACCTACGTAAGGCACGTTTGCCATTTCAAGTAGCCCCATAAGCTCGCCGTCTTCGCCGTGCGTGCCATGAGTAGCTGGAAAGGCCAAGTCAATCAATATGCTTTGCTTACGATTCAATGGACCGTTTTTAACAATAACGAATTCACCGTCCATATTGAGACTGATTGGTTTT
>JAJYJU010000001.1 GCA_021789195.1 bacterium | reverse complement strand
TATTATATATACGTGGATTATAGGAGTCAAGCTTTTTATGTTTTAGCTTCAGAATAATTTAAACATATAAATAAGAACAAATGAACAATATCTGGTGCAGGGAGAGGGATTCGAACCCCCGAAGGCGAATGCCAGCTGATTTACAGTCAGCCGTGTTTGACCGCTTCACTATCCCTGCATGTTAATATCATGGAGCCACGGCCGGGATTCGAACCCGGGACCTCATCCTTACCATGGATGCGCTCTACCAACTGAGCTACCGCGGCCAATAATTGTCCGCTTAAATATAGCAAATTCTATCTGTTTTTGCTACATTATGTAGTGACACTACGCCGCCTTAGCTCAGTTGGCCAGAGCGTCAGTTTTGTAAACTGAATGTCGTCGGTTCGAATCCGACAGGCGGCTCCATTTACTTACTATATATTATTTGATAGGATATACACCTATGGCAAAAAGAGGCGACAAACGAAAAATTATAGGCTTAGTTAGTGAGGAAAGTGGTGAACGTATCTATTACACCACCAAGAACACCATGAATACTCCGGATAAGCTATCATTGCGAAAATACAGCCCTAAATTAAGACGACAAGTAGTTTTTACAGAGACTAAGAAGAATCTCGGTCGTAACGAAGCGCCTAAGCGTTAATATCGTAATAGTCTAGTAGAGTATTAACTACTTCGGCATGACTCCAAACTAATGGAGCCACCCCTAATGGAGTACCGTTTTCGGGGTCAAATTGTTCAGATAATATGCCGCTTGGAAGTCTTCTATCTAGCGCCCAGTTAATATATTTATCTGCCTCATCTTTATTACTTGTAGCTATAAGGTACTGTGCCAACCAAAGTGTTGTAACTATCCATGGATTACCTAAGAATTTCTGATCTTTTAAGAAGTAGTTATCGTGCTCATATCTTAGTACGCCGCCAACGGGCACAACGTTAGTAATCTTAGTTTCAACTTGCTCGGCTGTTTTAGTTATCATTGGATCGCCCAATGGAAGGCCACTATACATAAACGGCCCGTATAAAGAGGATATGTCTACTACGTTGTTATACTCTATATCCGTTTCTTTTGAGTACAGGAAACCTTTAATAAAATAGCCGTCGTTATGAAACAGCTTACTTAAGTTATTCCTGAGCTTGTCTGAACTTTCTTGCCATAATTTGGCGTCATTATGGTGATTCGTTAATTCTGCCAGCTTAGATGCAGCGTCAAGGCCAGCTATAACCGTTGAAGTGGTATAACTAGTTGTTAAAAAGCGCTCTTCCCATAAATCATAACTAGCATGCGGTAATCCTGTGGCGTTATCTACGAAATGATTAATAAAATTACTGGCAGGCGATATAAAGCTATCGTACAGCTCAATAACCAGTGATTTATCCCCGCTATACTTATAATATTGTCCAATCATAAACAGTACGCTGGCCGTTTCATCTTCCTGTATGGCTAACTCTTTAGAACGATTATGCACTAAGGGATGCCACGTGCTTCCTATTGCACGGTCGGGCAGATATTTGTGCATCATATAACCCTCAGGATGCATGGTATCTTTAGCAAACTTAAAGAAGTTTTTAGCTTCTTCAAACATACCTAACCTGATTAATGGCCAGACTGCATAGGCAGCATCTCTTGGCCAGCAGTAGCAGTAATAATCTCTACCGTAATTAAATATCGAGGAGTCACCACTCGCTAAAATTGATCCACGCACGTCAATATGCGCCTTAACTATCAATAAACTTTTAGTAATCGCTGAGGCGTGTTCAATAGAAACGTCTTGAATCTTTTCCAATGCGGGAGATAACCATTCATACCATAGTGAGCGAACGGATTTTTCTCTTTCTGAAATATCATAATGTTTTAAGTAGGTATGAACTAGCTGGGCATCGTACTGGCTTTCAGCTGCAACTACCCAATAATCAGCCTCATAAGACTCCTTTGGACTTAGACTCCTTGCAAACCTAATCGCACTGTCTACACCGGCATGCTCTACTAAGTTACCGGATAAGTTCCCGTCTTCGGCATCTTTGAATGTACCTTCTTTTCCTTCTATCGAATAATTGCCGACAGCAAATTGGTCAAAATCCTTACCATCAATGAACTTACCGGCAATTAATAGACAACATCGCCCTTTGTAATCAAGTAAATAATGATCATCTGGAACATAGAGAGCCGTATCAGCCCTGCCAAGCCTCGATATCTCGAACACCTGGTGCATAAACAGTCTAACTTCACGCTGTTTATTTTCGCTCTCATTAGTGACTTTAATTCTTCTAATAAATACGTTGTACTGCTGATCAACAAAGTCTACGAACTTTAAACTAATCCCAAGCTTGTCGGAGTGCATGCTTATGTGAGAAATTAAAGCCTTGTCTTCAAAATCGATCTCAATATTCCAGCTTCCGTCATCAACCCAAGAAAACTGATTATCTACCCAAACACCAATTTTATGAGGCAGACTTCGTGCGTTAGTTAAATTATCTAAGCCAACGTAAGGATAATAAAAGTCGTGCACCAAGCCATTATCATCAAGGCCGACAAACATCTGACCATTACTTAATACTACTGGCCTAGACATCCCGCCCCCTGTTCAAAGTCAAACCTCAATTCCTCTCTCAAGCAGTCTTGATTTAAGGTCATGATAAGCATTCATAAAATTAATAAAAGCGTCATATGGGGTGTCGTATGGGCTAAAGTAAGCGTGAATATCGCCATCGTTAAACCACTTAACACACATATAGTAAAAATGGTCTGAGGTCTGTAATTTACGCCAGTCTTCAATTAATGACCAGTCATTTAGTCTAAATATCGGTTGCTCTAAATTGTATAAGGAAGCAATGGCTTGCTGCTGCATAGCATTACCAAGCCAGGCACTTAAATCGCGCTCGGTATCTGCCCAGGTAACGGTTTCCGGGCTATCAATTTCTCCGACTGGATCAAATTTATCAACTGCATCGCTCACAGTCAGGAAATTATGCTCAGTGTTAGCTAACCACTCATTAGGAAGATGCTCTAGAAAGTCAAAAATACCAGATTCCTGCCATTGATGTTCTCCAAATGTCTCATAGTCCATAAACAAATTAACTATTGGCGCATCAACATCCTGATTAATCCAGTGCACGAACTTATCTGTCGTTAAAGGCCATTCACTCCAATTTCTATCTCCGAATCTAAAAGCAATATCGTCACTAAGTCGGTAGTTCTTAAGTAGTAGCTTTAGATTAGGTGCTACGGACGACTTGTAGACATAATTCGGGCTACGCCAATCAAGATACTTGTGCCAACCTTCTGCTAAAACTCCCTTATATCCAGCTGACTCTGCCCAAGCAGCTAAATCATTATTAAAAGACAGCTCAGTATTTCTAAACACTTTAGGTTCCTGGTTAAATAAACGCTTAATTATATCCTTATGCATGTTTACCTGAGTTTCAAACTCACTTCTTGAATAGAAAAAGGCAAGCGAGTGATGGTATGTTTCGGCCACAATTTCAACTCTTCCAGTGTCAGTTAAAGACTGGAACGACTTCAATACATCCGGCGTCCATTCCTCAAGTTGTTCTAGCAAAACTCCGGATATAGAAAGGCTTAGTTTAAACTCCGGATACTTATTAAGTAGCCTTAATAATATTTCGTTAGTAGGCAAATAGCTTTTTTCCGCTACTTTAAGAAGAGTTTTTTGGTTATTAGCTTTATCTTCCCATGTCGAATCAAAGTAATTGTGATATGTGCCGGCATCAAAAATAGTGTAGTGCCTCAATCTATAGGGCTGGTGAACATGCATATATAAGAGTATTGATTTCATACTGCCGCCCTGTGTAAATGCTTTTCATAAAGCTGTTTAACTAAACCGGCAGAGCGTTCCCAGCTCATTGCTTGAAGCTCTAAAGCCAGGGCATCTGTTAAGGTATTTTTTAAAGCATTCTCGCGGAGAACTGCAACGATTTTATTAGCCATTTCATTTACATCCCAGAAATCAACCGTTAAGCAACTTGATATTATTTCAGTTACGCCTGATTGCTTAGAAATTAACGACGGTACGTTGTAAAAGCCAGCTTCTAAAGGTGTTAAACCAAATGGTTCAGAGACAGAAGGCATAACAAACAAATCTGAGATTGCAAATGAATCACGCCAGTTCTTGCCACGTTGAAAACCAGTGAAAATGACATTCTCTGAAATACCTAAATCCGCCGCTAAAGTTATTAACTCGTGTAATTGTTCGCCACTACCGACAATCAAAAAAACAGTTTTGGGTAGTTTTTCAACCACAATTCGAGCAGCGTGAAGCAAATTAGTCAAACCTTTTTGGATAGTCAAGCGACCAACATTAGACACTACTTTATAACCGTTTTGTTTAAGTAAACTTAAGTACTTGTAGGCGTTGTCCGGGTCAGAAGGTATTAGTGAATTTTGGTCAATACTATTGTGTACCACCTCAATCTTGTCGGCAGGGATGCCATACTCTGCAACTATTTTCTGTTTCGTAAAATTACTAACGGCGATAATGGTGTCAGCACCTAACATTGCCGTTTCTTCAATTTCTCTAACCAATGGGTTGCCATGACGACCGCCAGCTCTATCTGATTCAATTGAGTGTACATGCAAGATTATAGGTATGTTTTTTCTTAGGGCCTTAACCCTTAAAGCTGCTCTAAAAGTAAGCCAATCATGGGCGTGCACAATATCAAATGACATGCCTTTAATCATGTCAGCGACGGCGTGCTCGTAAAATTTCGCTTGAGAGTATAAATCGTGCCATTCCTCATGGCCGTCGTTATATATATATTTATAGCTGTCATAAGCAATACCAGACTGCATAATCTCAAGCACTCCGTCCCTCATCGCTCCATGAACCTTCATGAATGAAATGTCTTCCTGAGATGTGTAAGGAAGAATGAATTCTAGATCGACATCATTTTTAGACAGTTGCTCACATAGCTGGTAACAAGCTACTCCTAGACCACCACTGTTATGCGGTGGTAATTCCCAACCAAGCATTAACACCTTCATTTATTCAATATCTTTTTCGTTTTTTAAAATTCCTCCATCTCATTATATGGATAAAACTCCTAAAAGCACAACCTTTTTTCACCTAATAAAAGTTAATGTGTTATAGCTACTGTTCATAACTTTTTTACGTGTACACTATAAAAATGGCAAAGACTAACAATGATTCAAAAAACTCATACCAAAATCTCAATCTACAAGCCAGAGCAGTTCTTAGCTTAAATAGTATCAATGGATTAGTTATTCCGGCTCGTGGCCTATATCCTCATAGAGTCTTATGGGATAGTTGTTTTATTGGCATTGGGCTAAGCCATTATGATATTGAAGCTTCCAAACGTCAGATATTGTCTTTCTTAGATGCTCAATGGTCAGACGGCATGGTGCCCCATATTATTTTTAATTCTGCTCCTAGATATTTTTGGGATAGATTTAACTGGCGCAGTTGGTTATCGCCTTTATCTGTTAAAGGATTGCCAACAAGCGGTATTACGCAACCGCCAATGTTTGCTGAAGCAGTTTATAGGATTGGTTCGAAACTCACAAAAACAGAACGACAGATTTGGTATAAATCAGTCTTCGATAAACTTGTGAGATACCATAGCTGGCTATATGAAAACAGGGATTTAAAAGGTGATGGTTTAATCACTTTAATTCATCCTTGGGAAACTGGCTTAGACAACACCCCACCCTGGTTAGCTTCCCTGAACAGACGCCATACCCCTTTATTTATTAACTTGCTGGTATGGTCCGGATTAATTAAGATCGGTGACCATTTACGAATTGACGGCAAATACGTCGATTTTAATCAACGTAGTACATCAATTGAGGCACTAAGGCTATATGGCGCGCAAAGAATAATTAGACGCAAACGCTACAATAATTCAAAGATTCTTAAGAAACCAATGTTCGCAATTGAAGATTTGGCATATAACAGCATATTCATTCGAGCCAACAGCTTATTAAGAGAAATAGCGCTAGAAATAGATCAAACTTTGCCTAAAAGCTTATTAATAAGTATGTCTAAAACCGAGACTAACCTTGATGAATTATGGGACATAAATGCTAAAACATATTACCCAAGAAATGAAAAATATGGCTACTTCTTAAAGGAAGATTCTGTTGCAGCATTATTGCCACTCTACTCGGGGGCAATATCTAAGGAAAGAGCAGAACACCTACTAGTTAAACTAAACGATAAGCAGAAATACAATACCGTCTTTCCAGTTCCTAGCGTACCGGTGTCATCAAAATGGTTTAAACCAATGCGCTATTGGCAAGGACCAAGCTGGATTAACATTAACTGGCTATTAATTGATGGATTAAAAAGATACGGTTTTGTAAAAGAGGCTGAGAATTTAGCTATCCAAACAATAGAGTTAGTTAAGAAAAGTGGTTTTTATGAGTACTTTAACCCTATTACCGGACAACCGGCAGGAGTAAAAAACTTTTCTTGGACAGCTGCTTTAATAATTGATTTGATTGAGGAATATATCGGTTAATCTGGCAGGGGTGGTCGGATTCGAACCGACAGCACAGCTTTTGGAGAGCTGCCGCTTAGCCATTAACGGACACCCCTAAAATAGTTCAAACATCTACTATAATCTAGAATTATACATTTCCTAAACTATTATGACCTCAAATAATTAGCGCTAATGCTTTCTTTATAGATGAAAATTTGCTATATCTAACTGTAATGAATAAGATTACCCCAACTCAGCCACTGCTAATAATGCTTTATGGTTTTCCTGGTTCTGGCAAAACCTACGTGGCAAGACAATTAGCTAATCATATAAATGCAACACACGTTCAAGGTGAAAGAATCCGTGGTGAGCTATTTAGCAATCCAAGATATGACCGTGAAGAGAACAACGTCGTAAATCAACTAATGAATTATATGACCGAAGAATTCTTAAATGCCGGTGTGAGCGTTATATACGATGCCAATGCGCTAAGAGCAGCTCAACGTCATAGCTTGCGTAGCACAGCCAGAAAATTTAAAGCTCAGCCTTTAGTAATCTGGATGCAGATTGATTCTGACTCTGCTTACATGCGCACACAAAGACGAGATAGACGAAAGGCAGATGATCGATTCTCGCTCAATATTGACCGTCAAACTTTCGATAATGTACTAAGAAATATGCAAAATCCTACCAATGCTGAAGATTATGTCGTATTAAGTGGCAAACACGTATTTAATACTCAACTTTCTGCCATCCTAAAGAAACTTAATGACATGGGTCTATTAAGGGTAAACGAGGTCAGCAACGGTTTAGCAATGCCTGAAATGGTTAATTTAGTACCTAATCCTTCAGCAGGTAGAGTAGATCTTAACCGACGCCGTAACATTGTTATTAGATAACTACCCATTGCTACTTAATTAGTTAGAAATAAAGGCGGTTTATGGCTGCAAAAACATTTGCACTTAGTAGCATTGGCAATGTAACAGTTTCAAAAAGACGTAACAGCCGTCGTATCAACTTAAGTATATCTCCAAGTGGCAAAGTCAGGGTATCTATTCCGTATTGGATGCCATATAAGACTGGTATAGATTTTGCAAAAAATCAACAAAACTGGATTTTAAAAAAACTACCAAAACAAAAATTATTTTTACCAAATCAAAACATCAATAAAACCCATAAGCTTTTATTCATTCCGGATGAAGCGGTTATAAAACCAAATGCAAAAATCGTCGGATCAAATATATTAATTAATCATCCGCCATTTTTGGATGTAAGCGACCCTATGATCCAAAAGTCGGCTCAATCAGGCATCATTAAAGTTCTATCTAAGCAAGCTGAAATGTCTCTTCCGGACAGAATCGAATACTTATCAAGTTATTTTAATTTGCCATATAGCAATCTAAAAATAAAGAAACTAAGCCGGAGATGGGGAAGTTGCGATATTAATAAATCAATCACGCTAAACCTATTCCTCGTTCAATTACCCGATGAATTGATTGATTACGTTATTTGTCATGAATTAACTCACACAAAAGTTTTAAACCACAGTCCACAATTTTGGCAATCTCTAGAAACAATATTGCCGAACTATAAGCAACTTAAAAATAAAATGAAATCATATACGCCAGATATCATTATTTCGCTATAAGGTATTTAAAAATCGTCCGGCTAAGTTACAATAAGCCTAAGGATAAGCATATTAATGGATCAAAAGCAGTTCACAAACTCTGAAATAATACCGGAAAATAACGAGTCTTTAGCATACAGCCGCTTAACCAGTCTGGTTAATAGCATGGCGGATGGCGTGCTAGCGGTAGATAAAAGCACTAAGGTAGTGTTGTTTAACGGTGCGGCTTTAAACATTCTAGACCGTAACAATTTAAAAGAGGGTGATGATTTAGAAGATGTGCTAAAACCAATCGATAAAAACGATCAACCAATCGATATCGTAAAAATGGTTAGACAAACTGAAGTATCAACTACTAATCGTGATTTACGCCTAACCTATAGAGACGGGAGTGTGTCCAACCTTTATTTAAGCATCGCGCCCGTTCATTTAGGCTACAACCGCAGCGGACAAGACATGGGCGGCTATGTACTTTTAATGAGAGATATCACTACCGAGAAGTCCTTAGAGGAAGAAAGGGATGAGTTTATCAGTGTGGCGTCGCATGAACTTAGAACCCCGATTACAATCGCCGAAGGAAACATATCTAACGCCCAATTAATGGTTGAGCGAAACGGTGATATAGATCAGATTAAATCCTCTTTAATAGCGGCTCACTCGCAAGTGATGTTCTTAGCTGACATAATTAACGACTTATCTACCCTAAGTCGCGCAGAGCGTAGCAAGCTAACTTTAGAAATCGAGCCAATCAATGTGCATGATCTGGTGTTAGAACTGGCCAGTAATTACCAGGAAGAAGCTAAAAACAAGGGGCTTAGTATTAAAACTATCATCGATCCAGACCTATCGGTTTTAAAATCTTCCAGAATGTATGTGCGAGAGACGTTACAAAACTTTATTACCAATGCTCTAAAGTACACACTCAAAGGACATATAACTATTAAAGCCGACCAAAAAGAAAACGGCGTAGAAATTAGTGTGAGCGACACGGGAATCGGGATTAGTAAAGCGAATCAGGAACGCATATTTGACAAGTTCTTTAGAGCCGATGACCTTAGAGCCAGAGCTATTAACGGTACCGGCCTAGGGCTATACGTCACTAAAAAAATTGCTAAGCTTACTAATGCTAATATTAGTTTTTCAAGCGAGTTAAATAAAGGTTCGACCTTTAGTGTTACGTTTCCAAATATCAATAATCCGCCAGCTACTAAGCATTAGAAACTGCATGCTCCATAACCGATGGAGCAATACTGCGTCCTTTCCATAACACTTCGTCCAGTTCATACTTATGCATCGAAATTGTCATAACTAAAATATCCAACCCTAAAAACAGGGGCCATAATATAGCCATCAGCCAGTTCTTCCGGCTATAAGTTAGTTTTGAAAGGATTAAGAATGCCAGTGTGTAAAAGACATAGGCGAGCAAATCAATCAGTGAAATAACGTATCTATCTGTAAAGATTCCAAAAATAATAAGAAAGATTACACTTATGCCGCCAAGCAATTCAGCTAGTGTAGCTAACATGACTGACTCAACTTGGCGGTGAAGTTGCGGGTACCGTAGCCTAAATGCCGTTTCCTTTTGCTCATCACTTGGTTTTTGACTCTTAATATCCACGAACTGGAAAAAGCTGTAGCGGTTAGTCTCCATAGCAAGTTTAGCAAAATAGCTTTCAGGCGATACTTTTCGGCTAACTCCTTTAAAACTCCCTTTCTGAAGCAAGAAGTCTTTCTCAACCAGCCAACTGGTTGGCAGAACCGACGGTCGATGCAAAATTTGTCTTGGTAAACTTACTTCCCAGGCATAACGTAAGGGCTGGAAAAAACGATTTCTTAATTTATTTGGATATTCATTAAAGGGCAAGATGGATAACATTAATAATTTTTTATCTAGAAGGATAGACACTAATTCTCTTAAGGTATCTGGCTCAAATCTAGTATCTGCACCGCAAAACAAAACTAAATCACCATTAGCCCGATCTAATAACTGCTCATAAGCCCAATTCTTAGCTAGCCATTCACTGTTAAAAGACTTTCCTTGGATAAATTCGACACCATCATGAGCGAACGAACGGATAATTTCAGGCGTACGTCGATCGGTCGAATGATCATCAAGCACCATAATTTCTAACTTTGGGTAGTTACTGGCTAGAAGAGATATAAGACAATTATTTAAAGACTCACTTTCATTTCGGGCTGGAATAGCAACTGTTAAAGTGGGCAGGTTTAAAGACTTAACATTTTTAAGTTTTTCAGTTGGTATATATGTCTTTGAGTAGTTTTTCCAAGTTGAAGAGAAAACCATGAGGGCCATTAAATAGCTAAAAATAGCGAGTGACATGCTTGTATTAAAAGTCGGGTCAAAATAATATAACGAATAGGCTGCAGCAAGAATTAATACTTGAGTCACCCAAAGCCTATAAGTCGATTTAATTGTTATACGTTTAAGATGCTCACTAGCTATCTTACTTCTATCTGCACGATATAAATTAAACAGCTGGTAAAGAGTAACAAATGCACCGACGCCTATGTATAACTGTCGAGTGGTTATTGCTAAAACACCTACCCAAGCCGCAAGAAACATATTAGCTGAGGCTAGTATATAAATGACAGTTTTGCGATTAAGCCAAAGCTTATTAATACCGAGCAGTAAAGGAGAGACACTTACCAGTAAGAGTAATAAAACAATGTAAAGCAACAATGTATCCATATATATTTTTTAACTACCTCGGTTTAACTATAGAATATACAGCTAGAGCCGTCTATTATATATAGTCTATATATAATTTTATTAACCCCTTGCAACAGAAAGTAAACTAGTTTAAACTTGACTTTGTTCGCCTACAATAATAATTATTGTAGGTTTTTTAATTAAGGGACTTTAATTAGATGGCAGATAAACCAAAGCGAAAACTACGACCAGCACAAACGGTGCGCGAGAAAGCCAAAGCCGCCAGCAATGCTAAGCCCAAGAAAAGGGGATGGCTGCGCAAGCTTAGAGCATTAATTGCTTTACCCTTTAGTAAACTTGGCGTATTTCTAGGTAAATATAAGCTATTTCGAGCAATAGCTAAGGTTCTGCGCTTTATTGGCAAGATTATTTTCCCATCTTACTTTAGATCCAGCTGGGCCGAGATAAAACAAGTAACCTGGCCGTCGCGCCGCGAAAGCTGGCGTTTAACAATGGCCGTAATAGGTTTTGCAGTCGTATTTGGCGCAATCGTCGCATCATTAGACTACGGCTTAGGTCATTTGTTTAAACTTATTATTTTAGGCAAAAGTAAGTAAGGTTTTTAAGGAGTTTTTAATGGCAATGGTTTCATCAAGTAAGCGTTACGATACCTCAAAACGATGGTACGCAATCCATACTTACAGTGGCTATGAGGAAAAGGTCGCAGAGAGCATTCGACAACGTGCTGAAAGTTTGGATATGGGAGATAAGATATTCCAAGTCTTAGTTCCAAAAGAGAAAATGATTGAAATCAAAAACGGCAAAAGACGAGTTGTAGAGAAAAGAATTTTCCAAGGTTACGTCTTAGTTCAAATGAAACTAAGCGAAGATGCTTGGTATATTGTAAGAAACACCCCGAGTGTCACCGGATTCGTCGGCAGCGGCACTGATCCTACTCCAGTCGAACAAGATGAAATTGAAAAAATTCAAAAACGTATGGGTCTTGAGCAACCAAAACACAAGATCGATTACATAGTCGGAGACATAGTTAATATAATTGACGGGCCGTTTAAGGGCTTTGATGGCGCCATTAATGAAATTGACGTTCAAAAGGGTAAATTAAAGGTATTAGTAAATATGTTCGGACGCGAAACACCGGTAGAGTTAGACAGTCTGCAAGTTAAACGTTTATAAGGGTTTGCTAAAGTAAACCATAATTGATACAATACTCATCTGTTACGCACCATATTTTAAGGAGATATAATGGCAAACAAAGCCGTTAAGGCTAATTTGAAGATGAAAATCCGTGCCGGGCAAGCTAGTGCTGCGCCTCCAGTAGGCAGTACACTTGGTCAATACGGAGTCAATATGATGGATTTCATTAATCCATTCAATGAGCAAACTAAGGAAATGCAGGGATCGGAATTGACAGTCCACATTACTGTCTATGAAGACCGCAGTATTGATTTTAGATACGTTAGTACTCCTACAGACGATAGAATTCGTTCAGCTTTAAAGATAGATAAGGGATCCGGCCGTCCAAATAGCGAGAAGATTGCTAAGAAACTGTCTCAATCCGACCTTACTAAGATAGCTGAAGATAAAGCTAAAGACATGAATACTGACGATATCGAAGCCGTAAAGAAAATGGTGGCAGGCACAGCCCGTAGTATGGGCGTTGAAGTCGAGTAATAGATAATCATTAATTGTGGGAGGTTAGCAGAATATATACTGCGCCGTTAGTACCACGAAAGGACAATAATAATGGCAACGACTAAGAAGACCGAAGGCGAAAAAGCTAAAGTAGCGGCTAAAACTAATACCAAAAAAAGTGAAGTTAAGGAAAAGGTAGTTAATACAGCTAAAGCCGGCAAGCGTAGTGCTAAATCTCTAGCAGAAGGTGAAGCTAAACAAGCTAAGGAAGAGCGCAAATTAGCTACTAAAGAAGAAGCTAAAGATGAGGCTCCCAAGAAAGCTAAAGCACAGCCTAAGACACGCACACGCCTTGAGCGACGCGCAAAGGCATATCGAGAAAAATACTCCTTAATCGACATAAATAAGCGCTACAACGCCGAAGAAGCTACGAAACTTATAGGTAGTACAAATCCAGTGAAGTTTGACGCAACCGTTGAGCTTCATATTCGTCTAAACGTTGATCCTAAGCAGGCCGATCAAAATATTCGAGACAATGTTATGCTCCCGGCCGGTAGTGGCAAAAAACTCCGAGTTGCAGTATTTGTAGATGGTGAAGAAGCAAAAGCAGCCGATAAAGCCGGTGCTGACTTAGTCGGCGAAGCTAATGTAGTAAAGGAACTTGAAGCCGGCAGTTTTAGTTTCGATGTCCTAATTGCCACCCCTACCCAAATGCCTAAACTTGGCAAGTACGCCCGTGTCTTGGGTCCGCGTGGACTCATGCCAAACCCAAAGAGCGGTACGGTTACAACCAATATTGCCCAAGCCGTTACTGAAGCTAAATCTGGCAAAGTTGAATATAGGGTAGATAACGGGGGCAACCTACATATTCCTATTGGCAAATCAAGCTTTAAACCTGAACAATTACTGGAAAATCTAAATGCTGTAATGACCAGCGTTAACGGTAACAAGCCGGCCAGCATCAAAGGAACATATATTCTAAGCTCCCATTTAACTACTTCAATGGGGCCAGCTTTAAAGTTAGCGTTTTAGTTTAACTTTTTTAGGTAGTCGCATAGCCAGCATTAAAGAGTTGAGCATCTTGCTAAAACCGGCTATGCCCCCTTTATAGCCTAAGTATCGATCTTCCCAGATAGGATCATATTTGGCTTTAAAACGCTTTAAACCGCTAAACGAGTAAAATCGATCACCGTTCACATAAGCAAACCTTAAAACACTTGAAATCAAATTAGATTCTTCATCTGACTCGTCCAAGCCAACTAAAGGGGATAAGCCTAAACTAAGCGTCTTGACTCCACGTTCTTTAAGTTTATGGAGCAAGCTATATAGCAAATAGTCATTGGTATTTGGCGGAGCCACAGCAGCCGCTCTTAACATGTCGTAAGTTACTTCATGATCATTAAAGCTGTTAGATGGTATTAAATTAATAAATGCTTGAATAGTCTGAGCCGCGTCTCTTACTATTGCTAGATCGCACTGTTGAGCATATTCCTCGTTGTAGTAACCCATCACAAAACCACGTTCGGTCCGGCCCGGTTTGCTTAGCCAATCATTAGAAATGTCCTTAAGACGATCTATAACGGCTTGATGATGGGGTGGAGATAAGAGCTCAAAAGAGAAGTTCTCTTTATCAAAACGATTTCTAATGTTTCGGAAATACTTGTTTGATGCGGTTTGCTCGCAAAACTTACTTACATCAACAAATGCTTCCTGACCAATTAATTGCAATGTAAAACCATTTGATTCATACAGCTTGCGGTATTTACCATCAACATGTATTAATGCCGGTTGCCAGTCATTGGCATAACAAAGTTCACTGAAATCCTTGAGTAACTGCTTAAAAGCCGCCTCATTACCAACAGGGTCAGCCAGAATCATGGCGACGCCACTCTTGGTCCTATAAGCAATCGCTGCGTCTTCATTACGCGAAAAGAAATAGTGTTTGTCATGTGGCCACAATTTAAAGAAATCCTCACTAGGCGCCTTGTATTTATCTAACAAAGTCTTTAATTTTTGTCTCTGCTCAGTTTGATCAACTAACCTGGCTCTTACGGGTTGTACTAGTGAAACAAGCAAAAAAGTAGCAGAAGCAACGCTTACAAAAGACAGTGAATCCATGAATAATCTGGCTTTTTTAGTGTAGGGGTGTAGCGGGTGATTAGTAGTTAAGTCAAACTGGTCAATCGTATAATGTAAAGAGCTAGAAAAGCCTAGTTCAGTTCTAAAATCGCTGTTATCCATTAGCATAAAGCCTCCGACTCCATATGCAAGAGTAATTATTATGACGATTAAAGCTAGGGATAAGGAGCTTTTAAATGCCTCAATGTCACTTTTTACTCTATACTCTCGCCTGGTTAAAATAAGCAGTCCTAAGATTAAAACCGGTAGGATAACGTAACGAAGCAGTATCGATAACGTAAATCGGCCGGCATGTAAGTTATTGATTACCTCATTTGTTCCTTCGCCTAGCAAAAAAGCGAACGCCAGTACGCCAAGGATCATTGCATTACGTTTACGTCTGGCCAGCAGTAAGCTTAAATATACAAATCCAAGACCGAATAAAAGATGAACATCGATTATGGCACTTGTTAAGAAGTGCATGCGATGCACAAAAAATTGATCTAGCAGAGTTGTGGCAATTATATAGATACCGTATAACCCGACAAAAAAGCTAACGATAGTTACAATATGGCTCTGCTTAAAGGTAAATCTTGATTTATTCATTTCTGCTGATTAGTCTATTGTAGCGTAAAAATAGATGTAATTTGTACTTAAGTTATGCGCAAGCTTGCCTAGAATGCAATAATCTTAGTAAAATATATTCATAAATAGTGTGAGGAAACACTCCTTTGGGAGTTTATAGCAATACCCAAATCCGTGATGCAGTTGAAAATGGGCATATCATTTGCGTGCCTTTCAATCCTAAACACGTTGCCCATGCCAGCATGGACGTAACCCTTGGCTATTATTACTATCGCATTGAGCGTTCAAACGACCGTACTATCTACAACCCTTTCGATAAAGAAGATGTAGAGAGATACTTTGATGGCCCATTTAAGGCCATGCCACACAAAGATTGGTCTAAACTTAACCGCTTCATGCCACAAAACAATATTCCGCTAGACCATCCGGTAATCAGCCTTAAGCCAGGCGAGAGAATACTTGCTCACACCCATGAATTCTTTGGCATACTGCCTCCAGGTGCCTATGAGTTGAAAAGTCGTAGTAGCTGGGGCAGAAACGGCATAGCGGTCTGCTTTGATGCCGGCTGGGTAGACCCCGGCTACATTAATCGCTTAACACTAGAGATATATAACTTAAATCAGCGCGAAACAGTATTATTGCCGGTCGGCGAACGTATTGCTCAGGCAGTTTTTCATGAAACCGGACCTGTTGAAGGCTCATACGGTGAAGGTAGAGACAATGGGTTTAGTGGCAAATACCAGCAAGGTACTGACTTAGAAACTCTTATTAGAACCTGGTCTCCTGACATGATGCTACCGAGAGCCTACAAAGACACCAGATTAATGCCTAAAAAAATAGACGGCATGGCATATGATTAAGGGTAAGTACATTGTTATTGAAGGTCCTGAAGGAGTTGGTAAGTCCACTCAAGTTCAAGAGTTATCTAGACGATTAAGCGTAGCCGGTTTGCCGGTAAGAGTCATGCGTGAACCAGATTCCCAAAGTGATTTAACAGCTCGTGCTATTCGCCAACTAACTCAAGATCCGCTCTATCCAATGAATACTAATACTGAGGTCCTGCTATATAACGCCGCCCGGTCTCAGTCACTACAAGTTATAGCTCAAAGCACAAATTATGGCGTTAACTGCGTAGTTGATCGAAACTATCTGACAACTTTGGGAGTTCAGTATTACGGCAGAGGTGATGTTCCAAATTACGAGACTATTAATAATATTATTTCATTTGCGGTGAACGGCGTAGAGCCAGATTTAACTATTGTTCTAGATGCGCCCGTACAACAACTAGTCGAACGTCAAAAACACAGAAATGCCGGCGAGCGATTTGATAACCTAGATGCCAGTTTTCTCGAGCGGGTACGGGCCGGGTATTTGTGGGAAGCTAATCAAAGAGGCATTCCTATAGTCGTCGCAACCGGCTCGGTTGATGAGGTAGCAGATCGTATCTGGAAGCATGTTGTAGAAGTCCTGAAAATTAGAAGTGAAGTCAAACAGAACGCTTTACAATCTTCTAATAAAGCTCCGTCAATTGCACCTCCAATTCAAGAACAACCTAATGCTTTAGAACCGCTCCTTATTAAGCAGAAAGAAGTCATTTCAATCACTGAAACCGGTGAGAAAGTCTTAGCCGAAGCCGTAACAGATCCTAAGGGCGATGTTTATGGCTTTTACGATTATTTCTCACCACCAACCGTAGCGGCAGCAATGGCCAGACTAAGCCGACGTGGTGACGACATGCGCATAACATTGCTTGATGAGTTTGCTGCTAATAAGGATAAAGATGGCGATTTATTAAAAAGAGTCATAACAGCTTACGGAGATGATTCGGTTCAGCAGCTCGCCGGTATCCATATGGTAGTTGAAAACGCTTCTAATTTACTTACTAAGAAGCTTGAATGGGGCAGACTGGCTGCCTACCTTGAGCAATCCACGAGATATATTTATTACGATAAGAAGGATAAAAACAATAAATACCGTTACTATGTGCCTGATTCTTTAAAGGCAAAATCAAAGAACAGCTACGTTAAGATTATGGATCAGATTTTTGACGCCTATTCAGAGCTGGTTCATAAACTAAGCGACTTCATAGCACAAAACAGCAGCGTGCCTACAAATGAGCGCGATGCTGCTTTTAGATCTTCGGTAAAAGCACAAGCCTGTGACGCCGCCAGACCAATGTTACCAGTAGCAACCAAATCTACAGTTGGCATATTTGCCTCAGGACAGGCAATTGAATCTCTAATTATGCATCTATTAGCCGATGACATGAATGAAGCCAGAACGGTCGGGCAGGCAATGCTAAACGAAGCCAGAAAAATCTTACCAATGTTTCTAGAGCGCGCAGACAAACCGGACCGCGGTGGCGCAATGATAGCCTACAAAGCAAATACGGCTCAGGCCATGCAAAAGTTAGCTAAGAAACAGTTGAATCAAACAATGACACCTAGCTCCGAAGATAAAGCGACATTAGTTGATGTCTGGCCAAAGAATGAGCTGGATTTAATACCTGACATGCTATATGAATATAGCGATCTGCCCATAAGTACCATTAAGCAAATGGTAGCGAAGTGGAACTATGAACAGAAAATGGAAGTTATAAAAACCTATTGTGGCGAAAGACTTAACCGTCGCCATCGTCCCGGAAGAGCCTTAGAAAAAGCTCATTACAGCTGGGACATATTATGTGATTACGGTATATTTAGAGACCTGCAGCGCCACCGCATGGTGGATGATTTAGCCTGGCAGAAACTTACGCCTAGATACGGATATGACATCCCTGAATTAGTTGAAAAAGCCAATTTAACTGATTTATTTGAAAAGGCCTTTGATTTATCTCTGAAACTACACAGTGAGCTGTATTCAGCTGGTTATGAAAACGAAGCTCAGTACGCAACTTTATTAGGCCACCGCATGCGCTGGAAAATAACATATAACGCCAGAGAAGCTTTTCATTTGCACGAACTTAGAACAACACCTCAAGGGCATCCAGGCTACAGAAGTCTAGTTAAGTCGATGCATGAACAATTAAGCGAAGTACATCCACTCCTAACCGAGGCCATGATATTTGTGAACCGTGACGAGGATCCAGAGCTAACCAGGCTTGCCGCCGAAAGGTACGCTCAATTCAAGCTAAAAAAACTTGATAATCGCTCTACAAAGAACTAACAGTTTGTAATTTTTCAAGCGTAAGAGCGCTAAATCCAATATATCCGTAACAAATCTTAGTAATAGTCGGCGTATCTTCAAGCGAAAACTCTAATGCACGACCAAACCCTGATTCAAATGCTTCATCCTGACCATCATCATTAATAGAAGTAGCCAGTAGTGCTTCATAAGGTCCCTTTAAATAATAGTCTTCGAGTTGAGCAGAATATATTTTAGACCTGGCATCAGACAAATCTGCCCTAGGAATAGTTAAATTATTTGCTTCATCAAGACCATGTAATTTAGCGGTGAATCTAGCTATTTCACTGTTCATTAATTCATGCGAGAAACGTGGGTCATCAATCGCCCTAGAAATTGGTCTGCCGGTCACAAAAATATGAGACATCACTCGTAGTACCTGTCTACCAAGATTTAATGAGGTTGTGAGTTCTTGAATCTCATCGGCGCTATGTTTTCTTTTTTTAGCAGTTTCATATTTAAAATTAGACTCGAGAAGGTGTAGGCGGGAATCAAAATATACTCCACCAATGCATAAAACATGGCGTTCGGCCTCTTCTTCAATTAATTTCACTTCACTCATATATTTTTAAAAACCGACAACAAGCGTAACTCTAACGATATTAGATGTCAATAGTTTTCTAAGGGGTTGTAATATATATATCATCTCTGATAAAATTGTATCTAAGTTGCTAAAGACAGCGACGGGAGTAGTCTCCTTGATAATGTCGCCGAGGTTTAATAACTCTATTAGTTTTATATAAGCAACTATCAGCCAGCCTTACGAGCTGAATTTATTGGTCGATAAAATCGTAAGCATCAATATTTAAATAAGGATAGATTTAATGCCTCTATCTAGAGTTAAAAAAGAAGAAGTCGTATCGAGCATAAGTGATTTACTTAGTAGTTCGAAAATGACTGTGATTGTCAGTTACCAAGGTACGCCTGTTAAAAGCATGCAAAGTTTAAGGCGACAGGCAAAAGAAAACGGCACAACCGTTAAAGTTGTGAAAAACCGCTTGGTTGTACAGGCTCTATCTAAACTCAGTCAGTTTAAGCAACTGGACGCATCACCGCTTGAAGGTATGTTAGCCTATGCTTTCAATGATCAGGACGAAGTAGCAGCCGCCAATAGCTTAGCTAATTTTGCAAAGATGACCCCAACCTTAGCTTTCATTGGAGCAATTACTCCAGAAGGAAGCTGGCTTGGTGCCGATGAAGTTAAAGCCTTGGCCGAACTTCCAAGCAAACCACAATTAATTGCAAGCGTAGTAGCCTTACTTGGCTCGCCAATAAGAAGTGTGGTTAGCGCAACCAGTTCTGGACTTCCAGGTATACTGGCTGCACTAGAAACTAAAGCCGCAAAGGCATAATTAAGGAGATTATATGGCAAATATCGAGAAACTAGCCGAAGAATTAGTCGGATTGACAGTTCTAGAGGTAAATGAACTAAGTAACACCTTAAAAGACAAATATGGCATTGAGCCAGCCGCAGCCGTTGCTGCCGTTGCTGCTCCTGCCGCTGGTGGTGAAGCTGCTCCTGCCGCTGAAACAAAAAGTGAATATGACGTCGTACTAAAGGACGCCGGTAGCCAAAAGGTTGCAGTCATTAAGGCTGTAAAAGATATCACCAACCTTGGCCTAGGTGAAGCAAAAGCTTTAGTTGATGGAGCGCCAAAGACCATTTTAGAAAAAGCTAAGACTGAAGATGCCGAAGAAGCTAAGAAGAAACTTGAAGAAGCCGGCGCTACAGTTGAGCTAGCTTAATCTAAGTAAGCTCCAATCTAGTTATACACAGCATAATTAAAAGTGTTCTTTATCCACAAGAACACTTTGACTTTGTGCTCTTAAAATGTTAGTTTATTAGCAACTGTAGTGTACTAACAAATACCGATAGAGTCGGAGGAAGCAAAACAGAGTTAAGAAATGCCAGACGTACCTGACAAACAAATCAAACGGTTACGCTCACTAATCAGAGAAGCTGAGACCAATATAGCTGCTGCTAATGAGTTACTGATTAGCTTAGTAGGTGATGATGAAAAGATTGCCCCAATAGCTACAGATGAAGCTCTAGGCAAGATTATTGAAGGTGTATTTGACGGCCAGAACATGGTTGGTAGTGATAGTAAAACATATCCAGTACCTGCAAACTACGCATCAAAATCCAAGCTGGTTCAAGGCGACATTCTTAAGCTGACAATCTCCGATGACGGTGCTTTTCTATACAAGCAAATTGGTCCGGTGCCTCGCAAACAAGTCGTAGGAGCTCTAAATCTAGAGAACGGGCATTATTTAGTTAGCGTAGGCGACAAGAAATACCGTGTTCTTCTTGCCAGCGTTACATACTTTAAGGCAAAACCAGGCGATCAAGTCAGTGTAAACATTCCTGAAGACGACAACGCCGAGTGGGCTGCGCTTGAAGCTGCTCTATAAAAACCAAAGAACACCTTATCTAGACTTTAAATAAGCTATAATAGGCTTAAATAGTTATGGGTCAAGCACTATATCGCAAATATCGCTCAATGTCGTTGTCTGAAATTGTTGGACAAGAGCATATAACAAAAACCCTCGATCAGGCCGTTAAAAGCGGCCGGATAGCTCACGCTTACCTGTTTACAGGCCCTAAAGGAGTCGGCAAGACTTCTATAGCTAGAATACTGGCCCACGATATTAACGGGCTAGATTATAGCGATAGTTCAAGTCATATGGATATTATTGAGATCGATGCCGCATCTAATCGTAAACTAGAAGAAACTAAAGCTTTAATTGAAAAAGTATATGTTGCACCGGTAAGTGCCAGATATAAGGTATACATCATTGACGAGGTTCATATGCTAACCTCCGATTCCTTTAATGCACTTTTAAAAACACTGGAGGAACCACCTGAGCATGTCATCTTTATTATGGCTACGACGGAAGCACATAAGTTACCCGAAACAATCATCAGCCGGACCCAGCGTTTCGCATTTAAACCAATTGAGACTCAAAAAATAGCCGGACATTTAAATGAAATCGCCAAGAAAGAAAAAATTAAGATTAACAGCGATGCCCTCGAGCTTATTGCCGAGCACGGGCAAGGTAGTTTTAGAGACAGTATCAGTTTATTAGATCAGGCAGCTAACTTTTCCCAACCTATAACTGCCAATGAAGTAAACCAGCTTCTTGGAGTGCCGCCAAGAATAGCTGTAGAAGAACTAATCAATGCCGTAAGCGAAGGCTCTACAAATCAAATAATAACAAAGATTCATGATCTTATAGACCAAGGTTATCCATCTACGTCGATATCTTCTTCAATTGCTAAATCGCTAAGATTAAGTTTAATTAATAACGAACTTAGACTACCGAATGATAAAGCTCTTTCTTTGTTAGCTAACCTGTTAGACGTAGGATCAGCCTCAAATCCAGATATTTATTTGGAGATTTGTCTCTTAAAAGCACAGCCCGAAACTAGAAACATTAGTCCAACTATCAGGTCTAATCAAGAACTTAAAAAAGATGAGATTAAAGTTGAGGCTACTAAGGGAAATGATGTTAAGACTCAGGAAACTAAAGTTAGTGCTATCAAAGACGAGTCTAAAGATAGTCCTGTTACTAAACAAACTAAAGCACCGAAAAAGGTAACAGAATTAGATGAAACGTCATGGAGTGAAGTCTTAGCGCTACTTAGAACTACCTATAACACATTGTACGGAGTAGTAAGAATGGCTAAAGTTGAGTTTGATAACGATACTATAAAGCTAAAATTTGCGTTTATGTTTCATAAACAAAGGGTTAGTGATCCCAAAAACCAAGCCATACTTAATGACGCCATCCAGAAAGTTAGCGGTAAAGAAGTAAAAATTATCTGTATGGTGGACAAAGAACTATTAAACGTTGAAAAGAAAAATGAAGAAAATAAGATAGAGACCATAAGCTCTATCTTTGGTGGCGGTGAACTGCTTTGACAGAATAGGGGAAAAAGTGTTCATAAAAGTTAGGCTAAACAAGGTCATAGAAATATAATAAGAACACTACGAAGGGTAAACAATGGCAGATAAGCTGATGGAATTAAAACAACCACCGCAAAACTTAGATGCTGAAGCATCACTGCTCGGCTCAATTTTAATTGATACTGACGCTATTGTTAAAATTGCCGATCAAATACGTCCGACAGATTTTTTCGATAAACGACATGAAATTATATATAGCGGCATGGTTGAACTTTATACGAACCGTTCAGCTATTGATGTTCTAACCTTAGCTAATCAATTAAAGTCAAATGGCGAATTAGACAGCGTAGGAGGGGCATCCTATTTAACCGAACTTACAAACTTTGTACCCACAGCCACGCATGTTGAGCAGTACGCTGACATTGTAGCTCAAAAATCACTTCGTAGACGCTTAATAGCCGTTTCGCAACAAATGGTATCTTTAGGTTTCGATGAGTCAAAAGCTTTACACGAGCTGATAGAATCAGCTGAGAGCAATCTTTTTGCAGTCAGTGAGCAGCATGTTAAACAATCAGTTGTTAGTCTTGAAGCAATTCTAGCTGAAAGCTTTGAACGTTTAGATGAACTACACAAAGACAAGAAAAAACTGCGCGGTATATCTACAGGATTTAAAGATCTAGATAATATACTAGCCGGTTTTCAACGTTCTGACTTAATGATTCTAGCTGCTAGACCATCAATGGGAAAAACGGCATTAATGCTTAACTTTGCCCATAATGTGGCTGTTAAATCCAAGGAACCAGTTTTATTCTTCAGCCTTGAAATGAGTAAAGAACAATTGGTAGATAGATTGCTCAGTATAGAATCAGGCGTCGATGCATGGTCACTCAGAACCGGTAACTTAACCGATACTGACTTTGAAAAAATAGGTGAAGCCATGGGTGCGTTAAGTGAAGCGCCTATCTATATTGATGATACTCCGGGTATTACTGTGAGCGACCTAAGAACCATTGCCAGACGCGAAAACCACAGGCATAAGCTGGGTATGATAATTGTAGACTACCTACAGCTAATGAGTGGTGGCGGTAGATTCTCTAGTGACGGTAACAGGGTTCAAGAAATATCCGAAATATCTCGTGGTTTAAAGAGTATCGCCAGAGAACTTGATGTGCCACTACTGGCTGCTTCACAGCTAAACCGCTCAGTTGAAAGTCGTAATCCACAAATTCCACAATTATCCGATCTACGCGAAAGTGGATCCTTAGAGCAAGACGCTGACGTCGTTGCCTTTATTTACCGCGAAGAGTTCTATAATCCCGAAACAGATCGTAAAAAAATCACCGATATATTTATTAAAAAACACCGTAACGGACCAATTGGCGGTATTGAGTTATTCTTCGACAACGAACGACAACGTTTTCGATCACTCGATACGAAACACAAACAGCCCTTTTAATACATTGATTAATAAAGATGGCACAAAGTAAATCCTCAACAACCGCTAAACGAAAGTTTTTAGCTAATTTTAAAAAGCTAAAGCCTAGTCTAGAGATGTACGGATTTATAGCTGTAATTATTGCAAGCGTACTGTTGCTACTTTGGCGTTTATCTAGCCTGACAGCTGGACTAGTAAATTTAAGCGAGCTTTCGACCAAGCACGCTTTACTAATTCATAGTCCATGGTGGCAATCTTTAAACACACTGTACGGGCCATATTATCTGCTTTTGCACGCCGTATATGCCATTCATCACAGCGTCTACTTTTTTAGACTAGCATCGGTTATCGTCGGGTTAGTTGTAGTCAGCCTGGTTTATTGGATTGTATCCAGCTGGCATGGGTATAAGATTGGTTTGCTTGCCGCTGCCATAATTCTCACCAATTTTGGACTTTTAGCGTCAGCCAGGGAGGCGACTTATCGCATTACTCAACTATTGCTAGTTATAGCCATCTTGTATGCCGTTTCCTTACTTAACACCAAACCTACAAGTCTTAGACTAGTAATTTATCTACTGCTTTCATACACTGCCTTATATGTACCGGGTGGTATCTGGATATCTACTGCAGCCTTGCTATTAAGCTATAAAAACATTATTAACGTGCTTAGGGAACTTAATCTATATAAGCGATTGCTTGTCCTAATTGCGCCAATTATTCCAATTCTTCCGCTTGCTTATCAGCTAATCAGACACTTTGCTATGGCACAATTTAAAGCATGGCTTGGCTTCGGATTAAACGGGAACTTAAGTCATATGTCGCACGATTATTTTCTAAACTTAATTAAATTTCCGGCCGATATATTCTTTAGCAATCAAACTCTCGGGTACGACTTAAGCTTGGGTCATTTACCCCTAATGCCGATTACATTTAGTCTCCTCTTTATATTGGGGCTTTACTACTACATAACCAAATGGAACAACTGGCACTGGCGTAGCGTACTTATCCTACTTCTAACCGGATGGATTATTGGGGGTCTTGGAATATTAAGTCCTCTAGCATTACTGCCTTTAATAGCAATTACTACAGGAACTGGATTGGCATATATGCTAAAGGAATGGTTTAGTGTTTTCCCGCGTAATCCAATTGCCCGATACACTGGCATTATAGTGATGTTTGCAGTCATATCGCTCACATCAATTTATGCCATCAGAACATATATTGTCGGTTGGGCCAATAACCCTAACTCGAGCGCCCTTTATTCGTATCATCTGAAATAGAAATAAAACCACTTTTGCCTTAGCAATTAAGCTAAGATAGACTATTAACAGACAAACTAAGACTAATTAAGCAGGGATAAATTTTATGAGTAAAATCGATCAGGCTAAAATGGCACTTAAGATAAAGAAAGTGCAAAAAGAACTAGAAAAAGAAGTAATCCAAATAGAAAAAGGTGATGGCGCGGTGAAAATTGAAATTAATGGTGAACAAAAAATTAAAAAAGTCCACATTGATCCAAGCATGGTAGATCTAGAAGATATAACCGAACTTGAACGCTGGTTAGAAGACGGATTTAGAGAAGCCATCCAGCAAAGCCAACGTCTTGCTACTGAAAAAATGCAGCCATTTATGGGTATGCTAGGTAGTCTAGGTCTTTAATTTTGTTATGAGTAGCAGCGTACTGCCCCCAGCTTTATCTGAATTGATTGACGCCTTTAGCACACTACCTGGCGTTGGTACGCGTACGGCTGAACGTTACGCTTATTGGTTTGTTAGACATGACCAGCACTCGGCGATTAAACTAGCGGCAGCTTTAAAAGCGTTACCAGAAGGTATCAGCTACTGCGAAAAAACGTTTGCTTTAATTCCATCGGGTAAGCAATTATCGACACTTTACACCGACCCTAGAAGAGATAAGACAATCATCGCCGTAGTGGCCGAACCTTTTGATATATTAGCTATTGAAAAAACTGGTTTGTTCCACGGTACATACCATGTATTAGGTGGCTTGGTCTCACCAATTGACGGCATCACACCGGAACAATTACATATTAAGGAGCTCGTAAAACGATTAGACGAAGACAAGGTTATCGAAGTGATACTTGCTACTAATGCTAGTGTTGAGGGCGAATCAACCGCACTATATATACAGCAACAGATTGGCGACCGTAAAGTTAAAATAACCCGGCTAGCTAGAGGTTTACCTATAGGTGTCGATTTAGAATACGCCGATCAAATTTCCTTAGGACGAGCGATTGAACATCGCCAAACTCTTTCTTCGACGCAAGATTAAAGTTAAATTAAATATATGCAAGACGATCAAATAAACAAAGTTAAGCAGTTAATAGATGAGTCTAGTAAAGTGCTAATCCTTCAGGCCGATAACCCGGACGGGGATAGTTTAGGTAGCGCTATAGCACTAGAGCAAATCCTAATGGTTATGGGCAAGGATACAGTTATGATATGCGGTATTGGTTTACCGAGTTACTTATCTTATATACCTGGCTGGGACAGAGTTGAGAGAGATATTCCTAATCAATTTGATTTAGTTATTATAGTAGATACCTCATCGTTGTCTTTATTAGAAAACCTGGCTAAGACAAATCTGTTAGAGCAAATTAAAAAACGCCCGATTATAGTGCTGGATCACCATGCCACTCCCGCAACGATTGATTTTGCTGCTGTGGCAATCATAGACCCGGAATCATCTGCAACCGGTGAGTTAATATTTAAGTTAGCTAAAAAACTAAATCTGGAAATGAATCTTACGGCCCTAAAATCTTTAACAGTTGCTATTTTATCCGATACTTTAGGACTTACGACCGAAAATACATCAGCCCAAACTGTTTATGCAGTGGCTGAAATGGTCGAAAAGGGCGTCTCTCTGTCTGAACTTGAAGCTTCAAGAAGAGAAATTCAAAACAAAAGCCCGGAATTAGTCCGTTACAAAGGCGAACTATTAAAGCGGATTGAGTATTACGATAATGACCGGATTGCTTTTCTAACAATTCCTTGGGAAGAGATAGAGCATTATAGCCCAATGTATAATCCGTCGATGCTAGTGATTGAAGATATGCGTTTAACAACTAATACTAAAGTCGCAATAGTTATTAAGTTATATCCTGATGGGAAAATTACCGGGAAAATTAGAACTAACTATAAATATCCAATTGCCGCCAAGTTAGCAGAAGCATTTAACGGAGGCGGGCACGAATACGCAAGTGGATTTAAATTAACCGACAACCGAAGTCCTGAAGAACTAACTAAATCTTTAATCGCTAAAGCCAGTGAGCTAATGGATAATATGTAGAATGATACGCCTTTACAACACACTAACTCACAAGGTTGAGAACTTAACGCTTCAGAACTCTCCCACAGTAAATATATACACTTGTGGTCCTACGGTATACGACTATATGCACATCGGGAACTGGTTTACGTTTATCCGCTATGACTTATTAATAAGAACTTTAAAAGCTTCGGCACTTGAACCGAACTGGGTAATGAACATAACCGACGTCGGCCACTTAACTTCAGATGCTGATTCGGGTGAAGATAAACTTGCTAAAAAGGCAGGCAGTGAAGGAAAAAATGCCTGGGATATTGCCAAGTTTTATAGTGACTACTTTATAAAATCTTTAGACAAACTAAACTTTATTAAACCGAACCAAATACCTAAAGCCACTGACCATATAAATGAACAAATAGATTTCATTTCTAAGCTAGAACAAAAAGGCTATACCTATAGAATTTGGGACGGTATATATTTTGACAGTTCAAAGTTCAGTAGGTATGCCGATTTTGCCAGACTTGACCTAGATGAACAACAAGCTGGCGCGAGAGTTGAGTTAAACCCGGAAAAACATAATCCGACCGATTTTGCACTTTGGAAGTTCTCGCCAACAGATAAACATAGAGACATGGAATGGGACAGCCCTTGGGGCAGGGGGTTCCCAGGCTGGCATATAGAATGCTCAGCCATGAGCCTTAAATATCTTGGTGAAACGTTAGATATTCATTGCGGGGGGATTGATCATATTCCCGTCCACCATACTAACGAGATCGCTCAGTCCGAAGCCTTAACTGAAAAACCATTAGCTACCATGTGGATACACGCCAATCACATATTAATTAGCGACGAAAAAATAAGTAAAAGTTTAGGAAATACAGTAACTTTAGAAGACATTGAACAAAAAGGCTATACGCCAGAAGTACTGCGTCTCTTGGTTCTAGAGTCTCACTACCGCTCACAAAGCAAATTCAGCTGGGAATCATTAGAGGCAGCCAAAACCCGCTTACTAAGATATAAGAATTTTGCTGTGCGCAGGTATCAGACTGAGGGCGATATTACTCTAAACCCGCCAGAACTTCTTAATAAATTGCAAGATGATTTAAACACTCCTGAGGCATTGGCTGAATTAGAAACATTTCTTGAAAAAGCAGATAACTTGAAACTTAGCAAAGTATCTATAGAAAGCAGTCTAAGCTTAATCGATGACTTGTTTGGATTAAGATTATTAGATACGCCAGACATTAATGACGCACTAAAGCAATCCATAAGTGATAGGGAACAGGCAAGATTCACTAAAGACTTCGCTAGAGCCGATGCAATCAGAAGCGAATTAGAAAAAAACAACCTAACTGTTCTAGATACACCTACCGGGTCAATTTGGCAGTATTTATCTTAGTAATCTTCACTTTGGCTTAGATAATCTTTTGGCAGTCTTTTTTGCTGTTCAAGAAACTCTACAACTATTACCCTAATGACACCGGCAACCGGAATTGCAATTAAACCGCCAAGTAGTCCGCCAAAGTTAATACCAACAACTATAGCTATTAAGACCAATAAAGGAGACATCTTAGTCGTGTTAGCTTGTATCTTAGGAGCTAATACATAGTTTTCCAAATTGATATATATAACATACCAAATCAACACTACAATCGCAGCGCCTACTGAATGGAACAAAGCTACGGAAGTTAGAATAACGGCTCCGATAGTGTGACCAAGTAAAGGAATTAAACCGCTAATAAAGACAACCACCATCAACGCTACGGGGTAACTTACACCCATGATAAACAGCGAAGGCGCAACTAATACGGCAGCTATTAAAGCTAATAGTACCTGACCATTAACATAGCCCCGGATTACACTGTACATTTCATGCGATATACGTGTGACCAGATCATCATTCTTGCGCTGTACAAATATCTTTCTCAGCCCAACTTGCCATCGCGGTCCTTCAACTAGCATCATAAACGTCAAAGCTAAAACGGCAATCATCGAGAACATGTCTTTAGCAATTCTAATTAAGGAAGAGAAAGCTACTCCCCATATGTTTTTAAGTTGGTTAGAAATTTGGTTGGATAAATTATTAACCTGGTTTTGTAGGTGGTGTTTTCTAACAAAACGACCCAGGGCAGTATGTTGGTTTTGGGTTTCTTTAACTAAGTGAGGCGCAGCAGCTATAAACTTTTCTGTTTGATGCACAAAAGGTGGTGTTATGTATGTAAAGAATCCACCCAGAAAAACTATGACTATTAAATAAGTTAATGATGTCGCTAATAACCTACTACCCTTAGCTTTACCAGGCAGTTTTTTTGCAAACCAGCTAACAGGACCATTTAAGACCAGGCATAGGAAAAATGCGAATAACAACAGTTCAAGAGCTGACTGAATTTGCAAAAATGACCACACTAACCCAAGCGTGACTAATATAATAAAAATAGTTCTAATTAAAGTATCATTCGAAACAGTAACTTCTACGTGAGACAATTTTTTATCGTCATCATACCTATGACCCAAGTGAAATAGCATAAGCTAATTATCACCTACAAGCAAACTAAACGCAAATGCTTATAACTGTTTTTAAAACGAATTGAGCAATTGTTTCAAATCGGTCGGCAAAAAATATGCTGCCGCTCGTTTGTCCTGTTTTAGAACGTAGGTATTTCTCTTGCTAGTTCTAGCAATAATAATTTGATCAAACACAACTCTTAGATGCTGTTCTACTCTGTTACGAACTATTGAGCGGTCGTTTAAAAATAAGTGATAGGCCCTAACATCTATTGGTTTATTACAATTACTAAAAGATGTAAGTTGGCTCATAATTGCTCCGAAAGTTCTAAGGTCGCCACTCTGCCAACGTTCAACTTCATTTTTAAGTAAAACTTTAGCAGCAACAGCTTTAGTAGACCGTAATCGATGAAAATAGTGCATTTTTAAAAATCCTTTGTTATACACGAGCGCCCTAAGGATTGGCGAAGTAAAAAAGTTTGAGTATAGCTTACCGACAAACTTGAAAGTCATAGACGTACCCCATTTGGAAGAAAAATCACTATTGTCAGTATATCCGCCTAACGACACTACTAAATTTACTTTCTTTGCAATATCCGGGTAATTTGCCAACATTCTATTTATAACTACAAATCCAAATCCAACCCCTACTATAATTATGCGCCGCTTTTTATAGCGTAGTTTAATAAACGAGGCTAGGTAATCTGCGAAATTATCTATTGTCGGCTTACGTCCAATTTTATAGAAACTAGTCATACCACCAATTCCGGGTAAATCCGGTGACGTAACGCTACCAAAGTCACTTAAGGCACGCATCAACCCAAACCAATACTCTAGCTTAGCACTTATATCTCCGACAAATAATATTTCATTTCTTGAGCTTGTATTTATTAATCTAACCATCCGTCCATCAAGTCGATTAATATTTAACGGCTTAACTGAATTTTTAAAAACGGGCGATCGTTTAGTCATAAGTAAACAAACTGTATCTTACAAAAGATACAAGATGCAAGCATAACAAGAAATGCTTATATGATTAAAAATTTAAATAACTATAAGCAATTTTCATATCTTTATTTAAAGTATAGAATTTCATAAGAGCAGGTTTATGGAAAATTTAGAGAAAAGAGCGGAGCAGAAATCGAATATACTGACCCTCGAGGGGAACAGTTATTCAATTATATTTATCGGCAGTGATTCTGTTCATAGTCGATATGTAACATCAGACGATAATCTTAATGATATAGATCATCAGACTGTCTCAACATTTACTGGTGCCGGTACAATAATTGATTCAAAAGATCACAATCAGATATTAAAATTTAGCTTTGAACCGGTAAGTGTAGCTATAATGAGTTCATCTGGAGCTAAAGACCCGTTTAGTCTAAAAGACGTTTTTGATTCGAGTATTGCGGAAAACCCCAGAGATTACGCAGATATTGTGGCGTTAAGCCTATTAGACTTGGCAAATACGGCTCGAGCAAATAATCAATACACGTATAGTTCGACTGAACCGATAAGAATTATGAAAGCAACAGATAGTATAGTAGTTAACTTAGTGCCTTTCTCTAGAGTTCTAGAGTTAGTCTTAGCTGAATGTTTATAAACTTCTAAATTGGCTAGGGCGGAGGGATTCGAACCCCCGAATGCCAGGACCAAAACCTGGTGCCTTACCACTTGGCGACGCCCTAATATATAACAGGTATAGCTGCTCGTAAGGATTATAACAAAACAACTTCTCTTTAAGCTAACTTAGCTTTTAGTTAATGGTATCTTATGGTGTATTTCTTTGTTAATCATATTAAAACTATACGAATAATTATGGCTACTTTCGCTCCTGACTTTATTTGCAACCTTTAAGCTGCCACTGCCAACAAGTTTAATGGTTTTTGCGGACAGTGGACGACTAGCTGCTTCTCCGGACACTTTTAAGTAAAAAGTATAAGGTTCGAGGTTAGCTAAATCTGTATCTGCTACATAAGGAGAAAATAATGGCGCTAAACGTTTAATATCAATCGAGGCAGCCGTTCTAAATGTGATTAAGTTGCCGACGTTAGCCAGTAATATATTGCAATCTCTCTCTTCTTGATATGCCGTAGTTTGCTCAGCTAAGGTTAGGAATAATCTAAACTTTCTTGCTTCGCTAATTAACTGGGCAAATATAGGCGAGTTAAATAGCTCAAACTCATCAACATATAAATAGAAAGGTATTCTTTTAGAACTCGGTTGCCTAGTTCTACTCAGTGCTGCGAGTTGCAACTTGGAAAGCACTACCATTCCCAGTAAAGAAGAACTGTCTTCGCCAAGTGACCCTTTTGCAAAATTACAGACTATTATCTTCTTATCATTTATTAAACTATCAAAATTAATTGTAGATTTAGCTTTATTAAACATCCCGGATATAGCTTGCGATCTTTCGAATCTGCCAAGTTTTGCTGTAACACCACTAATCATTTTGACTTTTTGGTAACTGCCCGCTTTTGAGAACTCGCCATACCAAAAGTTTCTTAGAGGCTCATCATCCAGTCTTGCTACAACACCAGCCCTGTAAATATCGTTAGTCAATAATTTATGAAGAGTAAATATTGTGGCGTTAGGTACGCTAAAAGCGGTATATATAGCATTCCTAAGTATATATTCAATTCTATGTCCACCGCTGTCATCAAATGAGAAGACCTTTCTAAAGATAGAGATAATTGATTCGGCAATAAAGTCTTTTGCGAGGTCTAAATCATCCTTGCTCGTTAAAGTACTAGGTAACTCTAATAGATTTATAGCAATCGGATTACTAAGTTTGGATGGGTTAATATAAATGACGTCTTTAACCCTATTCGGCGGTATGTACCTAAGCATCTGCTCGGCTAAGTCGCCATGCGGATCAATTAACGCCACCCCGTTCCCGTTAACAACGTCTTGTATAAAGCTATACCCTAGTAGAGTAGATTTACCCATGCCAGTCCCGCCGATAATCAATGAATGGAGCTGACGTTGCTTCTGACTAAGTCCGATGGCTTTATCTTCATTAAGACCGTAGATAACATCTGGCTTATTCTGATCTAAATAACCTAGCGGTAATTGCTTAGAATAATTTAGTTTGCCATGTTCTTTCCATCTCCCATTACTTTGGGGAATATTAAATAGCTGTTTAAGCAGCTTAGACTCAATATAAAAAGAAGGACCAGATGAAGTCCGATTAATATATTCATCGGCCAAGAACAAAGAATTAACAAAACGATTATAGATTAGTCCATGCGTTTTGGCCGCTACTTCAACAGCCATATTAAGTTTATTAAAGCGCTGCTTAGATCCTGCTATGACAATCGATCTAAGTCGAACCGCAAATTCAGGTTCTCGGACAATATGGCCAGATTGACTAGAATAGGCCATCTTTCGATTAAGCGCGCGCTGTTTAGCTAGATGCGGGTCTGATTCAGTCAGTTCAATCAATAAATTAATAGCCATCTTTGCACTTTGATAAATTGACTTAGCAATGCTTTTAGTAACTGATTTAATTGATAAATTACTTTTCGGGCTGACATAAACTTGCCAACCGATAACCTCATTACCTTTAAGCCCGTGTAAATTAGCGGCAAGTGTATCAACTAAGCTTTTCTTATAATTTAAGTGGTTCAACTTAGACGACGGACGCCAGGTTCTGACAGTTATATTGTTTCTTAAATTATTCTTAATTAAACTAGCAGTATCGACTCTCTTGATAAATATTTTGTTAGATAAATTGCTTAGCTGACTATGGATTAAATCTGCAACCGGGTCAGGTACGCTGATAATAAATGAAGTTCCTTGCTTTGCACTAAATATAGCCTCAAGTACAACTGTTTTTTTATATTTAGCTTTTGGATAGAATATGCCGCCTAAGACTTTATAAAAATCAACCAAAGATAATGGTAATTCATCTTTGTTATCTATAGCCGGCGGAATAATTTGGAAGCTTACCATCACCCTTATCCTCTAATGCTACATTAGCTAAATATAGGCACGAGTAAGGCTAAATTACCAGTTAAAATTCTAACTGTTCCACTCGATCATCTTAGTTTTCTGAACAATAAACAAAGCTATTGATCCAGTTAAAGCCGGTAACCAATAAGTAACAAATCTATAGCCGAGTACTGCACTTAACGCAATAGATGTATCGGCGCCGTGCACTGCTATAACTCCTGCCGCTAAACTAGCTTCAACTCCTCCTAAACCACCCGGAGTAGGGAAGAACCCTCCAACCAGCGCACTGAGCGAGTAGATTAAATATACGAGCGGATAGGCTAAGTTAATATTAAATGCCTTTAGAGCAAACCAAAATGCCAAAGCTGTAACGCTAGCCTGGCCAATGGCACATAAATAAGCGCCAACCAACCTATGCCATCGCTTATACTCGGTATATCTAACCAGCACGGCAGCAATGTTGCGCCTTAAGTTCTTAGCGATTGTGACAGCACTACTTAAGAACAAAACTAATATTACAATTACTAATACTGCCAGTGTTCCAATTATTATCAGTGTCTTATAGTGTTTATCTACTATATGTATCAAGCTGTTATTAACTCCGTACAACGACAGCCATAGGGCAAGTAACGATACGTTACCAACTACGCCAAGACCGTTATTGATGCCAATTACTAAACCGGCAGTAGTTTTTGCTAATTGATGGGTTCTTAAATAAAGGTAGTTGATACTAATATTACCTATACCGGCTGGCAACAACAGATTTAGTGTTGAGCTTGCAAGCTGTACGAGCGCTAATCTGGCCAAATTAAGTTTTCTAATTGCCAACAATCTATAGCTAATCGATGAGAAAATGTAAGTTAAGTAATAGCTTAAAACGGCAAATAGCAAAAATTCCCATCTTTTTGGGAACTTAAGATAGAGATTTAATCCAAACAATGAGTGCAAGTTCGGCATAACACCATACAACACAACTAAACCTAATATCATTAATACCACTGATCGCTTAGCGGTCTTTGAGTGACGACCAAGACTAAATTTGTGTTTTAATTCGCTCATAATTAGATTTTATACAGCTCTTGTATTGCATTATGACACGCAGTAAGATTTTATGCACAAAATCACATTTAATGGGTCATATAATTAAATCGATGTCTGATCAAACAAGCCAAGCTGAAAGCCAACAGATAATTACTGAAGTTCTATTTAATAGCATTGGTGACGGAGCAATCACGACCGACGAATACGGCAAATTAACTCGTATTAATCCGGTAGCTGAAAAATTACTTGGCTACTCATCTAAAGAAGTAGTCGGTATTTGGTTTCCTAAGCTATTTACAGCCTACGATAGCAACGGCGCTCAAATGCCAATTACCGAACGACCTTTAACTCGAGCCTTAGTAACCGGCCAGATAATTTCAGAGCACGTAATTTACAAACATAAGAACGGTAGTTTAGTTAGATTATCCCTCACTATTTCGCCAATTAACATAAACAAGAAGTTAGTTGGCTGTATTCAAATCCTTAGAGATATTAGTTCTGAATATGAGATAGATAAAATGAAAAGTGACTTCATATCTCTAGCTTCACATCAACTGCGCACACCTCTGTCGGCTGTAAAGACATATACCCATATGCTGATAGATGGAATGATGGGCCCTTTATCGCAATCCCAACTTAAATCTTTAAAAACAATCCTAACTGCAGTAAATAGAATGAACGAAACAGTTTCAACACTACTTAACATATCTAGAATTGAAAGTGGCACTATAGTAGCCGAGCGTAAGCCATTGCAAGCCCAAAAGATTATAAACTCTGTTATAGACGATCACCGTCTCACCGCATCAGACAAAGACATAACCTTTAGTGTTAACTGCCCGTCTGATGGTTTCCGTTTAGTAACTGACGGCATGGTTTTAAAAGAAGTTTTGGGTAACTTGGTCTCTAATGCAATTAAGTACACACCGTCGAAAGGCAAAATTACTATATCCGCCAAAAGAGATAAAACGCGCATGATCATAAGTGTGTCAGATACCGGCGTTGGCATACCAATAGATTCGCATTTAAACGTTTTTAGCAAATTCTTCAGAGCTGAAAACGTCATTAAAAATGAAGCGTCCGGTATTGGTCTCGGTCTCTACCTGGTCAAGGGATTAATGAATGAACTCGGTGGAGAAGTTTGGTTTGAGAGTCAAGAAGGTAAGGGAACTACTTTTTATTTGTCTTTTCCGACCAAAGCATCTAACACGAGCACACTTAAACACATTAGCCCACGAAAAGTGAAGAATGTGACAGCTAAAGTAAGAAAGACTGTGGCATAATATGTATTGTAGGGAGACTAGATAAACAATATGGCTGATATACTTGTAGTCGAAGATGACCGTGATTTAAACGCTGCATATAAGTTGATCTTAGAAAGTGCCAAGCATAAAGTAAAAACCGCTTTAAACGGTGTTGAAGCACTGAAGATTCTAAACGACTACACTCCAGATTTAATCCTTCTTGATTTGTTAATGCCGGTAATGGGCGGGCTTGAACTACTCCAAAAGTACCAGCTTAAAAAGCATAAAGACGTCAAGGTATTAATTTTTACTAATATGGAAAATTCGCCTGAAGTTACACAGGCTTACGATCTAGGCGCGTCAAGATGCATTATAAAATCCTGGACGGCACCTCAGAATCTAACAAAAGTAGTTAATGATGTTCTAGAAGAGTCTAATAAAGCTAAAGCCAAGATCAAACAACCTATTAATCGTTAGTGTACTCAGAATCTAGTTCGGAAATGTATTGGTCTTTTAAGATTTTCTGCAATTGATCTAAATCTACCACATATGGCATGTTGTTAGCGTAATTAATTACGCCTAGATGCTTTAATTTGTTTAGCTCTGTTGCAGCAGTTTCTCTTGTAAGTCCTGTTAAATTAGCAAAGTCTTGATGCGTCAAATGTAATTCTATCTCCCGCTGACGATCTTTTAGCGGCTTGCCATAAGTTAAAGCAAGGTAGTGCAGGGTATACATTAATTTTTCATTTGCCCTAGAGTGTTGAAGCGCATTAAGTTGCATCGACAAACTAATTGTGTGCTTAACGTAATGATCAAGTTCCGCTAGAGCCATGAAAGGATGTGTTCTAACAAATACCAGGAATTCATTTCTCGGTACTAAATATAGGACACATTCGTTCGTAAACGCTTCATAATAATAAATAGAACTCGGTACTCTTTCATAAGTCCAGCTACCTGGAAAACTTTCGCCCTCGTTATAAAAACCAACTGGTTTTTCATCTCCGTGAATACTGAGGTTATATGCTTTTACGACGCCACTTTTAACTACATACGTTCCACGCGGAGACTCGCCTTGGAAAATTATAATTTCGCCTTTATGGAAAGTTTTGGTTGGAAACTTGCCAATAAAGTTCTCCATCGATTTGGCGTAGATATCTCGTGCCATATCTGTACCTCTAATTTTACACTGGCTTATTGCCTATAGCTACCATAACAATTTTATTTGTTGTCTATATAAGTAGGGTATAGTAGTTTACGATGAAGATTTCCAAACGAACTAAACTTATTGCCGGATATATATTTTTTGCATTAATCCTGGGAATGTTTGGGTATTACATAAATAGCCATCAGGCAATAGTATCTGAACTGAAACACATTAACGTATGGCTGCTTATAATTCTTTTAGCCTGTTACGGACTAATGCTTTTAGTTTTAATGACTCTATATAATGCAATCCTTCATCTTTGCTCCGACAAACTAAAACCAAAAGAGAACTTACTTTTAAGCATATACTCAACACTCACTAACTTCTTTATGCCATTGCAAGGCGGCATAGCTGTCCGGGCCGGTTATTTAAAGCGCAAACACAAAGTTTCAGTATCTTCATACATAATAGCTTTTCTAATTTATTACGCCATTTACGCTGTAATAAGCATCATATTGGTTTTTACTCCCAAGCATTACTTTTGGTTAATTTTGCCCATGGCCGTGGCCGTCGCCCTATTTTCTTACCTTGTCATAAAATTGGCTTTAAAACATTTTAAACGACTAAACAAGCCAATTAAATTAGACCTAAGCCGAGCAAAACTCTACAAACTAGTACTATTTACTATCGCTCAAGTAAGCTTGCAGGCACTCATTTACTACATTGAGCTAAACCAAGTAACCGGCAATTTAAACCCACTGCGCGCCATCAGCTACACCGGGGCAGCTAACTTTTCCATTTTTACGGCTATAACTCCAGGGGCAATTGGTTTCAGGGAAGCCTTCTTGTCTGTATCAAAACGTATGCACGGCTTTACTAACTCACAGATAGTAGCTGCTAACATAATCGACCGGGGAGTATTTTTGGTCTTTATAGTCGGGCTATTTATAGTCATGATAAGTACACATGCCAACAACCGCTTTAAAGCTAATAAGAAAATTACCTAATCCGCTGTATACAGCTATTTTTCAAGCATTGTCATATACTAACAGTTATAAACAGGAGCTTTACTTAACAGTTAAAGCCATATAAATATGCGCGTTTTATTAGTTGAAGACGAAGAGAAAATAGCAAGTGCGGTTAAGCGGGGGCTAGAGCTAAAAGGCTACGCCGTAGATACCGTAGCAGACGCAGACAGTGGGCTTAGTTACGCAATCGATCCAGACTACGACATTATTATCTTAGACCGCATGTTACCTGGCAATAAAGATGGTCTAGACATAGCAAGAAAAGTTAGATCAGAAGGCCAAAAAGCGCCTATTTTAATTCTCACTGCCAGGGGAAGCATTGCCGACAAAGTAGAAGGATTAAATGCCGGCGTAGATGATTATTTAGTTAAACCTTTTTCTTTCTCAGAATTAGTTGCCCGGATGCAGGCTCTAATGAGACGTCCGCCAATCCCAAACTCGGCTGTTTTAAAATACGAAGACTTATCGCTCGACCCTGCAAAGTATGAAGTTAAACGAGCAGGCAAGTCTATAAAACTGTCTAATAAGGAGTTCGCTCTTTTAGATTATTTCATAAGACACGCTGAGCAAATTTTAACTAAAGACATGATTATTAACCATGTCTGGAATGAAGATGCTATAGTAATGCCCAATACGGTAGAGGTATATATAGGTTATCTAAGAGCCAAGATTGACCGGGCCTTTCCAAATCGTCCGGCCTTAATCAATACCGTAAGAGGCTTTGGCTATAAGCTAAGTCGCAGTTAATCTAAACTAAAAATCATGTTTAAGAGCGCTACATTTAAATTAACTTTGTCATACCTTGGAGTGCTTTTAATTATTAGCTTGCTGTTTTCATCAGTCGTTTACAGGGTCGGATCGGATAATTTGTCCTTTGTCTTAGGTAGAGAGTCCAGGGAATTGTCCACCGCATTCCCAATTTTTAGTGGCACCCGTTTCGGTCAGCCGGACATTGTATCTCTTGATGCCGGTAAAACACACCTGCTTGATGAGCTTATTCTAACAAATCTAATCGTATTGGTAGGTGGTGGAATAATAAGCTACGTCTTAGCTCGTGAAACCCTAAAGCCAATTGAAGAAACTCATGAACAACAAGTCCGCTTCGTAGCTGATGTAAGCCATGAGCTAAGAACACCTTTAACTGCCCTACGGATGGAATCAGAAGTAGCTCTTATGGATAAGAAGCTGGAAGCATCTGAACTTAGACGAGTCATTAACAGCAATATTGAAGAAGCAACCAAGCTTGAATCTCTAATTAATAACTTAATGAAACTATCATTATTAGAAGCAAAAGACCTACAAGCCCAATTTAAAATCGTTAGCTTGAACAAACTGACTAATGAAGCTGTTATGTTAGTTAAAGCTCAAGCCGATGCTAAAAAGATTACTCTCAAAATTAACAAACCCGGCACGAGCGAGCTTAAAATCAAAGGGGATAGCGACAACATTGTGCAAATGATTGTCATATTCTTAGATAACGCAATAAAATACAGCCCTAATAAGACTAGGATCAATTTAAACTTAGCTAACGCAAACGGTTTAAACTCAATTAGCATTATCGACCAGGGGAGTGGCATATCTGAAGATAATCTGGATCATATATTTGACCGTTTTTATAGAGGTGATGCTTCACGCAGCGGTGATGGCGGTTTTGGCCTGGGATTATCAATTGCCAAACTGATCGCCGACATTCATAAAGCCAACATTATTATTACCAGTGCGCCCAACAAAGGCACAACCGTAAGAGTCGACTGGCCGGCTATCTAGCCTAAAGCTACAGCTACTGACATTACTAGTACTAAAAGTAACGAATACTTAAAACTTTGCCTGGCCCAGACGGTGTAGTGTTTAATTCTAAGCCCTTTATAGCTATATGCCAGGTATACTATCGAAGCGGTCCCAAGCACAATTAGGTACCAGATATTTAACGCAGCATAGAAATACAGACTTAAAGCGGCTGCAATAAATAACAAGTTATACACGAACATTGATTTAGCTGTTATAGATTGGTTTTTTACTATCGGCAACAAGGGAATGTTCGCTTTTCTGTAATCATCCTCCCTATATAATGCAATCGCATAAAAATGCGGCATTTGCCAAAACAACATCATTAAACCAACAATCAGAGCAGTGATGCTTATATGGTCAGAAAACGCCACATATCCTCCCATAATTGGCATAGCTCCGGCAATACTACCAATTAAAGTAGCATGATAAGTTTTGCGTTTAAGAAGTGTATAGACAAAAGCATAATCTATAAAACCAACTAGTCCTATTGCAACAGTTAAGATATTAACCAGTGCAAACAGTAAGCTAAATCCTAAAATAGTCAAAATAATGGCATATATTACACCTGAAGAAAGTTTGATTGATCCATTAACGGACGGTCGTTTTTTAGTGCGCTGCATGACAGAATCAATATCACGGTCAATTAGATTATTAATTGCACAAGCTGAACCCATTACAAAGGATATACCGAGAACCATAGCAATGAATTGAATAGGTTTAAGGTTAAGTTTGGAAGCAAGGAAATAACCAGCAATAGCAGTAATTATATTACCGTAGACCATACCAGGCTTGGCTAACCTATAGTATTGTTTTATCTTTTCCATTTATAAACTATTCTGTGAATTCATATATTTAACCATTTGGCTTTGGGTTGGCATCACCCGACCGTTAAGATTAAACATAATCCAAAGCGATCCGCCAACTAAAATTATAACTACTAAACTCATAAAGCTGGCCATTAATAGCTTAAACTTAGGCGAAAACTCTCTTCCTACATGCAAGAAGTAAAACATTTGCAGCAAAAACTGACCAAGCGCCAAAAGAGCTAAAATAATAAATAGAATATTTCTATCTGCTACATGATTAATGGTTATGATATAGGCAACCAAAGTTAGAATCAGCGAACTTATAAATCCAATAATGTAGTGCTTAAGTAATACCGGACGTTCTTCTTGAACTTCAACTAAGGCTTCACTGTCTTGCGGTTCATTGCCGCTAAGATGATACTTATGATGGTTAGGATGTTTTTTACTCATGCGTGTAAGGCTCCAAACAAATAGACTATCGTAAAGATAAATATCCAGACTACATCTAGGAAATGCCAGAACATACTCATCATGCGAATCCGCTTTAAGCTAACTCTTGTAATACCACGTTTAAATATATAAAAGGCCATTACCGCCATCCAAAGTAAACCTATTGTAATGTGGGCTCCATGCGTACCAACAAGAGTGTAATAAGCTGACAAGAATCCGCTTCGCGTCCATGAATCTCCCATTCGAGCAAACTTATGAAACTCAGCTAATTCAAGACTTAAGAATGTTAAACCCAGCACAAACGTTAAACCCATCCAGAAAAGAGTTTGTTTAACCTTACGCTTCTGAGCACTCAGTAGAGCTAAACCGTTAGTAAAGCTGCTGGTTAAAAGCGCCATTGTTTCAAGTAACACATAAGGCATACTGAACAGTTGTGCGCCGGTCGGTCCACCAAATGTGTTATTTCTTAATACGACGAAGGTCGCAAACAGACTGGCGAACAATACGCAATCAGTCATAAGATATACCCAAAACCCGAACAGCGTTGTATTGTCGTTTTCTATCTGCTCAATCTTACGATTAGACTTAGCAATTGATAATGAAGTTGTCGCTAGATCACCCATAATTAAACCGCTGCCTCTTTGTAAGATTGCTCCATTTTCTCAACTTGTTTTGCCGATAATAATCTAGTCGGATGCTCATCCATTGATCTTACAATAATGGACAAAACTGTAGTTATAAACCCGACCACAACCAACCACCAAATATGCCAAACAAAGGCGAAACCAAATAGAAATGCACCTAATGCAATAAGTATAGATAGTGGTGTATTCTTCGGAATCTCAATTGGTTCATATGGCCTATTATCTATAAGCTTAGCTTTCTTTATTGCCATAAAAGCATCTCTGGTACTAACTATCGGTAACCGGGCAAAGTTATATATTGGAACCGGTGTAGGCAAAGACCACTCAAGTGTACGCCCATCCCATGGATCTTTATGTGACATGCCTTCGTTATTTCTTTGCCAGATACTGACTACTAGTTGCAGGAACTGGAACACTACACCAGCGATAATAAACACCACACCTATTGCTGCAACAATAAAGAGCGGTTGCCAGCCGAGCGAAGCACTATAATGATCGAGTCGTCTGGTCGCTCCCATAAAGCCAAGTATATAAAGCGGTACAAAGGCTAATAAGAAACCAATCAGCCAATTCCAGAATGCATACCGCCCCAGTCTTTCATTAAGTTTAAAACCAAAGAACTTGGGAAACCAATAAGTAATAGCCGCAAAGTAACCAAATAATACGCCCGATACTATCATCATGTGGAAATGCGCAACTAGAAACAGGCTGTTATGGAACTGAAAGTCAAGTGGCGGAACCGCCATTAATACACCGGCCATTCCCCCTATCGTAAACACCACGACAAAAGCAATAAACCAATAAAGCGGTGTCTTTAAGTTCAACTTTCCCTTGTACAGCGTGAACAACCAGTTAAACAGTTTAACTCCCGTCGGCACGGCAATTATCATGGTCATAATACCAAAGAAGGCATTTACATCCGGTGAAGCGCCCATCGTGAAGAAGTGATGTAGCCAAACTATAAATGACAATACAACTATTGCCCAGATAGCCCAAACCATTGAGGTATATCCAAACAGTCGCTTTCTAGCAAAAGCAGACACAACCTCTGAATAAGCACCAAAGGCCGGCAATACTAAGATATACACCTCAGGATGTCCCCATGCCCAAATTAAATTAACGTACATCATCATGTTGCCGCCATAACTGGACGTAAAGAAATGCATGCCAAAAGTTCTATCAAAGGCAAGCAAGGTCAAGGTAACCGTTAGGATAGGGAAGGCAAACACAACTAAAAACATTGAGCCAAGCACACTCCAACTAAACAGTGGCATAAGCATTAACTTCATTCCTTTAACCCGCTTCTTAAGAATAGTGGCAATAAAGTTAACCCCAGCCATTAGACTGCCGATTCCGGCAATTTCTAAGCTCCAGATCCAATAATCTACTCCTACGGTAGGGCTGTATGCCAACTCGCTTAGAGGAGGATACGCCAACCAACCGGTGGCCGCAAAGTCGCCAATAACTAACGAGACATTAATTAGTGCCATCCCTGCAAAGAACAACCAAAAACCGGTAGCGTTTAGGAATGGAAAGGCAACATCACGTGAGCCAATCTGAAGCGGGACAATTAAATTAATGATACCGAACATCAGCCCCATGGCGACAAAGAAAATCATAATTGTGCCGTGCGCACTAACAATTTGTTGAAAATGAGATGCGTTCAATATGCCATGCGAATTACCTGAAGCTAAAGCCTGTTGAGCACGCACTAATACAACATCTGCCAGTCCCCGTAAACCCATAGCAACGGCTACAATTATGTACATAATGCCAATCTTTTTATGATCCTGTGTCGTCAGCCACTCTCTATATAGCCATTTCCAGCGTTTCGTAACAGTTAAAAGAATTGCTAACAAAATTGGTACAGCTACTATCATTGATGCACCGACGGCGGTTACAGGATCATGAGGCAATTGTTTAAGAGAAAGTTTGCCAAGTAAGTTTGCGAATAGGCTTAGTAGCATACGTCTAGACTCCAACCTTACCCATGCCATTTGCCACTGGCATCATGTAACTGTTTATTATGGTGTTAAACAAGCAATTAACAGGGTAAGAATAGTTAACATTCTTAACTATGCTGCTTGGCTGTCGAAGCATCATGTATTCATTCATGCTAAGATTGGGCGATTTATCTTTAACAGACAGAGCCCATGCTTTAAAACTAGTTGATGAAACGCTAATTGCATTAAAGTGCATATTAGCAAACCCAACGCCGCTAATGTTAGCCGAACTGCCATAATAAGTTCCCATGCTATCTGCGGCTAGATAGAGCTGAGTTTGCATGCCAGCCATAGTAAAAATCTGACCGGACAATTGGGGCAGCCAGAATGAATTCATAGGAGCATCTGACGTCAAATAGAAGTGGATTGGCGTATTAACAGGCAACTCAAAATAATTAATTGTCGCAATTTTCTGGTTTGGATAAATAAACAACCATTTCCAATTTAGAGATACAACCTGAATAGTTATAGCTTTGTTACTACTCTTTAAGGGCAAATACGGGTTTAGCGCATATGACGCGTTCCAAGTTATAACCGATACTATAGTTATCAAGATAGCTGGTATAGCCCACCACAATCCCTCTAACCAGCGACTATGCTCCCAGTCCGGTTCATATTTACCGCGCTTTGGATTATCCTCTCTGTAACGCCATACAACATAAGCCAGTAATAAGAACACCGGCACGGCCACAATAAGCATTGAGCTCACTATTAAGACTAGTAATTTAAACTCTTTATCTGCAATTGGACCACGTGGCTGAAGAACAGGTATATTTACATGAGACAAATAAACGCCGGCAGTAATCAGTACTGCAAATACCAAAAAGGATACAATCCCTAACCGCTTTTTAGTTTTGCTCATTGCCCCCTAAAAGCTATAGCACTATCTTAGCATAGTGCTAATGCTGATAGCTAAATTTAGAAATGCTCACGTATGTGCGAGTAGCTGTAGTCCCAGTCCGCATCAGTCTTTTTGTGCGGGTTAAAGATATTCTTTGGATCAAATATATGTTTAACATCTTTAAATAGTTTAAGCATTTCACTGCCAAACTGTTTTCCTAGCCATGGACCTCTAATCATACCGTCATTGTGCTCACCAGACAGGGAACCATGGTAACTTAAAACTAGTTCATTAACTTCTTTCATAGCCGGCAGCATAGTGTCTCGCTCTTCCTTATTTTCTAGCTTCATAAGCGGAATGATATGGAAATTGCCATCGCCTAAATGCCCGGCAATTGTCGCAAATAGCTTGTACTTACTAATTATCTTTCTAATCTTTGGCAGAAAATCTACCAGATACTGTGGATTTACAACAAGGTCATCAATGAATGGAGCTGTGTGCTTGTCTTTAACTTTACTCCTTAAAAGATTAAAGCTTTGCCGGCGCATCACCCAAAACTTTTCACTTTTTCCTTCAGTGGCATCCTCTTCAAAACCGTTTATCTCATACCTGGCGCGTTTTGTTTTAAGCTCACTATGCAATGCCTTAATTTTATCCCTGACTTCAGCTTCAGTTTGGCCGGTAAATTCTGCCATAACGATTAATTTTGGAATACCCTTAATAAGTTGCAGTCCATCCGGAATCAAACTAAACAGTAAACTAATAAACCTTTTTGTACCAAGTAACTTATGGAAAGAAGGCATGAACTTTATCGATAGCCAGAGCGTCTGATCATCAAAACTCTCTAACGTTGCCGGCTTATGAGCTAAAATGGCTGGAATAAGTTCACCTAGATCATCAATGTTCCTTAGGAACAGCACTAACAACCCTGAATGAGGCGTAGATGGCACTAGGCGGAAATTAATATCTGTCACAAAACCAAGCGTGCCCTCGCTACCCACAATCAGCTTGGTTAAATCAAAGATGCCAGTTTCTCTATCCCAAACCTCCCATAAGGTATAACCCATGGAGTTTTTACTGACTTTTGGAGTAGCTGATTTAATAAGATCATAATGCTTTTCGCATAGCTCATAAACTTGTCTATATACTGCGCCTTCGAAATCATCCTGGGCCATTTTCTTATCTAGCTCAGCCTTATTTAGAGGTTTAACAACACGCTCAATTCCGTCCGAAAAAACAACTTTAAGCTCATTAATAAAATCTTTTGTCTTGCCAAATTCAAGCGATTTTTCACCACCTGAGTTGTTAGCTACCATGCCACCTATTGAAGCCATATCACGTGACGCAGGGTAACTTGGCATTAAAGCCTGATGTTTTAAAGTCTGAGCCTCAAAGTCCCTATAAAGTACGCCGGGCTGGGCATGCCCAAAAGTTTTCTCAATCTGTTCAATCTTATTTAAATGTTTCCTAAAATCAATAATAATCGAATCATTAATTGCTCCACCAGCCATGTCCGTACCAGCCGATCTGGCCGTTAAAGAAAGTGATCTGTCTTTATCTTTGTTGTCACCGACAAATTTTACTAATATTTCAATATCCGACTTATCCAACGGAAAGGCTACGAGTTTAGGTTTAACTTCAAACAATGATGCGTCATGGCTATAAGCATCTATTGTAGGCGCCGAATCATCAAGTTCGCCCTTAAAGCCGTAGGTTTTAATTTGGTCAATTAGTGTTTTATCTGACATACTATCCAATAGTTAAGCATAAGCCTAAAAGTAGTTTGAGTGCAACCCATAAAGGGTATAAAATTAATAAATAAAGTATGTCAAAAGAAAAAGTTTTAATTGTGGGCGGTGGCTTTGCGGGCACCAAAACGGCGCTGGAGCTATGTGAAGACGAGCGCTTTGAAGTCACGCTTCTATCTGACAAAGAGCACTTAATATACTTCCCAACGCTTTACCATGTAGCGACTGGAGGAGCTAGAGCTAATGCGTCAATAGCTCTTAAGACAATTTTTGAAGGGAAGAATGTTAAGCTAGTAACCGCCAAAGCCAAATCACTAAATCGTGATACTAAAATTCTAAGTACCGAGGATAATAAACATTTTGGTTATGACAGTCTAATTCTTGCTCTCGGACAAGTCACTAACTATTTTAATATACCCGGCTTAGCAGAACTCTCGTTTGGAGTTAAGAGCATATCAGACGTTGAAAAACTAAAAATCCATTTACATAATCAATTAACCAGTGATCATAAACCCGATTTAAACTATGTCATTGTCGGCGCAGGTGCTACTGGTACCGAACTGGCAGGGTCATTACAATCATACCTACTACGCATTATGGAATGGCACGGTATTGAGAAACGACCAATCCACATTGATCTGGTAGACTCCTCGCCAAGAGTTCTACCTAAAATTCCCAAAACTGCCAGTCGTAGAATTACTAAAGAATTAAAACGGTTAGGCATTAGAATTTATCTTAATAAACGCGTCGAGGGCGAAGATGCAACCGAACTAGAGGTAAATAATAAGCCGATCTTAAGCCATACCGTTATTTGGACTGCCGGATCAGCCAATAACCCTTTCTATGGCGAGAACAATTTTTCTTTTAGTGCCAACCACAAGATTGCAACCGATGTCTACCTTCAAGCCGAAGAAGATATATATGTACTAGGTGATAATGCAAATACGCCATATAGTGGCATGGCTCAAACGGCAATTTACGACGCTAAATTTATTGCATCAAACCTTAAACGAAAAGCCGCTAACAAGAAATTTAAAAGCTATAAACCTAAAGCGCCTATTACAGTCATTCCAGTCAGAGAGGGTTGGGCCGGTATATTCTGGGGAAACTTGCATATTTACGGCTGGCTGGCATGGTTTCTTCGTCAAGCTGCTGACATTCGTGCCTTTCATGACTTCGAGCCATGGAGTAAAGCATTGCCTCAATGGTTCAGTTATAGCTCAACCGAACCAGTAGCTTGCACTTATTGCGAGAAGCATAAAATTAACTAAGCGGTATAATAATTTAATGAGTGTTTCAAGCTCCGCCTATGCGGCATCGTATAAGTCGTTAAATGATGAACAGAGACAAGCAGTAGACTTAGTCGACGGGCCTGTTTTAGTCATAGCTGGTCCTGGAACAGGGAAGACCCAGTTATTAGCAACAAGAGTAGGCAGAATTCTTGAAACCACTGACACAAGCCCGGAAAACATTCTATGCTTAACCTTCAGCGAGTCAGCCGTCGCTTCCATGAAAAGTCGTTTAAACAATTTAATTGGACGTTCGGCTTCTGAGATAACGGTCTCAACTTATCATGGATTTGGTCGTACATTAATTGCAACATATCCGGAAAAATTCAGCTCTGAGGTTTTAGCTGCCAAGCCAGCCGATGATCTACTAATAGATAAGTTATACAGACAAATTTTAAATGATTTACCGTATTCAAATCCGCTTAAAAATGATTTCTACCTTAATGATACAAAAACCTTAATTAGCAACTATAAGCGCGCTTTAATTAAACCAGACGATTTAGAAGCTGTCATTAAAAGCAATCAGGAATTTATGACTGCAGCTAATAAGCTTCTGGAAAAAATATTTCCAACTTCTTTCCGTTTGTCTAAATCGAATGCAAAATTGTTTGCAGAACTATTAAAAAAATCTAAGCAATTGCCAGGTACAATTAGCATCAAAAGCGTATTACCACTGAAAGATTTATGGGTCGAGCAACTTGAAAGTGCAGTAGATACGTTTAAGGCTCAAAACAATACGCCACCTTTGCGTCAATGGAAAGATAGCTGGTTAGAGAAAGATGACCTTGGACGTTTTAGACTGATTAGCCCGGACTTAATAAGCAAGCAAACTGCGCTAATTGAAGTTTATAGAATATATAACAAGCTGCTGAAGCAAAACGCGCTGTTTGATTACGACGATATGATACTCCTAGCAATTCAAGGCTTAAAAGACAACCCTGACCTTAAGCAAACTCTTCAGGAAAGATACCAATACATTCAGCTCGATGAATTTCAGGACACAAATGAATCACAACTTAAACTGGTCGAGCTTCTAGCTGATCATCCAATCTATGAAGGCAGACCAAATATTTTAGCCGTGGGTGATGACGACCAAGCTATTTATAGTTTCCAAGGCGCCCATTACTCACATATGAAACGCTTTATATCATCGTATAAAGACGTCAAACTAATAAATCTTAAACAAAACTACCGCTCGACTGAGGATATTATTAGCCTCAGTGGAAACATTAGAGACCAAATTATAGATACCATCGACATTAAACTGGACAAAGGCCAAGTCTCGGCCATCTCGAAAGACATTAACGGTCAGGTAATGCGAGTGGAGCTGGAAAAAGACATTGAGCAGCTGGCATGGGTGAGCGACTACATTAAAGGACTGCTTAAGCAACCCGGTTCTAAAGCCGAAGAAATTGCCGTCTTTGCTCCTAAACACCAAATGTTAATTGACCTTATTCCTTTTCTGCATGCCAATCAAATACCGATTAACTACGAACAGAAAAATAATATTTTAGACGACTACATTATTAATCAACTAATTACTGCCGCTAAATTAGTAGTAAATTTAAGAAACAAGTCTGAAGCTGACACTTACTGGCCACAAGTATTAAGCTTTAACTATTGGCAAATACCAACCAGTTTAATTTGGCAACTTTCAATCAAAGCTCATGAAGACAAAACAGCTTGGATTGATGTATTACTTAAGCATCCTAAAACTAAACCAATCGCTCTTTTCTTTATTAGATTAAATCAGCTATCGGAAGACTCCTCTTATGAATTGATGCTCAGCTACTTAATGGGAAACTTAACACTGCCATTAAATGAAAAAGACCTAGCTGACTTTACAAGCCCGTTTTATGAATACTACTTTAATAATCTAAACACTAATTCAAGGTCATTTAACGCTGACGCCTGGCGTTTAATTGGCCAGCTTTCAATCCTACGCTCCAAAGCCAATGAATACAGCGAAACTAATCTTAACCTCGATGGATTCATAGATTTTTTTGAAAGCTATAAAAAAGCCAATTTAAAAATTATAGACAACTCTCCGTTCAGAGAAAGTGAGGACGCCGTTAATCTAATGACTGCCCATGCTTCTAAGGGTCTTGAGTTCAACACGGTAATCATAATAAACACTATCGATAGTGCCTGGGGAAGAAGTTCAAGAAGAAGATCAAACTCACTAGGACTACCCGCCAATCTATCTTTTGTGAAAGTCAATGAAAACAACGATAGTGAAAAATTGCGCCTTTTCTTTGTAGCTGTATCTAGAGCCCGCCATAATTTAGTTCTAGCTAGCTACAACCAAAGCCTGTCCGGTAAATACAGCGACCCGCTGACATACCTATCCGAGCAGGTAAAAGAAGACCAGTTAATTTCTCCTTTGTTGCCCGAAAAATATCAAACAGTTATAAAAGCTAAATCGACCAGCCAAAACCTGGCCTTAGATCAGCCAACTTGGTGGAGCAGACATCTAGATAGTTTTGACCCGGATAAGCATGCTGTCTTAAAAAATCGGTTAGATAATTTCTACTTAACGGCTACAAACCTAAACACATTTACTAATGTAAATGAAGACGGACCATCACTTTTCTTTATTAAAGAAATTGTCCGCTTTCCTTCGCCGCAATCAGAAAGTGCTGAGTACGGCAGCGCCATGCACCACACACTAGACTGGATTTTTAAACAGACCAGGGAAGACCTAGGCAAAGTGCCTGAGCGTAAACAAATTCTTAATCAGTTTGAGCTTCTACTTTCCAAGCGCCATATCAATAAACACGATTTTGAACAACTACTAATTAGAGGAACTAACGCATTAAATGCCTACCTAAACCAAGTCGATTTATCTATTAATAAAGATGATCAAAGTGAATACGGTTTCAGCCCTACATTTAAGACCGTTCGTCTAAAGGGAACAATCGACCGCTTAATAATAGACCCCAAGGAAAAGACGATTAAGATAGTGGATTTTAAAACCGGTAAAAGTTATTCCAAGTGGAACAAATCAGACACCAAGATATTGCATCATAGAAATCAGCTTTACTTTTACAAATTACTGGTAGAACTTTCCCCAAAGTTTAAAGGCTATAAAGTTAATACCGGCGTAATCCAATTTGTGGAGCCGGATATTTTAGACGGGAAAATTAAAAGCATTGAACTTTCATATAACGATAACGAACTAGAAAAAACTAAACAATTAATTGAAGTAGTTTGGAACAAGATAATGCACCTAGATTTTCCAAACGTCAATCAGTACCCCAAGTCTACTAAAGGCATTGCTAGTTTTGAACAAGATTTAATTAAAGGCGAGATATAAAAAAACTGCCCGCAAATTTAATTACGGGCAGCTTGCTAGCTAATGTTAATTAATTAACGCTTGCTAGTCTTTTTCTTTGCAGTTGTTTTCTTTGCACGGCTTGAAGAGGTCGAAGTAGTAGCAGGCGCTGCTACAGCTTTAGAACCGCCCTTCATGTCCGTAAATAGAAGTACGTACAGGTTGTAACCTATAAGCGCACCAAGTACTGGACCAAGTACGAATGTACCCCATCCCA
>JAJYJU010000022.1 GCA_021789195.1 bacterium | reverse complement strand
AAACTAAAGACTCCTAAATCAAGTGAGCTAATAAAACTACTTGTTAAGCTTAATTGTGCTAATAAGTACACCCTAATAGTCGTAGATAACGTTACCGATGAGTTAAAGTTAGCCAGCCGGAACTTAGCTGATGTTAATGTAACGGCTGTTAAGTATTTAAATACAGCCAAGATATTAGACAGTGATGCAGTAATTTTCTCTAAAGCTGCTTTAGCAGGCTTAATTGACTGGTTGAGTCCAGCTCAGAAAAAGAGTAAGCAGGTTTAAGCATGAGCCAGACTAATCTAAAAAGCATTGCAATTTCACCAAGACTTAGCGAGAAAGGCTATGAACTAAGTAAATCACGCGTATATGTAGTAGAAGCTGACTCCTCGCTAAATAGGCAAACTATTAAAGCTGCCGTTGAGGCTCAATTTGATGTTTCTGTAATTAAGATAAACATCATTAATTTAAAGGGTAAAACCAAGCGTTCTATAACTAAAGGCGGTAGACGTGTATCTAACGGACGCGATAAATCCGTTAAAAAAGTTTATCTTACCTTAAAAGAAGGTCAGAGTTTGCCGTTTTATGATGCAATTGAAGAGGAAGAGAAGAAATCTGAGCAGGTTCAGGAAAAGATGGCTAAAGAGATTGAAAAGCAGGATAAGCCGAAAAGACGCAAGCGTAAGACTGCTAAGGAGAAAGAGTAATCATGCCTGTAACCACATATAAGCCGACTACAAGTGCCCGTCGCGGAATGATGCGCGAAGATACTTCCATGCTTACGACAAATAAGCCAAAACGAAGTCTTACAGGGAACATTAAGAAAAGTCAGGGCCGTAATAACCAAGGAAGAATTACAACACGTCATAAGGGTGGTGGTAAAAGACGGATGTATCGACAGATCAGCTTTTCTTTGCCAAATAACTATAAGGGCGTTATAGAGCATATTGAATATGATCCAAACCGAACCAGCCACATCGCCAGAGTTAAGGGTAGTGATGGAAACTACCGATACATTCTAGCCGCACAAGGTATGAAAGTAGGACAAAAGATTAATAGTGGCGAAGAATCTGCTATTGAAACCGGTAACCGTTTAAGTTTGAACTTAATACCGGTCGGTAGCGTTATACACGCTATCGAACTTGTACCAGGTCGCGGAGCTCAGATCGTTAGAAGCGCTGGAACCTCGGCTCAACTTGTAGCAAGAGATGAAGTTAATGCTCAGGTTAAATTGCCTAGCGGCGAAGTCAGGCTTATAAGCGTTAATTGTACCGCCAGTCTTGGTGTTGTAAGTAACGAGCAACATCAAAACGTAGCAATCGGTAAAGCCGGTCGCAATCGACATAAGGGTATCAGGCCAACCGTTCGTGGCGTTGTTATGAATGCAGTTGATCACCCGCACGGTGGTGGTGACGGCGGTAGACATAGAATGGCTAAAGCTCCACGTACGCCTTGGGGTCAAAAGACTCTTGGACTTAAGACGCGACATAATAAATCTACAGACAAGTACATTGTCCGTAGCCGTCATGCAGGAAAGAGGAGATAACATATGAGCCGATCACTTAAGAAAGGACCTTTCATAGACTTTAAACTAGCTAAGAAGATTAGCCGTTTAGCGCCAGAAGACCGAACTATTATTAAAACCTGGGCGAGAGCCAGTGTTATTTCACCAGACTTTGTGGGTCGCACAATTGCTGTACATAACGGTAAAGTTCATGTCCCGGTATTTATTACTGAAAACATGGTTGGTCATAAGTTAGGAGAATTTTCTCCAACCCGTAAGTTTAGACGCCATGGTGGTAAGTTAGCCAAGGCCGGCGGAGAAGGATAAGATTATGCCTGTTCAAGCTATATCTAAGGGTGTAAAGCAAAGTCCGCGTAAAGTAGCTGTGGTAGCTGCTCTAGTACGCGGCCGTACTGTTAGCGATGCCTTAATTATTCTCGCTAATACGCCAAGACGAAGTGCCTTAGCAGTCAGAAAGACAATTGAAAGTGCCAGAGCTAATGCCGACTTTAACCATGGTTATAAACCAGCGTCACTTAGAATCGTAGAAATTAGTGTTACACCAGGACCCAGACTTAAAAGATACCGACCAGCCGCTCGTGGCTCAGCTCATCCATTTCAGAAAAAATCTTCGCATATTAAGGTAGTCGTTGACGGTGAGATCAGAAAGCCTAAAACGGCAGTTAAGTCGGTTGAGGGCGATTCTAAAGCTAAAAGCGAAGGTAAGAAGTAAGCATATGGGACAAAAAGTTAATCCAATTAGCATGCGTCTACAGGTCAATAAAGAATGGTCTAGTCGCTGGTTTGCCGACAAGCGGTCTTATGCCGGCTACTTAGAGAGTGATCTGAAAGTTCGAAAACTAATTCATACTAAACTTGGCAGCCGTGCCGCCATTAACCGGGTTGAAATTAGCCGCACACCTAATCTTGTCACGGTCACTATTTATACAGCTAAAGCCGGTGTTGTTATTGGCCGAGGCGGTACCGGAGCAAGTGAGCTTAAAGAAGATATTGAAAAGATATATAAGACTCCTACACGCGTGAATATTGAAGAAGTTAAGAAGCCTGATCTTTATGCCAAGTTAGTAGCCGAAAACATTGCGCATCAGCTTGAACGACGTATGAGCTTTAGACGAGCTATTAAAAGTTCAGCAGCTGCTACTATGCGAGCAGGTGCTAAGGGAATCAGGATTGAAGTCGGCGGTAGATTAAACGGCGCTGAAATGAGCCGTCGAGAAAAAGAAGTTATGGGCTCAGTACCATTGCATACACTAAGAGCGGACATAGATTACGCTTACTCACCGGCATTTACCAATGCAGGTATTATTGGCGTAAAAGTATGGATTTACAAAGGCGAGGTTATCTAAAATGTTAATTCCTACACGTAGCAAGTACCGTAAGGTACGTAAAGGCCGCATCCGTGGCGTCGCAACCTCTGGAAACTATATTGCTTACGGCGATTTTGGCTTGCAAGCTCAAGGTCACGAAAGAATAAATTCCCGCCAAATTGAAGCAGCCAGACAAGCTATGACGCGTTACATTAAGCGTGGCGGTAAAATCTGGATCCGTATATTTCCTCATACCCCGGTAACCCGTAAACCACAGGATGTAAAGATGGGTAGTGGTAAAGGTAGTCCAGAATATTTCGTGGCTAAGGTTAAGCCAGGTACCATTTTGTTTGAAATGCAGGGTGTAACTGAAGCCGAGGCTAAAGAAGCAATGCGACTAGCAGCCAATAAGTTGCCTGTGAAAACCCGTTTCCTAGTTCGGGAGGAGGCATAGCGTCATGAAAATTGCAGATATACGAAAACTATCAACATCTGAGCTCACAATTAAAACCAGTGAGTTGCGTGATGAAATAGTTGATCTTAAAAGGAAAAAAAGTATGGGCGAGACTAACAATGTGCGTTTAGTTAAGAATATGCGCAAAGACTTAGCCCGTATGCTAACCGTATTGTCTGAACAACTTATGAAGGAGAAAATCTAATGCCTAAAACAATTATTGGTGTAGTAAGTTCAATCTCAGGCAGTAAAACAATTGCTATTAAAGTTGAACAACGTAAAACTCACCCAATCCTTCGCAAGCAGTTTCTAGACACTAAAAAGTTCTTAGTACATGACGAGAAGAACGAAGCAGTGGTTGGCGACAAAGTTTCAGCAATTGAATGTAGACCCATAAGTGCTAAAAAACACTTTAAATTGGAAAAGATTATTCTTAAAGCTAAGCTAAGTCAGGAATCACTGAGTGCGCTTAAGTCCGATGATGTGGATAAATCTTCTAAGAGTAAATCGTCAAAAACTGAAGAAGCAGCAGCCAGTTCAAAGAGCAAGGATAAATAGTATGATTCAGCAAGAAACAAGACTATCTGTAGCAGACAACAGCGGAGCACGCGAAATACTATGTATACGTGTGCTTGGCGGAAGCAAAAGACGTTATGCCCGAGTTGGCGACGTTATTGTAGCTAGTGTTAAGATCGCTAATTCAAACAGTACCATTAAGAAGAAATCGATCGTAAAGGCTGTAGTTGTTAGAACGACTGACCAGATAAGACGTAAGGATGGCTCAACCATTAAGTTTGACGATAACTCAGCAGTTATAATTGCCGATGATAAAACACCACGCGCCACCCGTATTTTTGGTCCAGTTCCACGAGAACTGCGTGAAAAAGGCTATGCACGCATAATTAGCCTTGCTCCGGAGGTGCTTTAAGATGAATTCTAAATATAACATTCGAATTAAAAAGGGCGACACCGTTATTGTACGTAGCGGTAAGTACAAGGGGAAGACCGGTAAGGTAACATCTACTCATCCGACAATTAATAGTGTCAGCGTTGAAGGTGTAAATGTAGTGAAACGTCACACTAAACCAAATAAAGCCTACCCGAACGGTGGCATTATTGAAACTGTTAAACCGATAAATGTCAGTAAGGTCGGTATTTATGAGCCGACTCTAAAGAAGGCCAGCCGGATTAAGTTTGAACTTAAAGATGGTAAGAAAATCCGACATTTCAGTTTAAGCAGCAAGGAGATTAAGTAATGGCTAACCAAACCGCCAAAACTGGTTCATCAGTTATCCATGCCAGGTTGATGGAGCTATATAGCACTAAAATCGCTGCCGATCTAAAAAAAGAGCTTGAGTTAAGTAACATTAATGAGGTTCCAAAGTTAGAGAAAGTAGTACTAAACTGTGGTTTAGGTAAGGCCAGCGACGATAAAAAACTAATGGAAACTGCTACTAACACGCTCAAAAAGATTACCGGACAACAGCCGATCCAAACCAAAGCTAAGAAGTCGATTGCTACGTTTAAACTCCGTGAAGGCAATAAAATCGGTCTAAAAGTGACTCTGCGTGGCGAGAGAATGTATGAATTTACCGACCGCTTAATCAACATTATTTTACCTCGTCTCCGTGATTTTCACGGCGTGAGCGCGACTGGCTTTGACAAGCAAGGTAACTATGCGTTAGGATTAACAGATCAATCCGTCTTTCCGGAACTGAGCTTTGAGGAGACATCTCCAGCACACGGAATGCAGGTGATTTTTGTAATTAAGACAAAACAAAAGGAACATGCTCGAGCATTACTCGAAAAATTAGGCATGCCTTTTGCTAAGGAAGATAAGTAATCATATGGCTAAGACTTCAATTATTGTTAGAGACGCAAAAAGGCAAAAGATGATTATGCAGTATGCTGCTAAAAGAGCTGAGCTAAAAGAGCTGGGTGATTGGGAAGGTTTGGCAAAACTACCCCGCAACAGTTCTCCTACAAGATGGAAAAACCGCTGTGTTGAAACACATCGTCCAAAAGGCTACATGCGTCAGTTTGGTTTAAGTCGTATTAGTTTTCGTGAACATGCCAGTAAAGGTGAAATTCCAGGAGTAACTAAATCTAGTTGGTAATAATATATGAGTAAAGTTTCAACCGATCCAATATCCGACATGCTAACCCGCATTAGAAACGCTAACCTAGTTAGCATTACTGAGATAGTACTTCCTCACTCCGTTATTAAAGAGTCTGTGGCTAAGGTTTTGGCAGATTACAAATTTATAGTGTCAGTTTCAACCACAAAAGACGAGGCAAAGCGTAAGCAATTGCAACTAGTGCTATCTACTGCAAATCAAAGCCCAAAAATTACCTCAATTAAACGCATCAGTAAGCCAGGCAGACGCATATATGCAAGCGTCAATGAGATACCTAAGGTTAAACGTGGACGTGGCATGGTTATTCTATCGACTGCTAAAGGCATAATGAGCGGCAATGAAGCTAGACAAAAGCAAGTTGGCGGCGAAGTAATTTGTGAGGTTTATTAAATGAGTCGTGTCGGCAAACAACCTATAGCTGTACCTTCCGGAGTTAGCGTTACACTAGATAACGACTTAGTCAAAGTTAGTGGTTCTAAGGGCAACTTAAGCCAACCACTACTTGATGGCTTAAAAGTGGATATTAGTGATAATAATAGCGTTCTAGTAAGCAATCTGGATTTAGATAACGCAACCTATCGCTCTAATCACGGGCTAATGCGGACACTTATTAATAATATGGTTATTGGTGTTAGTAACGGATTCACTAAAAAACTTGAGATTAACGGAGTCGGCTACAGGGCATCCTTAGTCGGAGCTAATGACATCAAGCTATCACTTGGTTATTCGCATGACATTAATTTTAAACTTCCCGAAGGTATTACTGCCAGCATTGATCAAAACGTTATTACCATTACCGGCTCAGATAAGCAAAAAGTTGGTCAAGTCGCCAGTGATATACGTGAACTTAGAAAACCTGAACCATATAAAGGCAAAGGTATTAAGTATGAAGGTGAATATATTATTCGTAAGAGTGGTAAGAGTGGAAAGGAGGCTAAATAAATTATGGCACGTTTAGCCCATAAACAAAATCGTACAGCTATGCGCAAAAACCGCACCAGGTCTAATATTAGTGGAACTAAAGAACGACCTCGTTTAAGTGTACGTATTTCACTAAATCACATATATGCGCAAATCATTGATGACTCAAAGCAGAAAACGCTTGTATACGTATCAACGATTGGACGAAAACTTGACGGTAGTCTAACTAATAAAGCGACAATAATTGGCGCAGAACTCGCTAAAGAGGCCAAGACAGCCGGTGTAAGAAAAGTTGTATTTGATAGAGGAAGTAAATTGTATCACGGACGAATGAAGGCATTAGCAGACGCTGCAAGAGAAGGTGGACTGGAGTTTTAATATGGCAAATAATCAATCAACCATGAGCTACAATCCTAAGCGTAATGAACTTGAAGACGACAAGCGATTTGATGAGCGCATTCTACATATTGACCGTGTCGCTAGAGTTGTAAAGGGTGGACGTCGGTTCCGTTTCCGTGCATTAGTTGTCGTAGGTGACCATAAAGCTAAAGTCGGTATTGGTATCGCAAAAGGCGCTGACGTTACAGCCGCCGTATCTAAAGCTAACGAGGTTGCTAAGAAGACTATGATTAAAGTACCGATGTACAAAGGTACTATTCCGCATGATGTTGAAGCTAAGGTCGGCGGTGCCAGAATTTTGCTTTTGCCAGGCTCTCAAGGTACCGGGTTAATTGCTGGTGGGGTTGTCCGTACAATACTTGAAGTATCCGGAATAAGTAACGTTCTCAGCAAGTCCTTAGGCTCTTCTAATAAAACTAATACGGCTTACGCAACCATATCTGCCCTAACTCAGCTAAAACCGGCTAAAGATTGGGTAATAAAGCTTGAAAAATCTAAACCGGCTAAAGATTCAACTAAGACAGCATCTGCTAAAACTAAGGTAAAAGAGTAAGATCAAAATGAAGTATCACGAACTACAAGTAAAAAAGCATAAAGCTGCTACCCGACGCGGACGCGGTATAGCTTCTGGGTTAGGCAAGACGGCAGGGCGCGGTACTAAAGGTCAAAAAGCTCGCACAGGTTATTCTAGAAGACCCGGTTTTGCCGGTGGTCAAAATCCACTTATGCAACAGTTACCTAAATTACCGGGCTTTAAATCTATACATGCCAAGTCAGCCATAGTCTTTACTGATCAGCTAAGCTTAGTAAAAAGCGTAGATATTTCCGCTGAAAGCTTGTTTAAAGCAAGTTTAATTAATCATCCGTATCAAAATATTAAGCTATTAAAGCGCGGTGAGCTTAAGTCTAAACACAACGTAAGTCTTACTTCAGCCTCAGTTTCAGCTATTACGGCAGTTGAAAATGCCGGTGGTAGTTTTACAAAAGTAGATCGCTTATCTCGGCCAGCAACTAAGAAAAATGCAGACAAGGTTGATTCTTAAAAAATAAATGCGGGGGTAGTTGGTTATCTAGATTAGTCATGGCATACTAAGTTAAGACAAAGGTAATTATTTAGGGCAGGACAAAAATCTTATTAATCAAAAGTAAATAATTCATGAACTGGAAAATTATACTTCAGTCACTAAAGCATAGGGATATGCAGAAGCGTATTCTGGCATTGATTGGAATCATTATTATTTTCCGAATCATGATTAACATCCCGGTGCCTTTAGGTAGTTCTTCTAACCTTCACCAAATCTTATCTAACTTATTTAATTCAAAAACAGCGCCACAGTTTTTAAGTTTCCTTAACGTTTTATCCGGCGGCGCCTTAGCTAACTTTTCAATAATGCTAGCCGGCCTGGGTCCGTATATTAACGCATCTATTATTATGCAGATGCTTACAAAGGCCATTCCGCAGCTAGAAGCACTACATAACGAAGGTGAATTTGGCCAAAAGAAGATTAATCAATACACCAGAATCCTTACTTTCCCGCTCGCTATTATTCAATCAATTGGTTCAATTTACCTAATTCGACAAGCTGCCCAAAGTTTAGGTGGGACGACAGATATAACTGCTCACGCAACCCTAATGCAGTGGGTAATAATGGTTAGTGCCCTAACCGGAGCCTCAATGATGCTTATGTGGTTGGGTGAAATTATTACCGAGCAAGGTATTGGCAACGGTATATCTTTAATTATTACCGTGGGCATCGTAAGTCGCTTACCATCGAATATATATAACATTGTTAATTCTCAACTAGGTAAGAATGACCGTTGGAAACTATTCGGTCACACATGGCCAATGGATCGAAGAGCCTCCTTCTACTTAATCGGTATAGTTTTTTCGATCGTAATTTTGACCTGGATTGTAGTTAAGCTAAACGAGGCGGCTAGGAACCTAACAGTTAATTACGCCAAACGTGTTCAAGGGAACCGTACGTATGGTGGCGTCACGACAACTTTACCTGTCAAGCTTATAACTGCCGGAGTTATACCAATTATATTTGCCGTAGCTTTCTTAAGCGTGCCTGGGTTTGCCGGACAGTTAATGAGCGCATCGCATAGTGCGGAAATATCTAAAATTGGCGCCAATCTAGTCTCTTGGTTTCAAACGCCGTCAGCCGCTACTTTTGCCAGCGAACACTGGAAAGCCTATATATACCCGGTTACTTACTTCCTTCTTGTGTTTGTATTTACTTTTTTCTATACGTCAATCCAGTTTAACGCAAAGGAAATTGCCGAAAACCTCCAAAAACAAGGCGGTTTCTTAGAGGGAGTTAGAAGCGGAAAACAAACTCAGAAATATCTTAGTTATGTTGTTAACCGTTTAACCTTGTTTGGTGCAATTAGCTTAGGTTTACTGGCATTAATACCAATTATTGCCCAGATATTTATGAATCAGAACATTACAATTGGCGGTACGTCGATCCTTATCTTAGTATCAGTTGCCCTTCAAACCCTTCGTGCGGTTGAATCACGCGCTTTAATGGTAACTTATGACCAATACAGCGAACCGGACTTCTTTTATGAACCAGAGAACTCGGCTGAAGCTGCATTAGGCGCCAGACGATTAAAGTTTTTAGATAAGATTAATCTCAAGAAAAAAAGTAGTAAATAGAAACTTTATTAGTAATAATTTAGTGTGCTATATTAATTATTAGATTGGGACGGATAAATTTAAAACCGGCCCTGTGCAAAGAGTGAACAAAAACTCTTTACAACCCCTTATGTTCTTGATATAATCGCTGACTAGTTATAGGTATGGTAGCCAATAAAGAAGTAATCGAACTAAATGGGACAATTGTTGAGACCCTTCCGGGTACACAATTTCGTGTTGAGTTAGAAAACGGCCACCAAATTATAGCTCACGTTGCCGGTAAGATGAGGAAACATTTTATCCGAATTGTTCCCGGCGACAGCGTAACGGTTGAGTTGACCCCTTATGATCTAACTAAGGGAAGAATCACCTATCGCAAATCTTAATATTTATAACTGTTGTTTAATTCGGCAGTGTGTCAACTTCAAGGAAGGAATTGATCCGCATGAAAGTGCGTGCCAGTGTCAAAAAAATTAGTCCAGATGATTTAATTGTCCGCCGTAAGGGCCGGGTATATATCATTAATAAGCGTAAACCTAAGCACAAGCAAAGGCAGGGTTAGTATATGGCTAGAATTGCCGGTGTAACTTTACCTAACGAAAAGCAAATCTGGGTAGCTTTGACATATATCTATGGTATTGGTCCCAAAACCGCCAAAGACATACTAAACAAGGCTCAGGTAGAGCCTACAGTTAGAGCTAAGAACCTTACTGACGCCGAAATATCTAAGATATCTGAAACTATTAGCAACGGATACTCAGTCGAGGGAGAACTACAAAGAGTTGTTAGCGGTAATATAAAGCGTTTAAAGGACATTAAGAGCTACCGTGGCCAAAGACACAGCTTAAATCTTCCTTCTAGAGGTCAAAGGACTAAAACCAATGCCAGAACCAGACGTGGTAAGAAAGTTACTGTTGCAGGAACTGCTAAGAAGGCAGTAGCTAAGACTTAAGGAATATATATGGCAGAAGCAGAAGTAAAAGACGAAGTAATGATTGAATCTAAAGAAGCAGCGGTATCTGAGAAAGATATTGAAAAGGATTCAGCTCCTAAAAGACGTAAATCTAAGCGTACCGTTTCGACCGGTCAAGCTCATATCGCAGCAACCTTTAATAACACTATAATTAGCATAACTGACAGTAATGGCGCTGTTTTAAGTGCATCCAGTGCTGGAGCCTGTGGTTTTCGTGGTTCTAAAAAAGGCACTGCATATGCAGCACAAATTGCGGCTGAAAAAGCTGCCTCAGCTGCAAAGCAGCAATATGGATTAAGCAAAGTTGAAGTATTTGTTAAAGGAATCGGTCTTGGACGAGACTCTGCAATTAGGGCAATTGCCCAGCAAGATATACATATTGAGTCTATATCTGACGTTACAGGCGTTCCTCACGGTGGCGTAAGACCCAAGAAAGCAAGGAGAGTGTAGTAGCTATGGCTAGGGAACTTCAATCAATAGTTAAAATGAGTCGCCGGGAAGGCTATGCATTGCATCCTAAGGCTCACAAGGCTCTAGTTAAGCGCACATCACCTCCAGGACAGCAAGCCGCTAACGCAAGACCTACTAAACCAAGTCAGTACGCTTTGCAACTTCGTGAGAAGCAGAAAGTGAAAAGACTATATGGTCTTTTGGAACGTCAATTCTCGAAGTTAATGCGCGAAGCTTCCCGTCAGCAGGGACAATCGGGCGAAGTATTATTACAAATGCTCGAGAGACGCGCTGACAACACTGTATATAGGGCAGGCTTTGCGCCCTCACGAAGAGCTGCACGCCAATTAGTCAGTCACGGACACTTTTTACTAAACGACACTCGTGTAGACATTCCTTCGATTCAAGTAAAGCCAGGTGACGTATTAAGATTCAGGGATCATAGTTTAAAGAGTGATTATTTCAAGAATTTAGATGATGTCAGTGCCGCACCAAGCACTATACCGGCTTGGCTTAAAGTCAATCGTAAAAAAGGAGAGGTTGAGGTTAAATCAATTCCGACCCGCGACGATGCGGAGCTAGATATTAATGAGCAGTTAATAGTTGAATATTATTCACGCTAATAGAGGAGGAAGTAAGCAAAGCAATGTCAAATCTAATTCACACTCCAGGTATAGTCAAAGTAGACGAACACGGACAAAACTCGTCAACCTTTACTATTGAACCGCTACACAGCGGTTACGGTATGACCCTTGGTAACTCATTACGCCGGGTACTGTTATCCAGTATTTCAGGAGCCGTTATTACTAGTTTTAAGGTCGAAGGCATAACGCACGAATTTACAACCATTAACGGCGTAAAAGAAGATGCTGTAGACATTATGATGAATCTTAAAAATATTCGTTTTAGAGTCTACGGCGAAGAAATGCAAAACTTACGCCTTACAAAGCAAGGTAAGGGCCCGGTTACAGCTAAAGACATAGCCCTAAATGCTGATGTTGAAGTTGTTAATCCAGACCAACTTATTGCTACGATCGATGATGAAAAGGGCAAACTTGTAATTGATATG